>NZ_CP014263.1:5312500-5612500 GCF_001988955.1 Spirosoma montaniterrae | reverse complement strand
GGAAAAACAAAGTTTAGGAAGATGTTTATAAAAAACGGTGCTTTGTAGATGCCTCCGTATCCGCTAAAACGTTCCTGGTAGTAGATAGTCTCCTCCGGTAAATTTGCATAGTAGATCAGCATAAATTGGGCAAACCAGACGTATGTCCAGAAAATGCTGAACGCAAACATAAATTTACCTAAATCATGTAGATGGCTTTCGTTAACAATAGCCAAGTAACCACGCTCTTTCAGCGTTACGACAGTTAACGTGATGATTGCCAGACCTGTAACGTGCCAGCTCGCTAATGTATACCAACCGAACATGGTGCTAAACCAGTGGGTATCGATTGACATAACGAAATCCCAGGCTGAAGTAGATGAGGTTACAGCGAATACCACCAAGAAAGCCGTTCCCCACTTAATACTTTTCTCATAATACTCCGTTCCACCATGAAGGTCTTCCTGAAGTGAGAAATTGCGCAGCATACGCCACAATACGTACCAAAGCGTGAAGTACAGAACCAAGCGGGTCAAATAGAAGGGCGTATTAAGAAACCCCTTCTTACCCGCAATAATATGATCATAATCAGGACTCTTAGGGTCATATAATCCCTCATGTGTCCAATGAAAGAGATCATGACCAGCAATGAAGAAAACGGCCAGAATAGCTACACCCATAAATGGCAAGTAGGCAGGCATTGCTTCCGGAATACGCTTAAATGCAGACGACCAGCCCGCCTGCGCCAGATAGTTATAGGAAATGAAAAACATTCCAATAACAGACGCACCAGCAAAATAGACTGCATTAAGCCAGACATTTGCCCACAGTCGGTTAGTCCATTTGTAAGCATGATGTCCTGCATCATGCCCTTCACTGGCCCCGGTTCCATGGACAACTTCGTGTGCTTCATGACCACCTGCTCCTGAAGCCAGCAGATACGAACCGATAGCAACTAATGCCACTCCGGTGCCAATACCGATCAGAAGTCGACGCTTCGATTCGGCAGTAAATTCATATTGTTCGTCTAACGACGGTATTGCATGAGCCGATGCCATTCTGTACAGTTTTCAGTTTTCGATTCTTAAGTCGTGGCGTACGATTCGCCTAAACTTAATGATTCAAATTATCCTTGTTGTAACTTGTGTACATATTGTACGATCTTCCAACGCTCTTCAGGCGTCATTTGCGAGCCGTGTGGCCACATGCGGCCCTTACCATGCGTGATGACATGGTATATATGACCGTCGTTCATGGTTTTGTAGGCATCTGCCGAATAGCTGGGTACACCTTTATACTCCTTGCCTACCAGCCCATCGCCTTTACCACCTTCACCATGACAGTGGACACAATAACGACCGTACAGAACTTTGCCCTCTTCAAGGGATTTTTCAGTCTCCGGAATAGGATTGGTCAACGTGCGCTCAGCTATTGAGATGCTGTCTTTAGGAATATTGTACACCATCAGATCAGTCGTTGCGCTATCTCCCGTCCCGAATGTGGTACGGTAGTTGGCGCGAGACACCGTTCCCCGAGCAGGATCACGCATGTTCAGCCCATATGGGTTTATCGTATTCGGACGTATTTGCCGGTATGGCTCATAACCAACTGCATCGTACATCTGCGGGGCAAACTCCAACCCCGTATCGTTATGGCTACGCTTACAGGAAACTCCTCCCAAAAGCAGCCCAACTGCAACCAGTGTGGTAATCGTTGTATGTTTACTCATTTTCTTGCTTCTGCCGATTAAAACTGCTTGATGTTTACCTCAGCGGCTCCCGAATTCTTTAAAATCCGTTCAATGTCACCTTCGCCAAGACTATTTTTGCTCAGATCGATAGCCATTGCAAATTTGTTGTCCGTTGTACGCAGATCGTACATTAATGGCTTTACGGTTGGGCCTAATCCATTTGATACCAAGAAAGTACCAACCATACCTAATGCACAGAATAATACCGTCAGTTCAAAAATTACCGGTACATATACAATCGGCGAGTATGAATCTTTACCACCTACGATCATCGGCCAGTCGAAGCTTTCCGTGTAGGCAGTCAAAGTTAGGGCCGTAATAGTACCCGATAATCCGAACAGAAAAGCAGCTATACCCAAACGAGTGCGTGGATGCCCCAGTGCAACGTCTAATCCGTGAATGGGAAATGGCGTATATACTTCGTGGATACGGACACCAGCCGTTTTAACTTCTTTAACGGCATGAAGTACAACATCATCGTCGTCGTAAATACCGACCAGAAATTTACTGTTATTAGTTACGTCTGACATAGTGATGGTTCAGTTTCAATTCTGCTAAATATTGCTCAGAGCAATATTTAGCAGAATTTTAAAGTTTACTCTGCACTCTTGTTAAAGGTTGGACTCGTAACGCGCTCTCCCTTTGCCACTCCCGATACTGAAGCAGGCAGTTTTTCTGAAGACGACTTAATGATCGTCTTCACCTCCGCCATATTAACAACAGGCAGGAATTTCGAGAAAAGTAGAAACAGTGTAAAAAACAACCCAAACGAGAAGATATAATCGCTGATGTCGAAAAGTGTAGGGTGGAACATTGCCCAACTCGACGGCAGGTAATCGCGGTGCAGCGACGTAACAATAATCACAAACCGCTCGAACCACATACCAATGTTCACAACAACCGACAAGGTGAACGTCCAGACAACGCTCCGTCGAATGGCCCGAGACCAGAACAACTGTGGCGAAATCACATTGCAGGTCATCATGGCCCAGTAAGCCCACCAATACGGCCCGGTTGCCCGGTTGATGAATGCGTAACTTTCAAATTCAACACCCGAATACCATGCGATGAAAAACTCTGTCAGGTAAGCAACCCCTACAATCGAACCGGTGAGCGTGATGATTTTATTCATCGACTCAATATGCTCGACTGTAATGTAATCTTCGAGTTTGAACACCACACGGATAATCAACATCAGGTTCTGCACCATCGCAAAGCCCGAGAAGATAGCACCAGCCACAAAGTACGGTGGGAAGATAGTCGTGTGCCAGCCTGGAATTACGGACGTTGCAAAGTCCATACTTACAATCGTATGAACTGATAATACGAGCGGAGTAGACAGACCCGCCAGAATCAGGCTCATGTATTCATAACGCGCCCAGGTTTTAGCAGAACCATTCCAGCCTAACGAAAACGCACCATAAATATAGCGTGACACTTTGCTGCGTGCCCGGTCACGGATAGTTGCCAGATCAGGCAACAGGCCCATGTACCAGAATACCAAAGACACAGTAAAATAAGTACTGATGGCAAATACGTCCCAAACAAGTGGCGACTTAAAATTCACCCATAATGAACCAAACGTGTTTGGCAGAGGGAGTGCCCAGTAAGCCAGCCACGGACGGCCCATGTGCATGATAATGAAACTGGCCGCGCAAATAACGGCGAAAATGGTCATGGCTTCCGCTGAGCGGTTTACAGCCGTCCGCCACTTCTGACGAAACAGCAGCAGAATGGCTGAGATCAGCGTACCGGCATGACCGATACCTACCCACCATACGAAGTTGGTGATGTCCCACGCCCAGCCAACGGTTTTATTCAGGCCCCAAACGCCCAAACCTTCCCACCAGGTCCAGAACACGCAGGCAAATCCGTAGATGAGTACAATCACCGAGATGGTAAAAGCAATCGTCCACTCACGGGTAGGACGCCCTTCAACCTGTCTGCTGATGTCCTCCGTCACGTCGGCGTAGGTCTTGCCACCAGTGACGAGCGGAGTTCTTACGGCTGATGTTACATGCGACATATTATTACTGAATTAATTGCTGGTTGTTAGAAAACGATTTACAGTTTGTTGCAGCCAATTGTTTGCAATATCAGCCATACATCCCCATAAATCAAAATGACTATGCTTGTGACTCCTGACGTGTTTCCTGTTTCGGTTCCTCGTCTTTGTTTCTAATCTTCGTCAGGTACGAAATCTGCGGCCTTACGTTGATTTCCTCCAATACATGGAATGCACGGCCCTTCATCTCCGTTTCGAGCACTTTAGAAATTGTACTCTCCGGATTATTCATATCGCCAAAAACAATGGCGTTTGTTGGGCAGGCTTGGGCGCAGGCCGTTTGAATCTCATCCGGCATAGGTCGGCGACGTTCTTTTTTCGCCGTTAGCTTGCCTTCCTGAATCCGTTGCACACAGAACGAACATTTTTCGATAACCCCCCGCGACCGAACCGTTACATCCGGGTTGATGACCATCTTGCCAAGGTCATTATTAAAGTGGTAATCGAAATTGTCGTTATCATGGTACTTAAACCAGTTGAATCGACGCACTTTGTATGGGCAGTTGTTGGCACAGTAACGCGTACCGATACAACGGTTATACGTCATCTGGTTCAACCCTTCGGTACTGTGCGTAGTTGCCAGAACCGGACATACTGTTTCGCAGGGAGCGTTGCTACAATGCTGACAAAGCATCGGCTGGAATGTAACTTCAGGATTTGCCGAGGCCACCTCCAAACCTTTCAGGTCTTCAGCTTCAGCATCGCTGCTGTAATAGCGGTCAATCCGAATCCAGTGCATTTCACGACGCATAATTACTTCATCGCGACCTACAACCTGAACATTATTTTCTGACTGACAACCAATTACGCAGGCATTACAACCAATGCACGAGTTCAGGTCAATGACCATGCCCCACGAATGATTTGGCTTCCCGTAACCGTGCCAGAGAGTAATATTGGTTGATTCGGTTGGCCCTTCCGAGGTTTCTACCTTCGGCACATACCGGCCTGCCATTGGGTTCTTTATGTAGTCAACCAGTTTGGCTTCCTGCAATACCGCCCGGCGCCCCATCACTGTGTCGTGCGTTTGCGTCTGTGCTATTTCACGGCGACCACTGGCTTTCTCTACTTTCGCATTGACGGCTGAGAAGCTTACGAAACCGCCAGCTAATGTCGCAAGCGGAAACGCATTTTTACCAACTCCATTTGCCGCTTTACCCGCCTTTTCTCGGCCATAGCCAATTGCTATCGAAACCGTATTGTCGGCCTGACCGGGTTGAACAAGTACCGGCAGTTCTATCGATTTGCCATTAGCTGAAACCGTTACAAGATCGTTTTGGGCGAGACCCATCTCGTTGGCAGTTTTCTGGGATATGGCAGCATAATTATCCCAGCAGGCTTTGGATACTGGGTCAGGCATCTCCTGCAACCAAGGGTTGTTTGCCATCGAACCTGTGCCAATCCCAACCTTCTCGTACAACGCCACTTCTATGCCCGTTGTCGGCTTATAACGTTGTGCGATGGCAGCAGCAGCCTGTGTTACGTTACCTGCAAACGAGGCACCACCCGCAACTGCCTGACTCTTACGCGGTTCGAAAACACCATCGTGCAGGCACTTGATCCAGAAAGCGTCAAACGAAGCAAACCCAGATGCCTGCGGGTAGTAGGTGGTCCGCCAAAAGTTTTTCAAATACGTCTGATAATCATTTGGCTTACCAAGCCACGTCAGCAAACTTGATTGAAACTGACGAGTTTTGAAGATGTGCGTGATAGCCGGCTGCATCAGGCTATAATGCCCTGCCTTTGGTTCGGCATCATCCCAACACTCTAAAAAGTGTGGAGCAGGCGTGATATATTTCGACAACGAGGCCGTTTCGTCTACACGGTCGGCAAAAGAAACGGACAGTGCAATCCTTGGCAGTGCTTCGGCCAGTTCGGCACCACGTGGGTGATCGTAAACTGGGTTTGCATTAAAGAACAGCGCAGCTCCCACACGACCTGCTTTGGCGTCGTTGATGAAGGCGTCCATCTGCACATCATTACCTTGACGGTAATTGACCGGCGTGTTCAGGTCGATAGTACTGCTGTAGCTACCAAGCAAGTTATTGAGCGCGTTCACAATCACCTGCACGTTCGGGTCATTCGAACCCGACACCACCAAAGCCTGACCACGCGAACGGGCAAGATCATTGGCAGCCTTGTCGAGGTATTGAACCGTAACGGCTGGAACACTGATTTGACTGCCGCCTAATTTAGCTGCTACCTTATTATACAGATTCGCAACGACCAGGCCTTCCTGCGACGGCTTATATGTACCGCGATAATCAGCGTTAGCACCAGTCATCGACAGCCCTGTCTCAAACTGATAATGCCGCGACATGGTTTTCTTTCCACCTCCAACAGCTCCGATTTTCCGGCCCTGTGCGTATGGCTTCGCATACTCCAATGGAGCAATCCATGTGCCAAGGAAATCGGCACCGAGACTTACGATAATCTGTGCTTTGCTGAAATCATAGGAAGGAACCACCGCCTTGCCAAACGAAAGCTGATTAGCCTGCACAATGCCAAATGCTGAGTTGGCATCATACATAATGTGGCGCGTAGTCGGGTACTTCGCCACAAACTCAGCAACGACAGCTTTTGTAGCCGGGCTGAGAATAGTCGACGTGACGATGCGAATAGAACCACTTCTGCCAGCAACCGAATTTAACTGATTAACGATTTCGCGGTCAGCCGTAGCCCAGTCAATGTCAGCTTCACCCCGTCTCGGTCCTTTCTTCAATTTGTCAATGTCATACAATGACAATATTGAAGCCTGAACGCGAGCTGTAGTACCGCCCTTTGATATGCTCGACTCCGGATTGCCTTCAATTTTAATAGGACGACCATCGCGGGTTTCCACCAAAATAGCGGCATAATCTCCTCCGTCTACATAAGTTGACGCATAATAATCAGAGATTGACGGAAAAGCATTTTCCGGCTTGTTGATGTATGGTATGGCTTTGTGAACCGGTGTTTCACAGGCAGCGAGCGATACTGCCGCCATACCAAAGCCCATTACTTTAAGGAAGTCACGGCGTTGGGTATTGGAGCCTCCGAGCAAACCATCCAGATCGTTCGACGACTCACCCAGATCAGGGTTAGCGAACTCGCTGTTGGCGTTTTTAATAAACGTTGCATCGTTGCGCAGTTCTTCAACCCCTTTCCAATACCGTTTGGTTGTATTTTCCATGCGTGGTATTTGTGAATGATAATGTAAATGGACTAATGAACAACGAGCCTATTCGCAGGCACTGTTCATTACTCATTGGCTTAGTAGTGACACTTTGAACATTCCAGACCGCCAATATTAGCAACCTTTAATGGCTCTTTGCTCTCCTTGCGGTGCAAAGCCACTAACTTATCGTAATAGGCGTTGTCTTTCGTGTTGACCTCCGTTTTCCGGTGGCAGTCAATACACCAGCCCATAGTCAGCGACGAACGCTGCTGAACCACTTCCATCTTCTCAATTTCGCCGTGGCAAGTCTGACACTGAACGTTACCCACATTTACGTGTTGAGCATGGTTGAAGTAAGCTAAATCAGGTAGATTATGTACCCGTACCCATTCAATAGGACGATTCTGCTCAATTGCCGCATAAATCTTTTGAATTTCAGGCGATTCTTTTTTAATCACGCCGTGGCAATTCATACAAACGTTAGCCGCTGGAATATGCGCAGACTTGCCTTTGTTTACACCTGTGTGGCAGTAATTACAATCAATCTTGTACTGACCAGCGTGCAGTTTGTGTGAGTACGCTATTGGTTGCTTGGGTGCGTATCCCTGCTGAATACCTATGCTAAACGCGCCATCGATTGTTTCCTTAGTGGCAACCAGAATAAAAAGCCAGATAACAATCGAACGAAGAGTCGAATTGTTAAACGCACTCGACAATCCCTCTTTCAGACGCTGCGCCAGTGGAGCCTGTGTGGTTGTGCCTTCAGGGGTAACAGGCGTAACAGCTTTCGACAAAATCGTTACAATCGCCAGCAGAACACCCAACACGAGCAACATCACAATAAGTAATGCTACTAATACGAAAGTGAACAACTCTGAAGGGCCCGACGTAGCTGTAGCAGCCGGAGCAGCAGTACCGCCCCCAGCAGGTGCTGTAGTAGCTTGCTGTGCCGGAGCACTCGCCTGATCGATGTACGCCAGAATGCCATCAATATCGGCGTCCGTCAGATTCGGGAAGTTCGACATTTGTACTTTGTTGAACTTATTGAATACCTGAACAGCATACGGATCACCCGTCGCAATTAAGGCCGACGAATTTCGAATCCATTTATACAGCCAATCTTTACTTGGAGCACGCTGCTGAATTCCTTTCAGACCAGGTCCTACAATTACTTCATCGCCAACGGCATGGCATTGAGCACAGTTGTTGTTAAATAACGTTTTTCCTTTTTCAGCATCACCCCCACCGCCAGCGGCTGGTGTGGCCGCAGCCGGACCACCGCCAGCGGCTGCTACTGAGTCCTGTGCGTTTGTCTGACCGCTATTTACGAGCAGAGCCATCGACAGGGTCAATACCCCGCAAAACCTTGACAAGCGACTCATTTTGACAAATCTATTTGTTGAATTGAACACCATATTCGCTACCAATTTTTCATCGGCCCACAAAAGTACGATACGATTACTGTATAGGCAAAAATAGACGTTTAGTTATTTTTTGCCCTGAATTTTATTTGTAAAGGTTCTAAGTAATTACGTGCGCCCACAAGCGTGATGCGTGTGTAACGGTTTGTTAAAGAGGTTGTTCACAAAAAAACTGCTCTTTCCATCTGTGCTTACAACACAGTTGAGAAGAGCAGTTATGTGGAGGTTCCGAGCGGATTCGAACCGCTGTAGCAGCTTTTGCAGAGCTGAGCCTAGCCTCTCGGCCACGGAACCACTTTTTCCAGGCGCCTAAGCCAGCGCATTTGGGACTGCAAATATATGCGTTTATTCAACAAGGCGAAAACCGAGCCAGAAAAAATACAGATTAATTACGAATCAACATGGCTGCGTTTTCCCGGCGTGTTGCTTAAATGGTCAGTGCATGACGTGTAAGTAACAAAAAATGCCCCTGTATCACACTTGATGCAGGGGCATTTTATTATCTCGTAGTCGGCAGCTTAGTTGCGGCCTTCCATTTGCTCTTTTAACGCGGCCAGCGCGTCGAGGTCGCCCAGGGTAGCACCGCGCTCCGGCTGGTTCGTGCTGGTCGAAGGCTTAGCCGCTTTCGGGGCTTTAGCTTCTTTAACCGGCTCGTTTTTCTCACCCCACGTCTTGCTGTGCGAGAGCATGATGCGCTTCTCATCTTTCGAGAACTCGGTCACTTTAAAGTCGAGCGACTCACCTGCTTCGGCAAACGAACCGTCTTCTTTCGCCAAATTCTTCAACGACGAGAATCCTTCGATGCCGTAGGGCAGTTCGAGGGTTGCCATTTTGTCATTTTTGCTCAGGATTGTGCAACGGTGAACCGTGCCCACGGCGAAAATGGTCTCAAAGGTATCCCACGGGTTCTCTTCGAGTTGCTTGTGGCCCAAAGCCAGACGACGGTTGTCGACATCGAGTTCGAGTACAACCACGTCGAGTTCTTCACCCACTTTGATGAAGTCTGACGGATGTTTAATTTTCTTCGTCCACGACAGATCCGATACGTGTACCAGACCATCGATGCCTTCTTCCAATTCGAGGAACAGGCCAAAGTTGGTCAGGTTACGCACAACACCTTTGTGTTTGGTGCCAATAGCGTATTTGGCACGTAGTTCGGGGCGGGTCCAGGGGTCTTCAGTCAATTGCTTGATACCCAGCGACATTTTCCGCTCGTTACGATCCAGTGTCAGCACTACGGCTTCTACCTCATCGCCCACTTTCAAGAACTCCTGTGGGTTGCGCAGGTGCTGCGACCACGACATCTCGGATACGTGGATCAGTCCTTCAACGCCCGGCATGATTTCGAGGAATGCACCATAGTCGGCCACATTCACGATTTTGCCTTTAACTTTCGAGCCAACCTGAATATCAGCAACGAGGGCATCCCAAGGATGGGCCTGCAATTGCTTCATACCCAGCGAAATACGCTTCTTATCCTCATCGAAGTCAAGTACTACAACATTGACTTTCTGATCGAGGTGGAGCACTTCCGACGGGTGGCTGATACGGCCCCACGAAATATCGGTGATGTGCAACAGACCGTCTACACCGCCGAGATCGATGAACACACCAAAATTGGTCATGTTCTTGATAACGCCTTCGAGTACCTGCCCTTTTTCGAGGTTATTCAGGATTTGGGCGCGTTGCGCTTCGAGGTCTTTTTCGATCAGGACCTTATGCGATACAACTACGTTGTCATTTGCATAATTGATCTTCACGACCTTCACTTCCATTTTCTTGCCTACAAAAACGTCGAAATCGCGAATTGGCTTCACGTCGATCTGCGAACCTGGCAAGAAAGCTTCTACACTATAAATATCGACAATCAGACCACCTTTGGTCCGGCGTTTTACGAAACCATCGATAACGAGGTCTTCGTCGAGCGCGCGCTGAATTTTCTGCCAGGCGGTGATAACTTTCGCTTTCTTGCGCGACAGCACCAGCTGACCGTTCGGGTCTTCCTGATTTTCTACGTAAACTTCAATTTCATCACCCATCTTCAGTTCCGGCATATCGCGGAATTCGGAAGCTGGCACCAACCCATCCGACTTGAAACCGATGTTCAGCAGCACCTCACGGTCTGTGATTCCTACTACGGTTCCCATCACCACTTCTTTCTCTTTAACCTCCGACAGGGTGTTGTCGTAGAGTTCCAACATTCGGTTGCGCTCCACATCCGAATAGCCACTTCCGAATCCTTTGTTGTCTGCCCGGTCCCAATCAAATGCCGGCAGTTCGCGTTGCTGCGTTTTGCTCATAAAAAACGGTTTCCTGACCCACTCAGTACGTCAGCCGCTGAGTCAATGGCGAACTGACTTTTAGTTTATAAATTAGTTGCCCTTAAAAAAGGACTGCAAAGATAAGCAAACTTTTCGGCCAAATAGTTCAATGATAAGGTATAAGCTATAAAAAGGTGTAGGGTGTAAGTACTTCCAGCGAAGCCACTTACACCCTACACCCTAAAACCCTACTCCTCCCTACACGTATGCCTTTTCTTTCTTGGCTAAGAATGGCATCCAGCTTTCTTCGATGGAGTCAGAAAATTCGCGTAAAAAAACCAGAAACGTAGGTTTGAACGGTTTCTGGCGCAGTTTCATATTCGCTTCGTCGGGGGTGTCGTCTCCTTTTCTGGAGTTGCACCGTTTACAGGCCGTAGCCAGATTGTCCCAACTGGTTTTGCCTCCTCTCGACTTTGGCAGGACGTGGTCGAGCGTCAGGTCTTCTGTAGTGCCGCAGTATTGGCAGCGGTGCCCATCGCGCTTGAAGATATTCTGCCGGGTCAGCATAACGCCCTTGTAAGGCAGATTCACGTATCGATGCAACCGAATCACCGACGGCATCGGGAACTCGGCAGAAACGGTTCGAAGCGTAAATTGTTCCGATTCGGCTACGAGTTCGGCTTTGTCTAAGTAAACCAGCAAAAATGCTTTAGGAACGGAGCAGATGCTGAGTGCGCTGTAATCTTGATTTAAGACTAATACTTTCCTGCCCATATCGCGTTTAGAACCCTCTGTACGCAAGCAATTTACAGAGTTATCCACAGAATGGCAAGAATTGAGCAAAAAAACTATTCGCTTCCCCGGCGCATGTCGCGCTCAACATCGCGTTCTTTAATGCTCTCCCGCTTGTCGAACAGCTTTTTACCCTTCGCCAGCGCAATCTCAATTTTGGCAAAACCGCGTTCACTCGTAAACATCCGGATCGGTACAATGGTCAGTCCCTGATCTTTCAGCTTGTCGGCCAATCGCTTGATTTCGCGCTTGGTGAGCAACAACTTTCGGTCGCGCAGGGGTTCATGGTTGTAATGCGTTCCTTCTGAATACGTAGAGATATTCATCTGACGGATGAACAGTTCATCGCCATGAATCAGGCAATAGGCATCCTGAAGGTTCACCTTGCCCTGCCGTACCGATTTGATTTCGGTGCCGGTAAGCACGATGCCTGCCGTATATTTTTCCAGAAAAGCGTACTCAAACGACGCTCGCCGGTTTCGGATATCAACTTGTTTTACAATCGGGGCAGAGGCCATAAGACTACAGAAATGGGGCCGCAAAGATAGCCGCCATTTGGGACAACACCGGAAATCAGGGAGAGGTTTGTGACGAAATGCCAAAACCCAGTCTCGACAAAGAAGGACGCCCAGCGGGCCGGTGCCAGCACTCCGAAAAGTGGTATTAGAATCACAGCCTCAAGACCTAATACGGCACCGGCCCAACCGGACGATGTTCTAATCCTCGGCTGTAGGCGCGACAAACTTACCGAATTAGCTTTTCACAGGCAAAAATCATACCCTACCTGAAATTCCGCTTGAAATTTCAGTAAATATATGCAACACATATCATTTATTAGTTTTCAGTAATGTACAGAGTTACTATACATCTAATGCGGTAAATTGTCGCAATAACTATGCCATTGGTACACAATAAAAATTTATTGTTGTACGCTATACCAAAAGGAGGTCGACCCACACGTATAGGCCGACCTCTTTTTGGTGTAGCGTACAACAGATGCTATTTTTTCTTTGTCTGTTTCTCCTTGTACTCTTTGTTCAGACCGTCCAGAACAACTTTGGTTTGGTCGGCATCGGGGTTAGCAAACAGAATGCCACCACCTTTGGTATACCCCAATACAAACTGGTATTTATTCTGGGCATTTACTTTTTTCAGATAGTCATATATCTGGTCATATAACTCCTTGTTCTTGTTCTGCTCTTCAACCGCCAGATTCTGGGCCGCCCGTTCGCGGTAGGCCAGAATATCCTGTTGTTCTTTTTGCAGAGACACTTCGGTAGCACGGCCCTGTTCCTGGGTCAACTTTCCCTGACTGGCCTGTTGCTGGAAAAAAGCGGCTTTATTTTGCAAGTTGCGGCCTTTGGTTGCCAGTTCGTTTTCCAACTGAAATCGCTTACTTTCAAGTACTTTCTGTGTATCTTTAAAGTATTCGTATTTGGTCAACAACGAATCGACGTTTACGTAAACAATCTCTTTACCTTTCGCTTCGGCGGGTTTTGCCACTACGGCGGGCGCGTCGGGCTGGCGGTCTTTAAAATGCAGGTAGTAGAGTACAGCTACGGCAATCGTCAGGATGACGTTCAGAATTAATGAGGCATTCTTCACAGGAAATGAATTGGTTAGTGACAAGTTTATCCTACAAAGTTATAGGGATTTACGATTTACGAGGTACGATTAGCTATTTGATTTTGGAAAATCAGCCGGACGTAGTACCCCGAAACACCTGCCAGGCCACCAACCAAACCGCCCAATAGGGCTGTTACCAGCAACGGCAGCGCGGCTCCATCTGTCTTAAAAATAAGCTGGCCCATGCGATTAGTCAGGATACCGTCTGTACGTAGGTGTATGAGCAGGGCATATAGCAGCCATACCAGCGCGATACCGGCAAAACCGTACCAAAACGATTGTCCCGCGCCCGTGCTGCGCCAGAAACAGACACCAAAGGCTACTAATGCCAGACTCCACCACGGCAAAATAAGCTGAGCCAACAGACTCAGTATGGCGATTATAATGATTTGAAGCATATGTGTAAGGCGGCTGGGAAGCCGCAATTAAGTTTTTGTAGTCAGTTTACGTGTGTCTTTCCAGCCGCAGTATGTTAACACCCCATGTGCAGGTTTCCAGCCGCGTTACTTTAGCACCATTTTCCGCTTGATGCGGGGGTGTTTGTCCTGTGCGGTTTGCAGGAAAAGCAATTCATTGAGCTGGCCCGTTCGCCATGTTTCGAGCATGTTCAGGTAATGCGGACTGCCGGGATTGCCCGACTGCCCGCCCGGATACACACCGTAGGCTTTGGGCTGTGGCCCCAACGCCACCACCATCCGCCACGACGGGCCGTTGCGTTCGCTGGTAGCGTTAACGATGTTGGCTCCACCACCAATCTGTACGTTCAGCGCGCTGAGGGCATCGAGCCGGGCTAAGTGACTGATGCGTGTTGCTTTATGGTTGCCCCACTGCCATGCCTTGCCGATGGGGCCGTGCTGCCGGGTGAGCGAGTCAACGGCTGACCGGAAACTCTGCGTCAGCATATCGCCAAGTGTTTCAGTTGTTGCGGTCGTTACATTGTCGAACCAACGGGCGTTTGGTTCTTTTTCGGCCAGCAGCAGCGTTCGGTCGAAACTCGGAAATCGAAATGTGTTCTGATCATTGCTGGGGAAATCGTCTTTCCAGACGTGTTCCATATACTGTTGCATCCACTCAGTGAAAATAGTGGCACCAACCTCGCCTACATCATTGGTGTAAGTCCATTTTTTCACAATGTCCAACGCTTTAGCCTGTTCAGCGGTTAGTCCATTCGTTCGCAAATAGGGCAAAAATATAGGCAACGCGTTTTTAGCCCGCAAATTCAGATTGTCATTTTGCAGCATCCGCAGGCTGTCGGGCGTAGCGTTTTGCATAGCTGTAAGCCGCTGATTAATGCGGATGCCGCGTTCGGCGGAAGCAAACTGCCAGTTCAGGTAATACGGATAGGTCGGATCTGTCGAAAACTGATTGGCCGAGCTGACAAATCCCCTCGGCGGGTTTTTAACATGCGGGTTTTGTTCAGCCGGGACCCACCCCTGCCAATCGTGGGCCGGATTGGTTCCGTCGAGCAGAAACTTGCCCTGATTCTTCCATTTCAGAGGGAAACGCCCATTTGGTGAAATCGCAATGTCTTTGGCAACGTCGGCAAAGACGAAATTTTGCGCCGGAGCCGAATAAAACGACAGAGCCTTGCGGTAATCGGCGTGATTTTTGGCCCGGTCGAGAAGGTAGTAGGTTAGAAAATCATTTGAGGCTTCGTGGGCAATCCAGCGGGCTGCGTAGCCAACCGGTACGTTTTTGGCATACGGCTTTTCATTTTCCTCATACATAATCGGGCCATGATGCGTGTATAATACCGTGTCGATGATGTCGGGTTTACCCTTTGCTTTTATAACCTCCAGCCGACGCGTGATGGGCTTCCATTTGTTATCGTGCCAATACTCGCGTTTCGATGCGTCTTTGAACTTGATCTGGTAAAAGTCGAGTACGTCGGCACCAACATTCGTAACGCCCCAGGCTATTTGCCTGTTGAAACCAATTATCACCCCTGGCGAACCCGGCATAGAAGCTCCGTATACGTTCAGTGTGGGCGTAACCAACTGAATCTGATACCAGATCGACGGCAGACTCAGCGACAGGTGCGGGTCATTCGCCAGAATTGGGTAGCCGGTAGCCGACTTTTGCGGCCCCACGGCCCAGTTATTACTGCCAATGGTTGGGTCATGTTCGGGCCAGCGCATTGCCAGCGGTTTGCCATTGGGCAGCACACTGGCAGGAACAGCCGGAATGTTTATCGGTTTGAAGTCCCATTTTGTACCAGCCGGAACAATTGGATCTTCGCGAAAGGGGTAATCGGGAAACAGATCCGTCGTAACGGCGAGACCATATTTTTTGAGTACGTTGCTCATATTCAGGTCATCGGCTCCCAGTGCCAGTACCCCCGACATGTATTTCAGGAAATAGGCACACTTAATAGGTTGCCAGGGTTCGGGGGCATAGCCCAGCAGTTTGTATTCGAGCGGATACTGCGCGGGTTTCAACTGATCGATATAGGCGTTGACGCCCGCTGTGTAGGCTTCAAGCGACTCGCGCGAACGCGGATCGGCCATCATAGCCTTTACGGCGCGTTCGGCCCCGAATCCCATACCTAATCGCCGGTTGTAGCGGTCGAGCTCGAGGGCGCGGTCGCCTACAATCTCAGACACTCGCCCGGCGGCTGCGTGTGTTTGAAACTCCATCTGCCAGAGCCGGTCGCGGGCAGTCAGATAACCCTGCGCGAAATAGGCATCGCGGTCGTTCTGCGCGAATACGTGCGGGATGGCTAAGTCATCGAAAATGACCGTAACCGGAGCCGACGTGCCATTGATTGTAATTTCTTCGTCGGCGTCGTTGGCGGGTTCAGCGTTTTGCCAAAACCCAACAAATGGACTAAGTAGTGGCCCAAACGCCGGGACTGTACCCCATGAACGACTGAGCGCGTAGATTAAAATTATGGTTAGAAGAGTAGAAAGAATGGCCTTAGCGTAACGCATAACGGGTTATAGACGTAGTGTCGAATGGAAATGCAAGTTTACGATTGCACCCTTCAAATAAAAAGTATTCTTTTGTCAACTTGCTTATTTCTTTTCTACATTTGTCATAGGTCGCAAAGTGGGTTGGCCCACCACCGGGTGGTACGCCGTTTTGTTTAATGATAGCTGTTTATGGAACCGACCGACTCGGAACTAACGCTTCGGCTGACGCGCCACGATGAAAGCGCGTTTGAGTTGCTGTTCCGGCGTCATTACCGCTACCTCTACGGCGTTGCCGTTCAGTACGTTAAAGACCCCGGTTTGGCCGAAGATGCTCTTCAGGAAGTATATCTGAAACTGTGGCTGAACCGCACCCACCTCGACCCGGCCCAGTCAGTCCGGGCTTATCTGGCAACGGCCATGCGTCATCAGATTCTGAACCGCCTGCGCGACGAGAAGCGAGCTATTCTACGTCATATTGAGCAGCAAACGGCCCTTCCAGAAACCGACACAAGCACCGAAGAAGCGATTATGCTGAACGAGTATAGTTTAGTAGTGCGGCAGGGGCTGCAACTACTGCCTGCCCAGCGTCGGCTGGTGTTTACGTTGCGTTCGGAAAGCGGTTTGTCGAACGAAGAGGTAGCTCAGCAACTCGATATTTCTATCAATACGGTTAAAGTGCAGTATTACCACGCTTGTCGGTTCCTGCGCGATTATCTGCGCCAACACGCCGACATTCCAACGCTGATGACACTACTCCTCATCAAAATTTGTGATTAAATCCGAAAAAATTTTCCCATTCCAATAATACTTCTGTTCACGGCTGGTGTATAGGAAGCAAACTGGCTTTTCTATACCCTATGACCGAAGATATACTCCAACGCTACTTCGCCAACCAGGTTACACCCGATGAGGCTCGGCGTGTGCTGAACTGGTTCGCCACCAATGAAGGGCAGGTTTACCTGAAGCATCGTCTCGATCAGCAATTCGATCAGGCTGAGTGGCAGACTTTGCCCAATGCAGCCGCTACTGCGCCCGACGCCGATAAACTCTTAGCCGCACTTCGCCAGAGGTTAACGCCCGTTCGCCCGCTGACCGACGAAACACCTGTTCGACAATTGCCGTGGTACAGTCAGCCAATGCGCTGGGCGGCTGTTCTGATTGGCACTTTGTTACTGGCTGCGGGTGGATTCTACGGCTATCAGTATGTCTACCCGGCTGATCTGATTCAGCAAACGGCTTATGGCAAAACCAGCCGGTTCACGCTGCCCGATGGCTCTACCGTAACCCTGAACGGTAATAGTCGGCTACGGTATGCGCCCCGCTGGGCCACCGGCACCACCCGTGAAGTCTGGCTCGATGGCGAAGGCTTCTTTCGTGTAACGCATCAGGCTAACCATGAACGCTTTGTGGTGCATCTGCCCAACAAGTTGAACATCGAAGTGCTGGGTACTCAGTTTAACGTTTTGGCCCGCCCCTCCCGGACCCGCATTGTGCTCAGCAGCGGACGTATCCGACTCGAAAACCAGGCTGGTCAGCAAGTAGAGATGCGCCCCGGCGAACTGGTTGAAACTTCACCCAGAACTAAGTATGTAAACCGCCGGCGTGTAAACCCGGTAGCGGATGCTTCATGGCAAACAGACAGGCTAACCTTCGATGACGCCAGCCTTCAGGACATGGTAGATCGGCTGGAAGAAACATATGGCTTGTCGGTGACGGTAAAAAAACCGGAACTCCTCCAGCAACGGTTTTCGGGTACGGTGCCCAATCACAACGTAAACGTGCTACTGGACGGCTTGGCTCAGCTATTCGGGCTTTCAATTCAACGGCATGGAAATCAGGTGATTATCGACTCTAATGATTAATTCTTTCTTCTTTTACAACGCATGAAAAAGTTACTATTCCTTTTAGGAGTCAGCCTGACAGCAAACACAATGCTACCCTCTGCGGTAGATGCACAGGTGCTGGCATCCACAAGCCGCCTTAACTCGCAACGTCCGGAATTAGTGCTAAAGCAACACGGCGACGACGGTTCCGGGCGGGCCGTATCGCCCAAAATGGTACAGCTAAAAGTTGGACTGGCCCGCATCGAGAAACGGTACGGCGTTTCGTTCATCTACCGAAGCGACCTGGTAGATACGCAGGTATTGAATAACACCATGCTATCGGGCAGCTTAACCGAAGACCTGAACAGTTTACTACAGGGAACCGACCTGATTTCGGAGCCAGTACGCGCCAATTTTTACATAATTCGCGCCAAAGGCCAGAAAGCTGGTAAAACACTGCGCCCGCTGAAACGGGCTGGCCTGCTCGAAGAAGAAAATAAAGGCCCTTTCGCCCTGATCGGAGCGGGCACCGACATCCGTTCCCTGAGCCAGTCGCTCGAAAACCGCATTAGCCGGGCTGGGCTGATACTGAACGAACTGGTCCAGGACCGCGTCGTAACGGGTCGTATCACCGACGAGAGCGGTGCTGTTCTGGCAGGTGCCTCGATTGCTGTGAAAGGAACCAACCGGGGCACCTCGACCAACTCAGACGGCAGCTACTCCATTAATGTTCCGTCGAACAACGCAACTCTGATTTTCAGCTACATAGGCTACGTAACACAGGAAATTGCGGTCGGGAATCAATCAACGATTAACGTAAGTCTGGCAAGCGATGTCAAAACGTTGCAGGAGGTATCGGTGGTAAACATTGGTTACGGTACGGTACGGCAGCGCGACCTGGCAAGTTCGGTAGCCATTGCGGGCCGAAAAGAATTCGGCGACGTGAACGTATCAGACGCCAATCAGTTGCTGCAAGGTAAGCTGGCGGGTGTAAACGTAACGAACAACAACGGTCTGCCCGGTTCAGGCACTAAAATTACCATCCGGGGTGTTGGCTCGTTCACCAACTCCGACCCACTCTACGTTATCGACGGTATTCAGGGGGGCGACATCAACTCGGTTAGCCCCTACGACATCGAGAACGTAACAGTACTGAAAGATGCCGCCACTACCGCCATCTACGGAGCCGCAGCCGCCAACGGCGTAGTGATTGTGACAACCAAACGGGGCAAGAGTGGAACGCCGAAACTCTCCTACACGGGTTACGTGGGCGTAGCACAGCCCTGGCGCAAGCTCGACATGCTGAACGCCACCCAATACGTTGATCTGGTGGGCGACATCCAAACCGCGCTCGGTGGTCAGTTGACCAGCAAACTGCAATCGCCCGATGTACGCGTTACCCGTACCGACTGGCAGAACGAAATCTATCGCAACGGTCGGCTCACCGAACACTACCTGAACCTGACGGGTGGCTCCGAAAAATCGACCTACAGCGTGTCGATGGGTTATACCAATCAGCAGGCTATCATGCGTAACTACGACTTCGAGCGGATCAACCTGCGGGCCGCGCTGGAGCAAACGGTAGGGCGGTTCAAGTTTGGTCAGAACATCAACTTTCGCTATACCACCAACCGGGGCAATACGGCTTCGTTTGCCGATGCGCTGCGGATGCCGCCCTACGCACCGACCACCGATCCTACCAACCTCGGCGGCTTCTCGCGCGTAACAACGACCGACGACCTCAACGACGCGTTCAACCCGCTGGCAACTATCAACCTGACCAACCGCAAGGCCCGTTTTATGCAGCTTTATACGCAGTTGTTTGGCGAGTGGCGGATTATGGACGGGCTGACCTTCCGCACTCAGGCGTCAATCAACTTTGGAAACTACAACGGATTTAACTTCCAGCGTCCTTTTGCCAATGGCATGCTGGTGTTTCCCCGTCAGATTACGGAGTACTACGGCTATGACATCAGCCCACTGCTGGAGAACTATCTTACCTACGACAAAACGTTTGGCCGTATCCACAACCTGAACGTAGTGGTGGGTAATACGTATGTTCGGGGTGCGCTGGGCCGTTCGCTGAACGCACAGGGTAATGACCTGGCTAACGACGAGATTCAGCAGATTGGCGTATCGCCCAAGACAACCATCACCAGTGGTTCGGCATATGAGAGTGCCCGGCTGTCGTACTTTGGGCGGGTCAATTACACGCTCATGGACCGGTACATCTTTACGGCGAGCTTCCGGCGCGACGGTTCGCCCAATTTCGGTGCGACCAATCGATTTGGTAATTTTCCCGGCTTTGGTTTTGCCTGGATTGTATCGGAGGAGCCGTTCCTGAAAAATATACCGGCCATTAGCAACCTGAAAGTACGGGCCAGTTGGGGCAAAACCGGGAACGACCGCATTCCCTTTGGCCTGACCGAACCAACCGTATGGCGTGGTTCACCCAGCCTGGTTTATTCGCTCGGCACCGACGGTACGTACACACAGGGAGCAACCGTCAACTCCATTGCGGCCCCTTCTCTGCGCTGGGAAGAAACGACGCAAACCAACGTGGGCGTAGACGTAACGCTGTTCAATAAAATAGGTTTGACGGTAGACTATTACAATCGCAACAACAACGGGCTGCTGTTGCAGGTGCCCATTCCGCCATCGACCGGAGTGGGTAATACGGGCGTAGGGACGTCAACTTTGTGGCAGAACGCGGCCAGCGCATTTAACCGGGGGGTAGAATTTACCGCCAGCTATCGCGCCGACATTGGCAAACTACGGCTCGACCTGACGGGCAATGCAGCCTACAACAAAAACCAGGTAACATCGCTGGGCGGTGGGGTGCCGTTTGCGAACGGAAGTATCGACGGAGGCTTCAACGCTACCCGCACCGAACCGGGCTTCCCGCTGGGATATTTCTACGGCTACAGAGTGGATCGGGTCGTATCGAGCGTGGCTGACCTGCGGTCGCTGGGTGTCGACGACAAAGGAGCATCTACCTTCCAGGACAAACTATTGCCGGGTGACTTTGTGTATCGGGACATTAACGGCGACGGCAGAATCACGCCCGCCGACCAAACCTTCCTCGGCTCACCGATTCCGAAGTGGACCTACGGCGGCAACATCAACCTGCGCTACGGTCCGCTCGATGCTATGATTGCGCTACAGGGTGTGGCAGGCGTAGAGATTTATAACGCCCTGAATTACTGGCTGGTAGGCATGACCCGACCCTTCAACGCCAGTACGCAGGTGCTGCGTCGGTGGCGGCAGGATGGCGACGTAACCGACGTACCACGCGCCGGTCAGAACGCCAATCTGAACACACGCCCGTCGAGCTATTTTGTGGAGAATGGAGCATTTATGCGGGTGCGTAATATTACCATCGGTTACTCATTACCAAATGCATTCTTACAAAAGTCGCGATTCATTCAATCAGTACGGCTGTATGCCACACTCCAAAACGCACTGACGTTTACGCGGTACACCGGCTACGACCCTGAAATTAGCAGCCCCGACCCCAATAATGCGTCAGCGTTTTTGTTCTCGCGGGGTGTCGACCGGGGGCAGTATCCGCAGCCGCGCACCTATATGATTGGTCTTCAGGCTAATTTCTAAAACCACAACACCCGTTGGTGGTGGGCATCTGCACTGCCGCCAACGCTACTAAACGATTAATACGTATGAAAAAACGGTTCATTCCTCTGCTGATGGCGTTGCTACTGGGCAACTGGGCCTGCGACCCCGATACGCTGGACATCAAAAACCAGAACCAATACAGCGACGCTACGTACTTCACAACGGACGTACAGTTCAACGAAGCTACCATTGCTACTTACGCTACGTTGCTCCACCAGGGTCTGTACGCCCGTGATTGGTACTTTACGTTCGACCTGCTGGGCAACGACGCCGAGCGCAACACCCCACTCCTGGGCGACTTAGCCGAGTTCCCGATCTATGCGCATACGGGGGCCAATCCGGTGATTCAGCAAACGTGGGGGTCGTTGTACCGGATGATCTTCCGCGCCAATCTTGTCATCGACCGCGCTACTGCCTGGAACCCAACGATGGCTGCTGAGCAGACCAACAAGAAGCAGTACATCGCCGAAGCGTCGTTTCTGAGGGGTTGGGCGCAGATGCAACTGACACAACTGTGGGGAGCCGTACCGCTGCGGCCTAATTCGGCATCAGCGCAGAACGCCGAGGCTCCACGCGCCAGTGTAGCCGAGGGCTGGGCGGCTGTGGAGCGTGATCTCACAAAGGCCGCTACTGATCTACCTCTAACCTACCCCGATGCTCAGTTGGGCCGGGCCACACGGGGAGCTGCCGTAGCGTTGCTGGGAAAGGCACTGCTCTATCAGAAAAAGTATGCGCAGGCACAGGCGCAGTTGCAACAGTTGCTTCAGGCTCCCTACAGCTACGCCCTGACGCCAAACTATGACGACCTGTTTACGGCGGGTAAGATGACCAACGAAACCATTTTTGCCGTACAGCACCGCTGGGTCGGCTGGGATCAGGGCAACGCTTTCTATATGTTTGGCGGGCAGGAGACTTGGGGCAACAAAAACACGGCATCGGGCCGGGGCATGGAATACGGCTGGAACGACTGGCAAAACGTACAGGTAGCACCTTCGCTGGCGATGGCGTTCAAATACAAAAACGAAGCTGGTGCCGACTACGTAGACCCACGGGCTAAATTGACCTTCTACGGCGATGCAGCCTCGGGCGGTGACGTCGACTACTGCAACGCCTGCACTGGTGGCGCAAAGCCATATCCATTCGCGGATAAGAAGATTCTGGCCTGGCGCAAGTACAATAACTACGAAGTGCGCGAGAAAGAAGACCTGCCCGCCAGCAACATCAGCTCCCAGCTAATTCGCTTAGCCGACGTAAAGCTGATGCTGGCCGAGACGTTCATCGAGCAGAATAACCTCGCCGGAGCACTGGCGCAAATCAACGACGTGCGCCGACGCGTAGGTGCTTTCGCCTACACGTCGCTTGGCGCACAGGACAACGCCCGGCTGCTACTGCGTCGGGAGCGGCAACTCGAACTGGCTGGCGAACAGTCGCGCTTCTTCGATCTGGTACGCTGGGGCATTGCCCAGCAGACCATCAACCCCGAAAAGCAGCGGCAGCTTAACCGCACGCCATTCCTGCCCCGGCACGTATTGTTGCCCATTCCGCAGGGCGAGAAGGACACCAACCCACTGGTTCGGGCTTCAGTAACTGATGATTGGAATTGAGCAGGGCATATTCTGCTAACGCCAGCCGTTTCTACTCTTTTCCGGCAACAAAACCCGCATCGTCCCGGCAGGGCGTGCGGGTTTTATCTTGTTTGGCCGTAGTTTTGGGCAACCTGATTTTTTAGCGATGCGCTATTTAGTAATCTTTTTCTGCCTGATGACCACCGCTTTGACTCAGCCCGCCCCACCCACTTTCGATGTGCAGGGCCACCGGGGATGCCGGGGCTTGATGCCCGAAAATACGGTTCCAGCTTTTCTGAAGGCACTTGATTTAGGTGTTACAACGCTCGAACTCGACGTGGTAATTAGCAAAGATCGGCAGGTGGTGGTGTCGCACGAGCCGTATTTCAACGCAGCGTTCAGCATAAAACCCGATGGTACGCCGGTAGAGAAAAGCGAGCATAACAACCTGACTTTATACCAGATGAATTATGCCGACATCAAACGTTACGACGTCGGCTCGAACGGCAATTCTGCTTATCCCGAACAGCAGAAGTTAAAAACCTACAAGCCGCTGCTAAGCGAAGTGATCGAGCAGGCCGAGACCTATCGCCAGCAGAAAAATCTGCCTGCTTTTTCCTATAACATCGAAATTAAAAGCGAAGAATCGGAATACGACAAAAGTCAGCCACAGCCGGGTCCGTTCTGCGATCTGGTAGAAGCCGTTATCCGCAAACAACTCCCCGCCGACCGTGTGATTATTCAGAGTTTCGACTTTGCTGTGTTGAAACACTGGCATCAGCAGGCAAAAGCGGGTAAATATTCAACCGTTCGGCTGGCCGCTTTGGTCGAAAATTTGCGCACTCCTGAAAAAAATTTGGAAGAATTAGGCTTTAAACCAGACATTTACAGTCCGTATTATCGCTTGTTGGGACAAGACCGCATTGCCAGATTGCACCAGCAGGGCATCCGCGTTGTACCCTGGACCGTAAATAAGCGCGATGACATGGAACGGTTGAAAAAATGGGGCGTCGATGGCCTTATTACAGATTATCCTGACCGGGCAAAAGGGCTGGGTCGTTAAACCAACGCCCTGCTTTTCCAGTTTCTACAGCTAATTAGCTCAACGAATGTAAATTCTTTCTTATTTTCACACTATGACCTTTCTAAACACCACGCTTAAGTGGCTCCTGCAACGGCGATTGCCACGCATCGAGGCTATGATGCAACACCCCGGCGTGGTGCAACAGAATGTATTTCAACAGCTTGTCCGGTCGGGTCGACGCACGGAGTGGGGTCATAAATACGGCTACAAATCCATCCAGACCATACGGGATTTTCAACGGCAGGTGCCTGTTTCGAGTTATGAAGACCTGTTCCCGTACATCGAACGGGTAATGAAAGGCGAGCAGAAAGTGCTGTGGCCGTCGCCCGTTCGCTGGTTTTCCAAGTCGTCGGGTACAACCAACGCCCGTAGTAAATTCATTCCGGTCACGACCGAGTCGCTCGATGAGAGTCACTTCAAAGGCGGCAAGGACATGATGGCACTTTACGTTGCCAATAACCCTGATACGCGGGCGTTTGACGGCAAGGGCTTGTCGATTGGCGGTAGCCTGCACGCCAACCCCCACAGCAAAAACAGTGCAGCAGGCGACGTATCGGCGGTAGTTATGAAAAACCTGCCAAGCTGGGCGCAGTTTATTCGAACGCCGTCTATTGAGATTGCATTGATGGACGAGTGGGAAGCCAAGCTCGAACGCATGGCCGAGGTAACAGCTCAGGAGAACGTAACGAGCATGCTTGGCGTACCGACGTGGGGACTGGTGCTGATCGACAAAATTCTGGCCCGCACGGGTAAGTCCAATATTCTGGAAGTATGGCCGAACTTTGAATTATTCGTTCATGGGGCCGTAAATTTTCAGCCCTACCGCGATTTGTTCCGGCAGCAGGTTTTCCCATCCGATAGCGTTCGGTATCAGGAAGTTTATAACGCATCGGAGGGATTCTTCGCTATTCAGGACGACCTTAGCCGCCTGGGTGAGATGCTGCTCATGCTCGACTATGGCATTTTCTACGAATTCGTGCCAATGCAGGAATCCGATCAGCCGTTCCCGAAAGCACTTACCATCGACGAGGTTGAGTTAGACAAGAATTACGCCCTCATTGTATCGACCAACGGTGGTTTGTGGCGGTATCGGGTAGGCGATACGGTTCGGTTTACCTCGCTCTATCCACATCGGCTGAAAGTAAGCGGACGCACGAAGCATTTTATCAATGCCTTTGGCGAAGAAGTTATCGTTGAAAATGCCGAAGTTGCCGTTACCCGCGCCTGTGAGGCCACCGGAGCCGTAATTTCTGATTATACTGCCGGGCCGGTATACATGGGCAATGGCACCAATGGTTGCCACGAGTGGGTGATTGAGTTTGCCCAGGAACCCAATAATCAGCAGCGTTTCAATCAACTGTTGGATCAAACCCTCCGACAGGTCAACTCCGACTACGACGCCAAACGATACAATGATTACGTGCTGCAACAGCCACGTATTCATGTGGTGCCGCGTGGCACATTCTATGCCTGGATGAAGCAGCGCGGCAAAGTCGGCGGACAGCATAAGGTGCCCCGGCTGGCAAATTCGCGCGAATATCTTGATGATATTTTGGGGAAACAGTGTCTCGAACTGTGATTCGTCGGATTGCCCTGATCAACTATGATTTTTTCAGCTTTGCTGCTGAATTACAGCTCTGTTAACCCCGAATCAACTTTCTTTCTTTCAGAAAAATATTGGTCATCACCTCCTTCTCGGGGTGCAGTACCACCTGCCGCAACACTTCGCAGATGAACAGTTCGTGGTCGCCCGCATCGGTGGTGTGTGACACGCGGCATTGGGCATAGCCGATAGACTCGGTCAGGTAGGGGCAACCGCGTTCATCGAGCGCGTGGGGTACGTTCTTAAATTTGTCTTTATCGCGTCCCGATTGCTGACCAAGCTTGCGAATCAGGCCGGTTTGGTCGGTGGCAAGCAGATTCACGTTCAGGATGCCGCTTTCACGGGCGAGTTCAATCGTATAATCAGGTTTATAAAGCGCGACCACCAGATGCGTGCCGCCCATTGCCGTTTGCATTACCCACGTCGCGATGTTAGCGTTCCGCCGACCGTCGGGTGTGGCCGTTGTGATGCTCTGGACATCGTAGTTTTTGTATTTCAACAATCGTTTCGGCATGATTTAGCGCGTAGTTTTGTTAGACCTAAAAGGGTCTGTAGCCCGTTAAGGTTTTTAGCATGAAATCGTTCGATATCCCTGACTACTACCGTAGCAACATCATTACGCCCCTGAAAGAGTTTCGGCGCAAACGCGATAAACTCAAGCGCGATTTTACGCCTACCCTACTCGATTTCGGTCCCATCCGATTTTTCATTGCCCGACATTTTGGCTTTTGCTATGGTGTTGAAAACGCGGTTGAAATTGCGTACAAAGCCATCGCCGAAAATCCCGACAAACGCATCTTTTTGTTGAGTGAAATGATTCACAACCCCGATGTGAACGCCGATTTGCAGGAGCGCGGGGTGCGGTTTCTGATGGATACCAGAGGCAATCAACTCGTACCCTGGTCTGACCTCACGCCCGACGATGTGGTAATTATTCCTGCTTTTGGCACTACGCTCGAAATTCAGCAGCAGTTGGCCGCTATTGGCTTAGACGTAGCAAAATACGACACAACCTGTCCCTTCGTTGAGAAGGTCTGGAACAAAGCCAGTCAGATCGGGCAAAAGAATTATACGGTAGTCGTGCATGGCAAACCAACCCACGAAGAAACCCGCGCTACTTTTTCGCACAGCAAAGAAGCGGCCCCAACCGTTGTCGTAAAAGACATGGCCCAGACGCAGCGATTGGCCCGCTACATCACCGGCGAAGGCTCAGCGAACGAGTTTTATACCGAATTCGCCGGGCAATATTCCGATGGCTTCGACCCAGTCCGCGATTTGCAGCGCATTGGCGTTGTAAACCAGACCACCATGCTCGCGTCTGATACGCAAGGCATTGCCGATTACCTGAAGCAGGTAATGATTCGCCGTTATTCATTGCAACCCGCTGAGGTTGAAGCGCATTTTGCCAACACCCGCGATACGCTCTGCTACGCCACCAACGATAATCAGGACGCTACTTACGCCCTGCTCAATTATCCGGCCCACCCAGATGAGGCAGACTTTGCTATCGTAGCCGGGGGATACAACTCCTCGAATACCTCGCACATCGTTGAACTTTGCGCCGAAAAACTGCCTACCTATTTCATTGAATCAGCCCAGAAAATTCTGTCTGACAAACTGATTCGGCACTTCAACGGGCATACAAAGCAGGAAATTGTTACGGAGAATTACATTCCTGAAACCCGCCCCATTTCGGTGCTACTCACCTGCGGAGCTTCCTGCCCCGACGCCGTTGTCGAAGGTATTCTGCTGCGTTTGGTTGGCTTCTTCCCCGACGCCCGGCCCGTAGAAGACGTTATGAGCGAATTTGCGGGCTTGTAAAGCGGGTTTCCACCCGCTTTACAAGCTCTACCGAACCTGTACTACAGCTTCTTTGCTCTCGTTCTGGAGCTGATCAAGGGCCGTTACAACGTACACGTATCGTTTCTTCGGATCGGCGGTTTTATCTACGTAGCGCGTGGTGGTTCCGCCGATGCAACGGGCTACAATGAAGCGCGGGTCGTGGAGTTGCAGGCGCGGGCGTCGGCCCTCGAAGCGGTATACAACATACGATGTGGGCGCGTCGCCGTCGCGGGCAACGGTCGGCTGTTGCCAGAATAGTTCAATGCCTTCGGGCGTGTCGGCAGCTTTGAGGTCGTGGGGTGGCAGGGGCGGGATGCTGTCGAGCCACGGCATCGTAGGCAGCAAAGCCGGGTATCGGTAAAAATTATTTTGCAGCGAATCGCGGATAGAGAGTGGGTTCGTTTTCAGCGATTTGGCACTAAAAAAGACGCTTCCCTGCACCACGGCCTGCTGCCGGTTGAAGCGCATCTGATTGGGAAATTCAGTGACCCTGCCCCAGCCCGGATCGCGCTCCGACCCCCGCCCCACGCGGTACGCTCCCTGCCCAATATACAGATGGCTTCGGCCCGCGTTGCGGGTCCACCACTCTACCAGCGTTTTATACGGCACCCGACCAAACTCCGAACTGAAATACACCTGTGGCACAATGTAGTCAACCAAACTATCGCGCACCCATTTACGAGTGTCGGCGTAGAGATCATAGTATGATTGTCCGCCATTAGTGGCCGAACCTTCGGGGTCGTTCGATTGGTTTTTCCAGATTCCGAACGGGCTGATGCCAAACTTTACCCACGGCTTGTTGGCCCGAATCGAATCGCGAAGTTCTTTAACCAAGCGTGTCACGTTATCGCGTCGCCAGTCGGCTTTCTTCATGCCGGGATACGAGTTAACCTGATATGTGCTGTCGTCGCGCAGTACCTGACCGGGTACGGTATAGGGGTAGAAATAATCATCGAAATGTATGCCGTCTACATCATATTCGCGCACCACATTCGCTACGATACCGGCAATATATGACCGAACCGCCGGAATGCCGAGGTTAAAAAGCTTGCGGCCACCGTATTCCAATATCCACTCCGGCTTGCGGTAAATAATGTTTGACGGTGCAATACTGGCCGTTTTGCTGAACGTAGCCCGGTCGAGGTTGAACCACGCATGAAACTCCATGCCACGCTGGTGGGCCTGCTCAATCATAAATTCGAGCGGATCGTAGAACGGTTCGGGCGCAAGGCCCTGCTGCCCCGTCAGCCACTCCGACCAGGGTTCTGAGCTGCGGGCATAAAAGGCATCAGCCGCCGACCGAATTTGCACGACTACGGCATTCAGGCCCATCTGCTGTTGCTGATCGAACATCTCAATGATTTCACGTTGCTGATCGGCAACGGGCAAGCCTTTTTTACTGGGCCAGTCAATATTATCGACTGTAGCTATCCACGCAGCCCGAAACTCGCGCTTAGGTGGCACCGGCCCAGCCAGTTCTATCTCGGTTTCGACCGTATCGACAGGATTTACAATAATGGTAGGCGGAACCGGCTTAGGTTTGGTCGGAGTGGTTTTAGGCGGAGTCGGTTTCGCTGCGACGGGGGGCTTGCGGGTAGCAGCAGGCTGTGGCCTACGGCATCCGTCGACCAGAATAACCGTTAAAATCAGAAACAGAAAAGCAACAAAAGATTTGGGCAGAAAATAAATCATTCCCAAAAATAGCAATGGAATTGTTTACTTTCCGCCATTCTGAGGGACAGGGAATCGTGCATCTTTTCTGACCGCATGGGGGCAGGTGCTCAGGATGCCTCATTTTTCAGAACAACAAGAGTTTTACGTTTTCCTACGGCCCGGCAGGCATCGCTGCAATAGATTACGTTTATCCAGTCGCGTTCCCACTTTTTACGCCATGCAAACGGGCGGTTGCAGACGGGGCAGATTTTGGTAGGCAAGTCTGATTTTTTACGCATCTTCATAGGTTCAAAACTAAGCGAGTAGCATACAGGTTTGTCTGCTATGAAATCAAGCGAAAAAATTACCGCCCTTACCGACGCCGACATTGATCGGGTTGTTGAAATGGCGTGGGAAGATCGCACGCCATTCGATGCCATTGAAGCGCAGTTTGGCCTGTCGGAGCAGGAGGTAATCGAGGTTATGCGCCGGGAAATGAAGCCTTCCTCGTGGCGAATGTGGCGGGCCCGAGTACAGGGCCGTGCCACAAAACACGCGGCTCGGTCGGCGGTCGATGATGGCCGTTTCAAGTCGGCCAGTCAGCGCATAGTAAGCCATAACAAGATGACCAAACGCTAAATTGTTCGTTTGGCGTCCGGGCTAATTCGCTTACTTTTGTACCGTAAATTGCGGGGTGTAGCTTTTTTTATTCTGCTAATTGTAGAAAACCAATATAAATTTTAATTATTGGTATTTGAAAAGATAGTAGATTTGCAACGTTCTGCAACTGAGTTTCAAACAGATCACTTGTTATGTCGAGCCAGAAGTTAGATCAAATAGATCGCAACGTATTAGAAATTCTTCAAGCCAACGCCAAAATCACCAACGCGCAACTGTCAAAAGAAATTGGCCTTTCGCCCGCTCCAACGCTTGAACGAGTTAAAAAACTCGAAACATCGGGTGTTATCCAAAGCTACCACGCGCAGCTCAATCGCGATAAAGTAGGGTTAGGCGTCACCACTTTTGTTATGGTGACACTAACTGGTCACAAGAAGGAGACAACCATGTCGTTTGTGGATAAAGCAAATAATATTCCTGAAATCATTGAGTGTCACCACATTACCGGCTCGGGCGATTTCCTGCTGAAAGTGATTGCGAAAGACATTGCCTCGTATCAGGCTCTGATGCTTGATGTTATCAACGAAATCGATGAAGTTGCCAGCACACAAACGATGGTGATTATGTCGACTTTTAAAGAGAGCAAGGTTCTGCCAATTCCATGAGTAGTTAAAAGTGAAGAGTGAAAAATGTTTTGCGGTAGCCCACTTTTCACTCTTCATTTTTAACTACTCATTTTCGTCTGCGTTCTTCACGCCGGGCCTTCTTTTGCTCTTCGAGCAGTTTCTTCGCTTCTTTGTGCTGGCTTGATTTCCGGTCCGACTTGTCCATCACTTCTTTCAGATAGGTCTGGGCGAGGCCGTAATTTTTCTCATCAGTGGCAATTTTCGCCAACCCCAGCACCGACGACCAATAATAGCCCGCATTCGTCGAATTGGTCTGTTTGGCGAAGTCAATGGCTTGCTGATAATATTTCTTTGCTTCGGGCGTGTTCTTGTAAAACAGGTGATTGATATAGGCCAAAATATAGGCTGCCGTTCGACCACTCACGCCCTCATAACCCGCCTGTGTGCGCCCAACCTTCTCCAGAATACTTTTTGAGATGCGTTCAGCTTCTGGCAAGCGGCCCTGCACAAACGCCGAGCGGGCAAAGTACCGCTCGAAAAACGGATTGTCAGGGTATTGTTCGTTCATGTACTTCGCCAGTTCGTAAGCTTTATCGTACTGGTTTTCCATGCTGTAAATCTGAACCAGAAAGTAACGGGCCTCCACGCGGGTGTAGAAGGCCGTGTTCGCCGTCTTCTCCAACTGCTTCATGCCACTCTGTTTGTTGCCCTTCGGAAAGAACACCAGAATGGGTTTCAGCAGCGGATAGTTTTCGGGAATCCATTGGGCGTAGTAATTGTACATGCCATCGCCAAAAAGCAGTTCGGGACTAAAGTCGGCGTTTCCTTTGCACTTCTCAAAGTACTTGAGCGCGTTTTTGCTGGCAAACGTAGCTTTGGGCCACTTTTTACGCTCAGAATACAGCCGGGCTTTGAAGGCGTAGGCAGCAGCTAAGAAAAATGCCGGTTCGAGCTTATTATCACTGTCGTCGTACAGTTTTTCGGCCAGTGTAATGGTACTGTCCATATACATCAGGCACTTATCGTCGTAGTCGGTAACGTCGGTGTTAGGTACTATTTTCCACCATTCGGCCAGGCCCATCATGAAAGTGGGCATTGGATGTTTGGGATACCGCAGCCGCAACCACCGAAACTCTTTGTCGGCCTCATAAAACTTGAAATTATACATCAGGTTGATAGCTTCCGCCGATTCGATCTGAACGCCGGGGTGCTTCAACAGGCCATCGTATTTTTTATCGAACGCCGACGGGTCGTATAGCTGCGCCTGCGCCAGTGTCGTCAGAACTATAAGCCATACCGTCAACAGAAATTGTTTCATAAGTCGTGTCCACGGGCTTCAACCCGTGATTGAAATAAAATTTATTCTGGCAATTGGAGTCAAATCTACACAGGCTAAAGGCTGCGTATACGTAAGAAACGCAAACGGCTTCGGCTACGTTTGTTTGCGCTTATTTTTCGTTGATTTTTTGTCTGCTTCCCGCTATGGGCCGTATCTTTGACCCTTGCCGACACCGAGTTATGCTAATCATCAAGGACAAGACTTTTGTTCCATTTATCACTGCCGACGCCATTCAGGCCCGGATTCAGGAATTAGCCAGCCAGATCAATCGCGATTACGCCGACCGTCAGCCACTGATTGTGGGCGTTCTGAACGGCTCCGTGCTGTTTGCCGCCGACCTGATGAAGCACCTGACCATTCCGTGCGAAATCACGTTTATCCGGGTCAAATCCTATACGGCTACCGAATCGACCGGCGAACTGAAGCAAATTCTGGGGTTAAGCGAACCGGTTGAAGGTCGGGATTTAATCGTGGTTGAAGACATTGTGGATACCGGCCTGACCATCTGCGACGTTTGCAACCAACTCCGCGCCCAGTCGCCCGCATCGCTCGCCATTGCCACGTTACTATTTAAGCCAGCCGCGCTCAAAAAACCCGTTGATTTGCAGTATGTTGGCTTTGAAATTGAAAATCGTTTCGTTGTCGGCTACGGCTTAGATTACGACGGTCTGGGCCGAAATACGCCGGATATTCTGGTATTAGCGTCTTAACGGTCTACCTCCCCCATTACTATATCGACCGAGCCAATTACGGCCACCAAATCGGCGAGCATGGCTCCGCGCGAGATCTCGCTGATGACCGATAAATTGTGAAAACTACACGACCGGCATCGGCACCGCACCGGCACGTCGGCGCGGCCATCGGTACGGAAGAAAAAGCCCAGTTCGCCTTTTGAACTTTCGGCACGGGCATAAAAATCCATGGCTTTCGGACGAATTTTCTTTGGCACCACCGCCTGTGGGTCGTAGTCGGTGGTTCGGCGATGCGGGCCGGTGAGCTGGTCAAGACACTGCTCGATAATACGCAGCGATTCGTGACATTCGAGTACGCGTACATTGTTGCGGTCCCAGCAGTCGCCCACAGTGCCCATTGCTCCGGTGCCAATCGGGATATCAAAGTCCAGTTCAGGATATACTGAGTAGGCATCTACCCGACGCAGATCGTAGCGCAGACCCGACCCGCGCAGCACTGGCCCCGTACAACCATAATTGATAGCTACCGGCAACGGCAGCACACCCACATTGGCCGTGCGTTTAATAAAAATTTCGTTTTCGATAACCAACTGCTGCAACTCCGTGAGTTTCGGTTTCAGGTACAGCACAAATTCGCGGCATCGTTCTTCAAAGCCAACGGGCAGATCGTAGAATAAGCCACCAATCCAGATGTAGTTGTAGAGCATACGGGCACCGCTAACCCATTCGAGCATCCGCTGAATGTGTTCACGGTCGCGCATGAGCCACAGAAAAGGCGTGTAGGCTCCAATATCAAGAGCATACGTACCAATGGCTACGAAGTGCGACGCAATGCGGTTCAGTTCGGCCACCAACACCCGGATATACTCAGTGCGTTTGGGAATATCGTTCTGAATGCCCAGCATGTTTTCCACGCCCATCACAAAAGCGTGTTCGGCGTTCATGGCCGCCAGATAATCGAGCCGATCAACAAACGGAATCGTTTGGTTGAACGGCAGCGACTGGGCGTGTTTCTCGAAACAGCGGTGCAGGTAGCCGAGGTGCGGCACCACGTCTACAATAATCTCACCATCGGTTACGACTTCAAGCCGCAGCACACCGTGCGTACTGGGGTGCTGTGGCCCCATGTTCAGAATCATCTCGCCCTCGCGCAGATCGTCGGGGCCGTAAACACTCGGCTCCGACGCCCGAAAATGGCCGGGGGCATATTCGTATTGAATCGTTTGGGTTGTCATAGGCTACTTACAAAGTTCGCCAATACCAACCCGAAAGCCAAGCAAGCGTTTTTTTTGACTGCTAACCCATTACAAATCATTGCATTTTTTCTAAGACATATTGGCCAGGTAAAATAGTTTTTGTACCTTTGCGCTCCTTATCGAGAAAACGAACTGAGCAATGGCAAAGAAAGGCGCCAATAGAATCCAGGTTATTCTGGAATGCACCGAGCAGAAAGACAGCGGTGTACCCGGCATGTCCCGGTACATTACCACCAAGAACCGGAAAAATACGCCGGCTCGTATCGAGCGGAAAAAGTACAATCCGTTCCTCAAAAAAGTAACGCTGCATAAAGAAATTAAATAAGTGTCATTGGTTTTTGGTCATTGGTGTCTGCTAATGACTGATAATCACTGCCCTCTAAGACAATGGCAAAAAAGGTAGTTGCAACCCTGAAAACGAAGGATAACGGTAAGGCATTCGCCAAAATTATCAAAGCCGTTAAGTCGCCCAAAACTGGCGCGTATACCTTCAAAGAAGAAATGGTCCCGGTTGACGAAGTGCAGAACGCGCTGAAAAGCTAAGCGTATCGGCTCGCAACTTCCCGCACACGAAGACATTATCAGGTCCCACAGCCTAATCGGCCCGGTGGGACTTTTTTTGTTATAGCTTTGTTGGTAAGAAAATCAGTATAAGATGGCTTTATTCGGTTTCTTCTCGAAAGAAAAAAAGGAAACGCTCGACAAAGGCTTGGAGAAAACGAAAGAAAATTTCTTCTCTAAGCTGGGCCGGGCCGTAGTTGGTAAATCAACGGTTGATGAAGAGGTGTTAGACGAAGTCGAAAACGTACTAATCTCCTCAGACGTAGGCGTTGAAACGACCATCAAAATTATCCGGCGCATCGAAGAGCGTGTAGCCCGCGATAAATATATGGGTACCGATGAACTCGACCGGATTTTGCGCGAAGAAATAGCCGCCCTGCTTGCCAGTAACAATACCGTTGACGTAGCCGACGATTTTGCTCTGCCTGCCGACAAAAAGCCGTATGTGATTATGGTAGTGGGTGTAAATGGCGTGGGCAAAACCACCACTATCGGCAAATTGGCCGCCCAGTTTCATAAGCGTGGCAAGAAGGTTGTTTTGGGCGCGGGCGACACGTTCCGGGCCGCTGCCGTTGATCAGCTTAAACTCTGGGGCGACCGCGTGGGCGTACCGGTGATCTCGCATGGTATGAACACCGATCCTTCTGCCGTAGCTTATGACGCCGTAAAAAAAGCCACCGACATGAATGCCGACGTGGTAATTATCGACACAGCGGGACGGCTGCACACGAAGGTGAATCTGATGAACGAACTGACCAAAATCAAGCGCGTGATGCAGAAAATTACGCCCGACGCTCCCCACGAGGTGCTACTGGTACTCGACGGGTCGACAGGCCAAAACGCGTTTATTCAGGCCACTGAGTTTACCAAAGCTACGGAAGTATCGGCTCTGGCAATCACCAAATTAGACGGCACGGCCAAAGGGGGCGTAGTAATTGGCATTTCCGATCAGTTTAAGATTCCGGTTAAATACATCGGCGTAGGCGAGAAAATCGACGACCTGCAAACGTTCAATAAAATGGAGTTTGTTGATTCGTTTTTTAAGAAATGAGAGGCTATGGCTATCGTAACGGATTTGGAGAAAGTTAATTGGAAAGTGACCGACATTATGAAGAAACATTATGGAGAGTCACTGGCGAAAATTATTCTATATGGCTCCTATGCACGTGGTGATTTTCATGAGGAATCAGATGTCGATTATGTGGTGCTGCTTGACCGCGAAAACGTGTCGCCATTCATGGAAGTTACCACAACCGTTTCCGATCGGAATGATTACTATCTGGAAACGTTTATCCACATTTCGGCTGTTGTTGTTTCACATAGTCAATATCTTACGTCGAACCGTCCTTTTTATAAAGAAGTCAGAAAAGACGGAAAAGTAATTTATGAGCGAGGACTTGTCCCTTCATTTGCGTAAAGCCGATTTCTATCTACGGGCTGCTAAGCACGACCTACTGAGCGATTTACCGGCTGCGGCCATTACGCCCGCTTATTATTGTTTTTTCTGGCTTGTAAGAGGGTTGCTTTATGAAAAAGGAATTACGACTAAGCGACATTCAGCAGCGCGTGAAATGTTTTCATTACATTATATAAAAACGGGTGAAATACCCGCCCGTTTTAAAGATGATTTTGCCATCTTATTTGACCGACGTCAGTTTGCCGATTATGACCTGGACAGTGACTTTCCAGTAGATGAAGTCGTTCGTTTGGTTAATATGGCCGAAGGGTTTCTCAACTTCGTCAAGGAAAACTATGCGTAAACTTCTGTTATTCAGCGGCCTTCTGTTATTGATTCTGACTGCAAACGGGCAGACGTCCAGCCGTAAAAGAGCAAAAAAATTTGTGAAACAGGGCATCTGCGGTACGGTCGTTGAGAAGCGTGGCAACCACATGCCCACCGTCGATAAGCCCGCGCCTGCCGGGCAACCCGTTGAGCGCGAAGTGCTGATTTACGCCGTGCTGAAAACCGATCAGGTCACGATGAGCGAAGACGGTTTTTACAGCAACCTGCCTGCGCAACCCGTCAAAACCGCTCGTACTGACAAGCGGGGAAAATTTTGTATTTACGGTTTGCCCACCGGAACCTACTCCGTGCTGGTGCGCGAATCGAAAGGTTTGTACGCCAACCTGTTCGACATTGACGGGCGGATTAACCCCGTGACCGTAAAAAAACAGAAAGTAGCCAGCGTAACCGTCGAGATTTCGCACGGGGCAGTGTTTTAGTAATGCGGGTAGAAGCCCGTAGCGAAAATAAGAGCGGGTTTCCACCCGCATTACCAGATGAAAACCAAAGGATTACGTACTAATAAAATCAATATCGTCACGCTCGGCTGCTCGAAAAATTTAGTCGACTCGGAGGTACTCTTTACCCAGCTTAAGGGCAACGGTATAGACGTGACACACGAATCGAAAAAAGACGACGCCAACATTGTCGTCATTAACACCTGCGGCTTTATCGACAACGCTAAGGAAGAATCGGTCAACACCATTTTGCGGTACGTTGATGCGAAAGAAGCAGGCATAGTCGACAAGGTGTATGTTACGGGTTGTTTGTCGCACCGCTATAAAGACGAACTGGAGGTTGAAATTCCCGACGTCGATGCGTGGTTTGGCACCAACGAAATGCCCCGCCTGCTGAAAACGCTCCGGGCCGACTACAAACACGAACTCGTGGGCGAACGGTTGCTGACTACACCCGCACACTTCGCGTATCTGAAAATTGCCGAAGGCTGCGACCGGCCCTGCTCGTTCTGTGCTATTCCGCTCATGCGTGGTAAACACGTATCGCGGTCAATGGACGAGTTAGTAACAGAAGCCCGGTCGTTGGCCCGGCGCGGCACGAAAGAACTGATTCTGATTGCACAGGATTTAACGTATTACGGGTTAGACATTTACCGCAAGCGCAACCTCGATGAGTTGATTGCCCGACTTGCCGATGTAGAAGGCATCGACTGGATTCGGTTGCAGTATGCGTATCCGTCGGGTTTTCCGCTCGAAATCCTCGACGTAATGCGCAACCGGCCCAACGTTTGCAATTACTTGGATATGCCCCTCCAAACCGGCTCGACCGAGATGCTGCGGCTCATGCGTCGGGGCATTACGCGCGAAAAAACCGAGAGCCTCATTCAAACTATTCGTGAACGTATTCCTGACATTACACTCCGCACAACGCTGATTGTAGGACATCCCGGCGAAACCGATGCCATGTTCGAGGAGACTTATGACTTCGTAGAACGAATGCGCTTCGACCGCATGGGCGTGTTTACGTACTCGCACGAAGACGATACGCATTCGTTTTCGATGCCCGACGATGTGCCAGCCAATACCAAGCAGGAACGCGCCGACGAGTTGATGGATCTGCAACAGGGCATTTCATCGGAGCTGAACCAACAGAAAATCGGTCGCATCTACAAAACGCTGTTCGACCGGAAAGAAGGCGGCTACTTTATTGGTCGCACCGAAGCCGATTCGCCCGAAGTAGACAACGAAGTATTAGTTTCTGCATCCGGGCCGTATGTTCGGCTGGGCGACTTTGCCAACGTCCGGGTACTTCGTGCCGAAGAGTTTGACCTGTATGGCGAGGTTGTGTAATTGGCCCTGTCAGGTCGTTGAAACCGTAGCGTTAAACCGCTCGATAACCCCGTTCACAGTCAGTAAATCGTACTCAGACAGCGAAATGCTTTTTTGCGCCTGTCGCAGCGTTCGCACCAGTTCGAGTGTTTCCTGAATTGGTGTGCCGTGTTTACGGGCGAATTGTTTAGCAAATTCGTCGTCTAAAACCGTAGTGTTCAGATTGTAGCGGTCGCGGACATCGGCTAAGAAGTACTGAATTTTTTTGCGGGCCAGGTTATCATGATCACCTTGTTGAAAATAAAGGCGGCCTACGTCGTTTACAAAATCCAATGATGTGTTCCGGGGCGGTTCCAGCACTGGAATAATTCGCTGCATTCGCTTTCCGGCGAAAATGGCGTAGAACAATAACCCGAACAGCACAATGTAGTAGGCCCAGTTGAGCGCGGGTTGCGAACGAATATATCGGAAAATAGACTGTTCTTCTTCGTTAAAACGCCCCTGCTTCTGGTATTCGTCCCAATACGTTGGCAATGCGGGCAGATAGGCGAGGGCCTTAAACGCATAATCGCCCGTTTTAGGATCGAGTACGTAGTAATTGGTAAAAGCGAGCGGCAAATTGTGGATCAGAAATTGCCCCTGCCCATAAGCCACCCGGATAAATACCGGCTCCCGGCGGGCGTTTCGACCCAGAACGGTAATACGCTGTGGTTTTTTGATGCGCAGAAAATTCCGGCCATCATCCTGCGGGAATACGTACCCATTGACGCGGCTTAGACGTGGGTTTTGAAAAAACTGCTTTAACGTAGTATCGGCTTTAGTAGGGTCTTTCAGGGTCGCTTCAAACCCGAGCACTTTCTCCAGTGAATCGGGCAGTTCATAGGCCGAAATCAATACGTTATTTCCCTGTCGAACGTAGCGAAACAACTCCCTTAAATCGGTTTGGTCGGCCTCGAACCGTTGGCAAATCAAGACATAATTGCTTCGACCGGCCCGTTCCGTTTCAGTCAGGAAATTATAAACAGGCAACCGAATGGTTTGTACGTTCGGTTGGTGCATCAGGCCCGGCATCAATGAATACAGTACGTTAGTGCCAAACGGAATTTTGTCGTCGTTCTCGTAGGTGGGCGTCCAGTCGATAGGCCGGGGGCGGTAATACTCAATGAGTACATAGGCCAGCACAGTGGCAAGCAGTATGAGGACGTATTTGTTGGGTCGGCGCAAAGTCGGGCTAAGGCTGCGGTCGCCTACAGATGTCTAACGACCTGATTGAAGGTCGTGAATTTAGCTTTTACAACCGAAAACAGAGCATCATCGACCGGAAAATCGCCGTACCAGACAAATTCAAACTGCCGTGTCAAGGTTTCAAACTCATCTTGCTGGGGTGAATTTGCCAGTTCGTATACGTACTGCCGATTAGTTTTGTCGGGTTGGTAGTTAATCTGCCCGGCCTCGTCCAAGTATTTAAGCGTTTGCAGATACATCAACCGCACTGCCAACCGGAAATCCTGCCGGGTAATGGCCTCCTCGATAGCCGTATCGAAATTAATTTCATAGATATTCTCCGTAACGCCTTCATAGGGCAGTTCGGCAATCTGAGTTTTTTTAGGGAAGAGAAAGTTCAGCATTTCAGCTTTGCGTAGCAGATAAATAACGAAAGCAGCAATGCCAGCCAGCACTATATACTGGCCGATACTTTGATATGCTTCGCTATTTAAGATCTGGACCACTTTTTGCCAGAACCAACTCAAAAATCGTGCCAACGGGTTTTCGGGGGGCGGCACGTCGCGGTCATATCGATAATCACCATCAGCACGAAACGATCTAAGCTGCTCATTTTCAGGACGTCTGACAACAACAACCGAGCGATCATCGGGTGCCTCGACCGCTTCGCTCTGGGGTTGAGCGTATGCATTATTTTTAGTAGCAAGGGATAAGCCAAAGAAAAAAAAGGCCGTGAACAACCAGCCAGCACACCAACAGACTACCTGCTGATGGAAGTGCCCCCTGCTTTGCCGTAACGGCTGCTGTTTGTTATGTGTCTTACTGCTCACCTTCGTCTAATGCTCGCGGCTGTGTGGATGGCCTGCCAATCTGATCGATAGCAGAGAGCAGCCCCCGTCCCTCCTGCCGTTCGACCAAATTGCCATACTGAAAACCAATCGCAACGTAAATCAGGGAATAGAGCAACGTTTGCCCAACAACGCTTATTACATTACCAATGAGTAACCAACTGGTAAGCCTATCTGTTTTCTGAGTTGCTCCTACGAGGAAGCCAATCACAGCATTTGGTATTGAAAAAATGGTACTAATAATAACCGCAATAATCGCCATCACAATAATTAGCCCCAGCGTCGACCACCATTTGTCGCGAATAAGTGCGAAACAACGGTTCCACGTCTGCCCAAAATCGGTTTCTTCAAATACAGCAATAGCCGGAGCCAGCGACAAAACTACAAACAGATAGATACCAGGAACAATAAAAAACATTGTTGCTACCCCCGATACGATTGATACGATAACCGTGAGTAACAACACCCGGCCAATAGCGGGCTGCATGTCGGCCCAAACTTCACCTACGCTAATTGGGGCAGGATTTAGCAACTGATTCGCATAACGTTTCATGTGCGTGAACACAACCAGGATAACAGCCACGTTGGCAACGATACCCAGTAGCATCGATAGCCAGAATGACGGAGATGCGAAAAAACCGGCTAATTGAAAGGCAGCTGCAAAATCGCGGGTGTTGGCGTTGCCCGATTCGCCAATTAGTCGCAGCATATTCGACTGCATAATGCCCGAAGCAATACCAGCTAACAGAGCAACCGGACCTACAATGTATAAGAGGGCCGCCCCTAAACTCTGGAACTGCTTCGCTATATATTGAAATGTAGCGTTGACCTTATCGCCAAATTCGCGTTGCTGAAAAATAGGAATCATTGCGTAACAGAACGGTTTAGTGTACGGGGGTAGAAAATAAAGTACCAGAGAATAAAGCTGGCCGACGCAAAAATGATGCCCCCGCTAACAATCGGATGAAGCGTGAGCCGGGTTATGAAACTTTCTAAAAAACCAGCTATGATGAAAACCGGAACTAAGCCAACGGCAATTTTCAGCCCTTGTTTCATGCCGCGTTTGAATGATACCAACCGCGAATACGTACCGGGAAATAACAGGCTGTTGCCAACCGTTAGTCCGGCGCACCCGGCAATGACAATGGCCGAAATTTCGAGCGTACCGTGAATCCAGATTTTCAGTACCGAATCGAGCAGCAAGCCCCGTTCGTAGAAGAAGTACTGAAACGAACCAAGCATCACGCCATTGTAAAACAGCATCGCCATCGTACCAAACGACGCCAACAGGCCAAAAATAAACGTGCGGAACGAGACGTAAATATTATTAAGCGTAATCTGAATAAACATACTGCCCTGATCCTGACTGGCATACACGCCCAGCGGATCACCCTTTTTGATATTTTCCAACGTCATGTTCACGTAGGCGTCGCCCAGAATCAGCCGCACGAAGGTATTATCATGGGCTGCCGACAACCACCCAAGCGCACAGGCAACGCCAAAAATCAGGGCCGATACGGCCAGCAATCGATGCGACTGCCGAAACAGCAGCGGCAGTTCGTATTGCCAGAACGTAATGATACGGCTGCGGTCATCGCGTCGGTTTTGCATCAAACCCCGGTGCATTTGCGCGGCTAATCCGTTGAGGTAGCGCGTTACGTTGGCATCGGGATAGAACGTTCGGGCGTAGGAAAGATCATCGGTCAGTTCAATGAAATTGGCGACCAATTCATCGGGATCAGGCCGGGTAGCCGCAGCAGACGTAGCCTGTTCAATGGCCTTCCACTTGTCTGAATTTCGTTTAATAAACAGGGCCTCGCGCATAGAATTGGGCCATTCATGATTGAAAACTGTGTAGAGACCGAAAATTTGGTGAATATTGTGGGAACGGCCAAACATAAGGTAGCTATTTTTCATGTCTGGCTTATGATAATTACTAAGTCTTTAACTAAAGTGCAAATTGGTTGATTGATGTCAATTTCTATCCGCACATCGCAGAATGTTGATGTAGACTATGAACCAGCAAGCGTTGGTGAACGAATTTTAGCTACATTAATAGACTACTTAGTATTTTTTGGGTGGTTTATGTTAGTCTTTGCATTACCTAATAGGTTAGGTATTACCATAAGCAGCTTTTTTTCAACATTTCTTTTTGCTCCCATCGTCTTGTACGACCTGCTTTGCGAATACCTGTTAAATGGTCGTAGTGTAGGCAAGTTAGCTATTGGCATTCGGGTCGTTATGCTCGATGGATCGCAGCCAACCGTAGGGGCGTATCTGCTTCGTTGGCTTACCCGCATTGTTGAATCGGGGCCGTTTATGGCAGGCATTGTGCCTGTTATTACAATTGCCGCTAACGGCAAAGGCCAACGCTTGGGCGATATTGCTGCCGGAACTACCGTTGTACGGTTGAAGCCCGCCGTTTCGTTTGATGATTTGCAGACACAACCCTTCGCTGATAATTACACCGTGCAATTTCCCGACGTGCGCCTGCTGACCGACCGCGACGTAAGCGTAGTGCGTGAAGTACTTCAGCGGGGCGATGAATACGTATTATTGCGAACAGCCGATAAAATCAAGGAAGTAACTGGCATCCAGACTAATCTGAGCAACCGGGCATTTCTGGAAACGGTTGTCAGTGATTATCAGTTTATAACAACACAGTAACGCGGCTGGAAAGCCGTAGAAAAAATTACAGGCGGCTTTCCAGCCGCGTTACATATGCTCGATTCCATCAAATCGCTTGCCCGGCAGTATGCTGCTGATATTGTGCAAACCCGCCGTCATTTGCACGCTCACCCTGAACTGTCGTTTCATGAACGCAATACGGCCCGCTACGTAGCCGATCAGCTCAAGGCCATTGGCATTACTCCGCAGGAAGGAGTAGCCGATACCGGCCTTGTCGCGCTGATTGAGGGCCGAAACGCCAGCAGCAAAGTGGTTGGGTTGCGGGCCGACATGGACGCGCTGCCTATTCATGAAGCGAACGACGTGCCGTACAAATCTACTGTTGAGGGAGTTATGCATGCCTGCGGACACGATGCGCACACGGCCAGTTTGCTCGGTGTGGCGCGTATTCTGCACGTGTTACGCGATCAGTTCGATGGCACGGTAAAATTAGTATTTCAGCCCGGCGAAGAAAAAGCACCGGGCGGGGCGTCGCTGATGATTAAGGAAGGGGTGCTGGAAAACCCCGCGCCCGTGAGCATGATTGGGCAGCATGTAGCTCCGAATATTCCGGTGGGCAAAATTGGCTTCCGCGAGGGCATGTACATGGCAAGCACTGACGAACTCTACCTGACCGTGCGTGGCAAGGGCGGCCACGCAGCCATGCCCGACGGTTTAGTTGACCCCGTATTGATTGCCTCGCACATTATCGTGGCTTTGCAGCAGGTCATTAGCCGCAACCGCCCCCCGGCCAGCCCCAGCGTACTGTCGTTCGGGCGGTTCATTGCCGATGGCGTTACGAACGTAATTCCCAATGAAGTGACGATTCAGGGAACGTTTCGGTGTATGAACGAGGAATGGCGGGCCGAGGGCAAACGGCGTATGGTGAAACTGGCGCAGGGTATTGCCGAAGCTATGGGCGGCACCTGCGAGTTCGACATTGTTCACGGCTATCCGTTCCTGCAAAACAACCCTGAACTAACCCGCCGACTGCGGGCGCAGACCGTTGACTACATGGGCGCGTCGAACGTAATTGATCTGGATTTGTGGATGGCGGGCGAAGATTTCGCTTTTTATTCACAGGTTGTCGACGCGTGTTTTTATCGGCTCGGCACCCGTAACGAAGCCCGTGGCATTACGTCGGGCGTGCATACGCCTACGTTCGACATCGACGAATCGGCCCTTGAAATTGGCGCGGGCCTGATGAGTTGGCTGGCTGTGCAGGAACTCGCCACAAATCAATAATCGACGTGTGAGATACGCCTTCCTGACCCTACTTCTCTGGTTTGTAAATCTGACGGCTGGGCTGGCTCAGACAGGTTGGCCGCCCACCGTATCGATCCAGACCGATTCGGCGTATTTTCCGTTCGATACGGCTCACTTTCAAGTGTTCGCCGATTCTTCGCACAGGCTCACGTTTGACGAGGTACGGCGCAGCAACGGATTTCGGTCAGGACCTAATTATGACCCTGACCGGCAGACGCACGTTTACTGGCTCCGAATGCGCGTCCGCAACGACCGCCCCACTGATTTGGGCGTGTACTACAGCAATATCACCGGCGATTATGCCGATATCTACTGGCTCGACTCAGCCAGCCAGTGGCAGCACCGACGGGCGGGAGCTTTGTTGCCCCAGAGCGAATTGACCGAACACAACGGCTATCGAAGTTCGAGCCGGGTATTCTTTCGGCTGAAAGCGGGGCAGGAAACTACCATTTATCAACGCGCGGAGAATGTGTGGTGGCACATGCCGCCCCAATACTTCAAGCCGCAACTTGAAACGGAAGCAGGGTTAGCAAAGGCTGTTTTTCGCTATTATTTTGCCAACAAGGGCTGGTTGATCCATTGGTACAATGGCGTCGGCGTGGGCGTTCTGCTGCTGGCTTTTGGCTATAACCTGCTCGTTTACAGTTCCACAAAAGAGCGGGTGTATCTGTATTTCGGTTTATGTCTGCTCTTTTTTGTGCTCGACCGTGACAGAAATCAAACGAACGCGCAAACGGCCTTGTTTAGTGAATACCCATACTGGCTTCAATTCTTCGGCAACTTCTTTTTCCTGGCTTTTTTCGTCTGCTTCATACAGGCCATTCGGCGGTTTGTGCAGCCTCAGGTTTCGCTGACCCGGCTCGACAGGCTCATTGTCTACACACTAAACCTGACAATCGTAGTCTATGTGGCTCAAATTATGCTATTCTGGTGGGCACCGCAGGCAGCACTCTGGCTCGAACTGGTATTGGAAATCCTTGTTCGGGTGGTCTACAGCTTATGCATCTGGCTCACGTACCGGCAAATGCGCCGACAAAACAGCGATGCCCGGTTTGTATTGATTGCCATTATGCCCCTCGCTATCTGGTGGCTTTTTACCGTGGTCGACAAGACATTCTACACCTACTTCCAGGTTTCTTTGTCGAGAGAACTGCCAGCGTCGTTCGAGTACGCAGAAAACATGGCCTTTGCGTGGATGATTATCTTTTTCTCAGCCGCCCTGCTCAACCGATATAACCTTACACGTCAACAAGTAGCCCGGCAGGCCATTGAACGCGAACAACTCGAAAAAGAACGCAGCCGACTCATTGCCGAACAAAACGAAAGGCTCGAACAACAAGTCCGCGAACGTACTGCCGAATTACAACAATCGCTCGAAACGCTGAAAACAACGCAGAATCAGCTTGTTCAGAAAGAGAAATTAGCCTCGTTAGGCGAATTAACGGCGGGTATCGCTCACGAAATTCAGAATCCACTCAACTTCGTCAATAACTTTTCAGAGGTATCGGTTGAATTGGTTAATGAACTGGAAGAAGAGCGGGAAAAAGGAAACAATCGCGATGAAAGTTTAGAAGTCGAACTGTTGGGCGACATTAAACAGAATCTTCAAAAAATCAACCAGCATGGCAAACGGGCCGGGGCTATTGTACGCGGAATGCTCGAACACAGCCGCGCCAGCACGGGCGAACCTACCCCTACCGATCTGAACGCCCTGGCCGACGAATATCTGCGGCTGGCTTATCACGGGCTGCGGGCCAAAGACAAAACGTTTAGCTGTCAGTTCTTTACTGACCTTGATGCCGCCTTGCCAAGTGTCTCGGTTGTATCGCAGGATGTTGGGCGGGTGTTGTTAAATCTGTACAACAACGCGTTTTATGCCGTGCAGGAACGGGCAACAAACACCGGACCGGGAACAGCTTATCAGCCAACTGTGTGGGTTAGTACGCGGTTCAAGAGTGGAACAATCAAAATCAGCGTGCGTGATAACGGCACGGGCATTCCTGATGTGGTAAAACAGAAAATTTTTCAGCCGTTCTTTACCACTAAACCTACCGGCGAAGGCACCGGGCTGGGCTTGTCGCTTTCCTACGACATCATCACAAAAAGATACGGGGGCGAATTAATTGTAGAAAGCCACGAAGGCGAAGGAACGGAGTTTGTAATAAAATTGCCAGTGTGATACCTTTTAAAGTTACTCGGTAAACGTAGCGCAAACACAACCTGACCTATTTTCAGGGTAACTGCGTATAATTTCTTAGATTTGTACAGTATCCAACAGTCAATTTCTGCGCACGATGAATGCTAAGCTCTTCACGTTAATCGCTTTATATGTAGCCGGTTCTGTAGCCGTAGCGCAGCCTGCCGTACAGAAGAAAATTCAGACCGATCTGATTATGGCGGAAGACGGTGCTATTATCGACCTGCCTGCCGGAACGTTCACGCTGTCGGGAAGCCTGTCGTTGCAGGATAAGAACAACATCACCATTCGCGGGGCGGGCGATCCGGCGTCAGGGGAAGGGAAAACGATTCTGTCGTTTAAAGGGCAAACCGAAGGGGCCGAGGGGCTGCGTATTACTAATGGCAAAAACATTACCATCGAAAACCTGACGGTGCAGGATACCAAAGGCGATGGAATTAAAACCATGAATGTGAACGGCATTACGTTCCGCAACGTAAAAACCGAATGGACTGGCGATCTATCCAAAAACAACGGCTCGTATGGCCTGTATCCCGTACAGTGCAACAACGTGCTTATCGACAAATGCACGGCCATTGGAGCTTCGGATGCGGGTATTTATGTGGGTCAGTCACAGAACATCGTGGTGCGTAACTGCGTGGCGTATCATAACGTAGCGGGTATAGAAATCGAAAATTCTGTTGGGGCCGACGTGTATCAGAACGAAGCCTACCAAAATACAGGCGGTATTCTGGTGTTCGATCTGCCCGATCTGGTGCAGAAAAAAGGCGGCAACGTGCGCGTTTACGACAACTACATCCACGACAATAATCTCGACAACTTCGCCCCGAAGGGTAATATCGTTGCCAGAGTCCCCGCCGGAACGGGTGTGCTTATTCTGGCAACCAATCAGGTGGAGATTTTCAAAAACCGCATTCACAACAACATCTCGCTTGGCACAGGCATCATCAGTTATTTTATTACCGAAGAAGCTATTAAAGACAGCCTGTACAACCCATATCCGTCGGCTATCAGCATTCACGATAACGACTACCAACGACCTGCCGTATTGCCAACCCGCAAAGGACGCATGGGCATGATGTTCCGGTTCAAGCTGCGGTTCGGTAAAGATGTACCCGACATCATTTGGGACGGCATTACCGACGATAAAGCTACCGCAAACCAGCCCGTGCTATGCCTGCGCAACAATGTCAACGCGCGCTTTGCCAACATCGACGCCGGTAATAACTTCAAAGCCATTTCACGCGACCTGAGCAAAGTTACGTGCGAGTTGCCGCCATTAGTCTCGGCAGCGGGGAAGTAAAATTGCTGACGCGAGTGAGACGCAAAGGGTTGCGTCTCTACACCGGACGGTCAATTGTAGAGAAGCAACCCTTTGCGTCTCACTCGCGTCAGCAACAAAAGCCTGTTGAAGAGTCCACAATCAAATGAAAACGCTCGTTGCACTCGCTACGCTAACCGTACTCCTGCTGTCGTTCCGAACGCAGCCACATACCGCCATACCCCAAAAACTATCGGAATACGGCTTCTTCGAGGGTAACCTCGCCGAGCAGCAACCCGCAGAGGGCGTGGTGCCGTATCGACTAAACACGCCCCTGTTCTCAGATTATGCCGAGAAATTACGATTTGTAAAGCTGCCTACAGGACAAACGGTGTCGTATAATGCCACCGAAGTGCTGGATTTTCCGGTCGGCACAACCTTAATCAAGACGTTTTATTACCCCAACGATTTTCGGGATGTCAGCAAGGGCCGTCGGCTCATGGAAACGCGGTTGCTCGTTCGCGAAACGGCGGGCTGGAAAGCCCTCGAATACGTCTGGAATGACGAGCAAACCGATGCTGTGCTGGAAGTCGCGGGCGACCGAAAGCCTGTAACGTTCGTAGATGCCGAAGGCCGCAAACGACAGCAGGAGTATATCATTCCGAACCTGAACCAGTGCAAAAGCTGCCACAACCGCAACGAAGTCATGACGCCCATCGGCCCATCGGCGCGGCAGCTCAACGGCGATCTGACCTACACCACCGGCCCCGAAAATCAACTTCAACACTGGCAGAAAGCCGGTTTACTGACCGACCTGCCCGCTCTGGCCGACGTACCCCGCGCTCCGGTCTGGAGCGACCCCGCCACCGGCTCGCTCGACGCCCGCGCACGAATTTACCTCGATATTAACTGCGCCCATTGCCACCGGCCCGAAGGTCCGGCCAATACATCGGGCCTGAATCTGAGCGTTCACGAGAAAAATGTAACGGCCTGGGGCTTGCTGAAAACGCCCGTAGCAGCCGGTCGCGGCTCCGGCGACCGACGATACGATATAATGCCGGGGCACCCCGATGAGTCGATTTTGCTTTATCGAATGGAATCGACCGACCCCGGCATTATGATGCCTGAAGTGGCCCGCAAAGTGCCACATCGCGAGGGTATTGCTCTGGTGCGTGACTGGATAAAATCATTGCCGAATGATACCCACTGACAACGTAACCTACGCCGAAAGCCGCGCGGCCTGGCGGCAATGGCTAATTGACAATCACCAGATAGCCGCCAACGTGTGGCTACAGATTTTCAAGAAAAACAGCGGAACACCCAGCGTGACCTACGACGAAGCCGTTGACGAAGCCCTGTGCTTTGGTTGGATCGATAGCTCTGTCAAAAAAGGCGATGAGCAGTACTACTGGCAGTACTTTGCCAAACGCAATCCAAAAAGCAACTGGAGCCAGGTGAATAAAACGAAGGTTGAAAAACTGACTGCTGCCGGGCTGATGACCCCCGCCGGGCAGGCATTGATTGACCTCGCCAAACAAACCGGCACCTGGACTGCGCTCGATCATCTGGAAGACGGCATTTGCCCACCCGATTTACAAACGGCACTGGATGCCAATAGTATGGCCAAATCATTTTTCGACGCCTTTCCACGTTCGGTCAGGCGCGGAATTCTTGAATGGCTGCTAAACGCTAAAACGCCCGAAACCCGAGCCAAACGCATCGCAGAGATTGTATCCAAGGCTGAGCGCAACGAGCGGGCCAATCAATACACGCCTAAACAGCGTTAACCGTACTCAGTCTAACATTATCATAATTGCTTCATAACTAACACCGTTAAGAACACATTCGGGTAATAGGATAAGTCGAATTTTGTGGTTGATCTGTTCACTATCAAATTCTTACTGATGAAACACCTTAACCTGTCCCGCATTCTGAGCATTGGCTTGGTAGTACTGCTTGTAACGGCTTCCTGTAGCGATCACCTTGTTCCATCTTTCCAATACCCGGCAGTTGCCGATGCCGTGAACCCCGGCACCGTTGTTCCTGCTGTTTTATTTGAGACCAACGGCGTCAAGGTCTTCAACGGCGGTTTTGGTTCGGCCATCGCTGCCGACCCCAGGGACCCAACGGTGTTCTACCTACTTACCGACCGAGGACCGAATATTGACGGGAACGTGACCAACTCGAAGGTATTTGCCCAGCCTGATTTTGCCCCGCAGATTGGTAAGTTCCGACTGAAAAACGGCCAAATGGTTCTTGAATCGATCATCGAATTGAAAAACAGTTCGGGCGGCAAATTGAATGGATTGCCTAACCCGGTCAATCAAGGCGGAACAGGCGAGATAGCGTTCGATCTGGCCGGTAAAACGCTGCCAGCCAGCACAGACGGCCTCGATTCGGAAGGGCTGGTTGTTGCCAGCGACGGTACGTTCTGGGTAAGCGATGAATACGGACCGCATATCGTTCATTTCGATGCAACGGGCCGTACCGTCGAGCGGATCAATCCTTTTGGCACCGGAACAGGCGGGCGTCGGATGCCGCTGGTTTTTGCCCGGCGTCGGGCCAACCGGGGCATGGAAGGGTTGACTATTACACCCGACGGAAAAACGCTGGTCGGTATCATGCAATTCCCGCTGTATAATCCATCTCAGGCAGCAATCACTGGTTCGTTAGTGACCCGAATTCTGACATTTGACATTGCTACCGGAGCTACTAAACAGTACGCGTACCTGATTGAACGGGCTAACCTACAGGCCAACAGCGAGATAACAGCTATCACTAATACTACGTTTCTGGTGCTCGAACGCGATGGCGAATTTGGTACGACGGCTAACGCAGGAACGTTGTTTAAGCGTATCTACAAAATTGACCTTGCGGGAGCCACTGACATATCAGACCCTGCCGATGGCATAGGAGGTAAATTGTATGGTGGCAAAACCGTTGAAGAGCTTAAAACGGAAGCTGCGCTGCTGGCAAACGGAATCGTTCCGGTCAAAAAGACGCTGGCGTTTGATATGGCAACAGAACTTTCACCAGTCTATCCGCACGACAAAGCCGAAGGGCTTGCCCTGCTTAGCCCAACTTTGTTAGCTATTGCCAATGACGATGATTTTGGGGTGGTTGGTGTGGGCAACTACGCGGCTAAAATTCTGCCTGCTACGAATACCATCGACATGAACAGGGTGTATTTCGTTACACTCAAAACCCCAGTCAAGTAGATACAACCGCGATGATGGTCAATAAAAAAAGCGGCTGGTAATACAGCCGCTTTTTTTGTCAATACGCTTGATTAGTAGACAACTTCTTGATCTATAAGCTCAAGATTAAATACAGGTAGTGTAATTTTCTCTAAAAGCTGCTCTTCCAGCAGATCGGCCCAGGCGTTCATGTAGGCCACTACGTCGTCACGGACGTTGTGTTTTAAGAAGCGTTCTTCAACCGGGAAGCGCATCAGCACGGCGCGGTCGTCTAACTTTTCGAGATGCTTAATGTCTTCAAGCATCAAGCCTGCGCTCAACATCTCACTGATAACCAGATCAACGGGAAGCGTACTGGTGGGGCAGTAGTCATCGACCTGCTCATTCCAGTCGCCGTAGCGTTGCATGGCGTAACGATGAATCTGATCTTTGCTGAGCTTTGTCAGTTCCTGCGCCAGATTGCCACAGTTGCAGCCGCCCATATGACCCCATTGGTAGGGTGCACCATTTTTCAGATTACGGGCCGTTCGGCGCAGGGCATCGATTAGTTCGGGAGTTGGTCGTGCCATTTCAGTTAACAGTTATCAGCCAACAGTGATGAGTTAATACGGGGCTAACAGCGTGTTAATAACTTTTGTTTCTTACCGCACGAGTTCCATTAAATCTTTATCGTTCACCTCTTTGCGGATGTCGGCCATGTCTAAGAAACGGGTGTAAATGCCGTCGAGCGTGGGTTTATCGTAGCGGTAGCCGAGCAGTTCGAGCCGGTGTTTGAGCGCGTGCCGACCGCTGCGGGCCGTTAACACGATAGATGATTTCGGCACACCTACGTCGTGAGGGTTCATGATTTCGTAGTTTTCCGAGTGCTTCAGGAAACCATCCTGATGTATACCCGACGAGTGTGCAAAAGCGTTGCGGCCCACAATAGCTTTATTGGCCTGCACGGGCATACGCATCATTTCCGACACCAACTGACTTACCGGATACAGCCGCGTTGAATCGACATTGGTATGATAGCCCAGTTCTTTTCGCACTTTCAGAGCCATCACCACTTCTTCGAGCGAGGTGTTGCCCGCCCGTTCGCCGATACCATTCATCGTTACTTCCACCTGCCGCGCCCCATTTATTACGCCCGCCAGTGTGTTGGCCGTGGCTAAGCCGAGGTCGTTGTGGCAGTGAATAGAAATCGTAGCCTGATGCACGTTCGGAACATGTTCGTAGATATACGCAATTTTCCGTCCATACTCGTCGGGCAGACAGTAGCCGGTAGTATCAGGAATATTGACGACTGTGGCTCCAGCCCGGATCACGGCTTCGGTTAGTTGCGCCAAAAACACGAGGTCGGCCCGACCGGCGTCTTCAGCGTAAAATTCAACGTCGTCAACATAGGTGCGGGCGTGTTTCACGGCGGCAACGGCCTGCTCCAGTATTTTCTCGCGGGTGCTACCGAATTTATTGCGTATATGAATATCCGATGAGCCAATTCCGGTATGAATCCGACCGCGTTTAGCGAACTTCAGAGCCTCGCCAGCCGCATCGATATCGCCTTTTACGGCCCGGCTTAGCGCGCAAACAGTCGGTTCTGAAACTGCTTTTGAGATTTCAACAACCGACCGGAAATCGCCGGGGCTGGAAACCGGGAAACCGGCTTCGATGATATCAACCCCCAGTCGTTCCAGTTCTTTCGCCACAATAACTTTTTCTTCCGTGGTTAACTGGCACCCTGGCACTTGTTCGCCGTCGCGGAGGGTAGTGTCGAAGATATAAACGCGCTGACTCATATGGTAATTTATGTTGGGGTAAATTGGTTGGTCGTTACGTAAAAAAAGCCTTTTCCTGGTGAGGAAAGGGCTTTAGTAGTATAACATACGTCCTTCCTCAGTCCTGTTCAAACGAGTAGTTTTTGCAGTCGGTTAGACGAAAGTGGAGCGGTCATGTTTCTGCGAAATTTCGCTGAATGCGTAAATACGCTACAAAAGTAAATGATTTTATAGCTGACGCAAGCGTTCCGCCAAAATTTTTAGACCTTTATTGCTTCAGCAATAACATTTTTACCAATTACCTGACCACCAGTCAATTTGTCGAATACGCGGCTAACTGGGAACACGACCCGGTCATAGAAAACTATAGACTCTTTCGTGATTCGTCCGTCTTTGCCGAGCCATTTATACAAGAGCGAAATAAAGTAGCCAGCAAAATCGTAGTAGCCGAGTCTGGTAACTTTTAGCCCCGCTTTCTCCAGGATGTCGCGTACCATTGCTTTATCGTACCGGCGGTAGTGACCCACGTGGGTATCCATGTTGCTGAAAATTTCCTGCCGTGCCGGCACAAATACTTTCAGTCTACCGCCCGGCTTAAGCTTCGACGCCAGCTTTTGCGTCATTTCGGCATGATGCTCAATATGTTCCAGCACATTTATCGTATAAATCAGGTCGTATTTTACCCCCAGCGCGTCGATGTCGGTAACAACGGGCTGTTTAATTTGTGGAATCAGGTCGGGGTCGATTTCGGCGGCATCGACGCTGCCAATCGGGAAGCGGTTCGCGTATTCGCCATTACCAGCACCAAAGTCCAGTACGGCCATGCCGGGGCGCACGTCGCGGGCTACCCAGTCATATAAACTACCATTGTAGTTAGTAGCGAAACTCATGATCGCTAAGTTGTCGGAGCCGTTATACTCGACTTTCTCAGCCGTTTGGCGGGCTTGGTTCATGCGTTGGATTATTAACGTTTCCAGTTGCTCTGTTTTAACGTGCCAAATTACGGCAAAAATTGTATAGCCACCCCTCCGGGGCGGCTATACATTATAAGTGTGCCAGCACCTGTGCGCCCATTTGCCCGGTGTTTAACAGTTTGTCGGCGGGGGTATTGCCATCAGCAATGTCGCGGGTGCGGTAGCCTGCTTTCAACACCGCATCAACAGCATTTATCACGGCTTCACTTTCGGCTTTCAGGCCAAACGAAATATCGAGCAATAGTGCCGCCGACAGCACCGACGCCAGCGGATTGGCAACGCCCTTGCCGGTAATGTCGTGCGCCGAACCGTGAATGGGTTCGTACACGCCCGTGCTATCGCCGACCGACGCCGAAGCCAGCATGCCCATCGAGCCAGCAATCTGACTGGCTTCGTCGGTTAAAATATCGCCGAAAAGGTTGCCCGTTACCACTACGTCGAAGCGTTTAGGATCTTTGATAAGCAGCATGGCCGCTGCGTCGATGAACTGGTGTTCTACCTCTACGTCGGGGTATTCGGGCGTTAGTGCCTGCACCACTTCACGCCATAATCGGCTGCTTTCCAGTACGTTTGCCTTATCGACGCTCATAAGCTTTTTCCGACGAGTGCGGGCGGCTTCAAATGCTTTCCGTACAATTCGCTCTACTTCATATTTGTGGTAAATCATCAGATCCGAAGCCGTTGCGCGGTCGTCGGAACGAACTTTCTCGCCAAAATACACATCGCCGGTCAGTTCGCGGAAGAACAGAATATCGGCTCCGCGCAGAATTTCAGCCTTGATACTCGACGATTCCAGCAGCTCGTCAAACAGCTTGATAGGGCGTAGATTGGCGTACAGGCCCAACTCTTTCCGCATCTGCAACAGTCCCTGTTCAGGCCGGACTTTAGCCGAGGGGTCGTTGTCGTATTTGGGATGGCCGACGGCTCCGAACAGCACAGCATCGGCGGCCTTCATTTTGTCGAGCGTTTCGGGGGCAGGGCCACGCCGGTGGCTTCGATGGCAACGTGACCGATGAGGGCTTCATCGTAGGTAAATTCATGCTCGAATTTTTGAGCAATTTTTTCTAAAACCTGCTTGCCAACGGCGGTCACTTCGGTCCCGATACCATCGCCGGGTACTACGAGTATGTGTTTTTTCATTCGAGTGTGTTTAACATTTTTTGCGTGGCCTTTATCGCCGACACGGTTTGGTCAGAGTCGAGGCCACGGGTTTTAAATTCGCGGTGGTTCACTTTCCAGGTGATAATGGTTTCGCAGAGTGCATCGGTATGCCCGCCGGTCGGAATGCGGACGGCATAGTCGGTTAGTTCGGGGAAGGCCATTTGCTTGCGGCTGTAGATTTTCTTCAGCGCATTCATAAACGCGTCGTATTGCCCATCGCCCTGCGCGTTTTCTTCAAACTGCTCGTCATCGATACGTACCTGAATTGTGGCTGAGGGTTTCAGCCCCTTCGATTTGGTCAGCGAGTAGTTCAGCACCTCTACCCGCGCAGCCGTTGCCGTTTGCTGCAACACGTCGGTAATGATATAAGGCAGGTCTTCGCGGGTGATCGTGGTTTTCTTATCGCCCAGTTCAATAACTCGCTGCGTTACCTTTTTCAGCTCATCGTCCGACAACTGTATACCTAACTCGCGCAGATTATTTTCGATGTTGGCTTTTCCCGACATTTTACCTAAAGCGTAGCTGCGTTCGCGGCCAAAACGTTCGGGAAGTAGCGCATTGAAATACAGGTTGTTTTTTTTGTCGCCGTCAGCATGAATACCCGCCGTTTGGGTGAATACATTATTACCCACAACCGGCTTATTGTCAGGAATCCGCAATCCCGAAAACGTTTCGACAATCTTACTGACTTTATAGAGCGACTTTTCGGCCACGCCCATCTGCACGCCGGGTACAAAATCGCGCAACACGGCCAGCGTACTGGCTAATGGGGCGTTACCCGCTCGCTCGCCTAAGCCATTGACGGTCAGGTGAATGCCATGCACTCCGGCCCTGATGCCTTCCAGAACGTTGGCTACGCTTAGGTCGTAATCGTTGTGGGCATGAAAATCGAAGTGAAGTTGCGGATAGCGGCCCACCAACAGGGCAATAAACTGGTAGGTTTCGGCGGGGGTCAGCACACCCAGCGTGTCGGGTAGCAGCACACGTCGGATAGGCTGCGTTTGCAGAAAGTCGATAAACTGAAGTACGTAATCGGGCGAGGTACGCATGCCATTGCTCCAGTCTTCCAGATACACATTTACCTGAAGACCAGCAGCTTGTGCATCTTCAATAACCTGTCGAATATCGGCAAAATGCTCGTGAGGAGTTTTTTTAAGCTGGTGCGTGAGGTGGTTCAGCGAGCCTTTTGTAAGCAGGTTCATAACCCGCGCGCCCGATGCCCGCATCCAGTCGAGTGAGGCCCGACCGTCTACGAATGTCAGCACTTCCACCCGGTCAAGCATTCCGACACTATCGGCCCAGCGCGTAATTTGCTGTACGGCCTCCAGTTCGCCCGCCGACACTCGGGCCGAAGCCACCTCCACCCGGTCGACTTTTACCTCCGTGAGCAACACCTGCGCGAGGGCCAGTTTCTCGGCTGCCGTAAACGACACTCCGCTGGTTTGTTCACCATCGCGGAGGGTAGTATCCATAATTTCAATGTAGCGCATAGGTAGAAATTATTGAATGATTGAGTGGTTGACTGATTGAATGAGTCGTTAAGAAACCATTCAATCAGTCAACCACTCAATCATTCAACATTTAGAACGGTCTGGTTTCGGCGAACTGCTCAATCTCGTGCTTCATCGACAACAGGTAATCGATATCGTCGTAGCCATTGGTGAGGTTGTGCTTTTTGTAGCCGTTGATAGCAAAGTGTTCGCTCTTGCCGGTAGCCAGCAACGTAATCGTCTGCGCAGGCAGGTCTACTTCCAGTTCGGTATTGGGGTCGGCGTTGATGGCCGCGAAAATTTCTTCAGCAAATTCAGGGCTGACCGTAACGGGCAGGATACCGATATTCAGGCAGTTATTCTTGAAAATGTCGGCGAAGAAGCTCGATACAACGCACCGGAAACCGTAGTCGTAAATAGCCCAGGCCGCGTGTTCGCGACTCGACCCGCTACCGAAGTTTTTGCCCCCCACCAGAATTTTTCGGGGCGACCCTTCGACAGAGTAGGTCGGGTTGTTCAGCACGAAATCAGCTTTCGGGGTATCGTCGGCGTTGTACCGCCAGTCGCGGAAAAGGTTGTCACCGAAACCCTTGCGTTCGGTAGCTTTCAGGAATCGGGCGGGTATAATTTGGTCGGTATCGACGTTCTCGATAGGCATCGGAACGGCGGTCGAGCGCAGAATGGTGAATTTGTCGTATGCCATCTTTTTGAGTGATAAACGATGAATGATGAACGATGAGTGATAAATAAGCGTCGCAGGAAGGATGCTCATCACTCAGCATTCATCACTATAAAAACTTTCGTGGGTCTGTTACCACCCCTGTCACAGCCGCAGCCGCAGCTACGAGCGGGCTGGCAAGCAGTGTACGGGCACCCGGCCCCTGTCGGCCCTCGAAGTTGCGGTTAGAGGTCGAAACGGCGTATTTACCCGCCGGAATTTTGTCTTCGTTCATGGCAAGGCAGGCCGAACAGCCTGGTTGACGGAGTGCAAAACCGGCTTCGGTCAGAATGTCGAGAATACCTTCTTCCTTAATTTGCGCTTCAACAATGTGCGACCCCGGCACGAGCCAGGCCGTTACGTTATCTGCTTTTTTGCGCCCTTTTACAATGGATGCAAACGCCCGAAAATCTTCGATGCGTCCGTTGGTGCAACTGCCCAAAAACACAAAGTCGATGGGTTTACCAATCATAGATTCGTTTTCGGCGAAACCCATGTATTGCAGCGATTTTTTGTAGCTCGCGGCACCGTCTTTCACGGCTTCGGCCAGCGGAATCTGCTGCGTAACACCCGTGCCAAGCCCAGGATTGGTTCCGTAGGTGATTTGGGGTTCAATGTTGGCCGCATCGAAGGACAGGTCAACGTCGAATTCGGCTTCGTCGTCGGTTTTGAGCGATTCCCAGTAGGGCACCAGTTTGTCCCAGGCATCGCCTTTGGGAGCCAGATCGCGGCCTTTCAGGTAGTTAAGGGCCGTTTGGTCGGGAGCTATCATGCCACCTCTCGCGCCCATCTCGATGCTCATATTGCAGACCGTCATGCGGCCTTCCATACTCATGCTGCGGAATACCTCACCCGCATATTCAACAAAGTAGCCCGTGGCTCCGCTGGCTGAAATCTGCGAAATAATGTATAAGGCTACGTCTTTCGGCAATACGCCTTTGCCCAGTATGCCATTGACCGAAATCCGCATTTTCTTTGGTTTAGGCTGCATGATGCACTGCGTAGCCAGTACCATCTCGACCTCCGATGTGCCAATACCAAACGCAATAGCTCCAAACGCGCCGTGCGTAGACGTGTGCGAATCGCCACAAACGATAGTCATACCGGGCAATGTGATGCCGTTCTCCGGCCCCACTACGTGAACGATCCCATTTTTATGGTGGCCCAGGCCCCAGTACGAAATGCCGTGTTTGTTGGCATTTCGCTCCAAAGCGGCCAACTGATTGGCCGACAGTGGGTCGGCTACGGGCAGGTGTTGATTGAGGGTAGGCGTGTTGTGATCGGCGGTGGCAAACGTGCGCTGATTAAACAGTACCGACGCGCCCCGGCCTTCGAGTCCCAGAAATGCTACCGGGCTTGTTACCTCGTGAATGAAATGGCGGTCGATGAACAGCACATCGGGGCCATCTTCGATGTGCCGGATAACGTGTGCGTCCCAGACTTTATCGAACAGGGTTTTGGGGGTACTCATAGTTGTAGCAGTTTTTATTGCTACAAAAGTGCAGCCTTACTCCCATGTGCGCGTCCCGTTGTTTGTTCAAGAAATAGCGATTTTAGACAAACCAATAATACTGAGCGAAAATTGTTATCAGATCACTATCAATGGTGAGACGGTTTAGGATACACAAATATTCATTTTGGAATATCTTACATATTTATTTCCAGTTTATTTAATTTAGTGTATGTGTAAAAACAAAAAAACCGCTGATTATCAGCGATCTTTGTTTGTAGTTTGCTTCCCCTTTTTTAAAGATTTTGTATCAGGAGCGGGTATAAAATTATCTTATAACTAATTGATTTACAAGTATTTGAAAATAGTGAGTAACAAATAGGAAAAAAAATTATTCACGTACCTTTTCTGGCTCAAATAAATAATGTGAAAGCCCAGCCTGTTTAATAAACTCCCATGTCTTTTTATAGTCGCGAGTCCAATACAAATCACCCGGTGCAACATATACTAAGTTGAATACGTCGTTCCAATCATTCAGATTCATTTTAAGATTGTTCTGTAGGTCTAACTGCCTAAGCCATTCGTTAAAAACGTTCAAGAATAATTCTAAAGGCTCCCATTTAATCTCCACCCCCTGAAACCAATTAGTTATAACTGATTTTGTTGCTTCAATCTGTTGCAGACGAGAGATTGAAGCATTCATATTTTTTTTGTGTAACCCCTTATTAGTGATACTATTGCGATAATCGTCAACGAACCTAACAAATGGTTCAAGGAGATCACTTGCTTCAGTGTAGTATTTCTCATATTCATGTTTTGCAGCATCATAATATGCCGGGTTCGGTTCCTTTGTACCAAATACCTTGTTGAGCGATTCATTTAACTCAATCCATTTGTCGCTGTTTGAAGGATAGTTAGACAATAATTTTATGTACTCAATTGGATGCTCTTTATAGAATTGTTGAGCTTGTCCTTTAAATGCTATAACTGCGTTGCGAAACAGGTTAAAGTCATTCAGAGCGTTTAGAGTACAGCCAAATTCAAACCCACTTATGTATGTACCCACTAAAAACTTGCCTGTCAATTCGTTGATTGAGATACGGCCATCAAATATTCGATACCAGATGTTTGTATCGCAAATAATCTTGCTGCGATTTGGTTCCATTAATAATATTGTCTTTTGATGAAAGTTTAGACTTACGCTCAAAAAACATATCCCGCTCTCATTGAGTGCTATGCTTGGCAAAAATTAACCTAAATCCTTATTTATAAGCGCACAAAATCAAGACAATAATCTGATAATCAAAATATTACTCTGCCATTTATATCCGATACGCTGCTAACCGGGGCAAACGATACGTCATCGAACTCAGTAAAGTCCTTTTCTCCACATTCGATTTTCATTCGTTCGCTCTCGCGCAAGAGGTTGCGATCTGTTATGGCTTTGAGAGCTGGTCTCAGCAATGAAGTAAATTTACTTGTTCTCTATCCACTCTTGAAAAAAATTCATTTTTTCCTACAAGTTTTGGTTGATAGTGTACCGCGTATTGGTCCGAAAACACAAAAACCGCTGATTATCAGCGGTTTTTGTTTGCCATTTGCTTCTCCTTTTCAGGAGGTTTTGTACCAGGAGCGGGAGTCGAACCCGCACGGGCCGTAAAGCCCACAGGATTTTCGTACCAACTACAGCTTTCGCTGCTCGTTGCCCTGTGCAACGATTTGTGGTCTGGACTTTCTCTTCACCATACTCCGTTTTTGCAGAGCGTAGGTGCCGCCTGTTAAGTCTCTACACCTTCCACACCAACTGTCGCTGGCAGGCTTGGCTCGGGATTGCCAATCAATTGCTCGATAAGGTTTCCCCGAATTTAAGCGGTTCTACTCCGATTGTTTCCAATCGGGCACTCAACTTTTAAGTCCGGCGTGTCTACCGATTCCACCATCCCGGCAATTTGCCTTGCTTGCTGCCAAGTTTCAGCATGTACGAAAAAAGCACCGACCAACGGTGCCTTTTTCGTGGAGCGAAAGACGGGGTTCGAACCCGCGACCTCGACCTTGGCAAGGTCGCGCTCTACCAGCTGAGCTACTTTCGCATAGTTCGCCGTACCTTGTGGCGAATTGTGGATGCAAAATTAGGCTTTTTTCGTCGCTTGTCAAGACCTCGGCCTAAAAAAATTGTACCCCCATCCGTTCAGGATACCGCTAAAAACTGATTACGAATGGGTTAGTACAATCAAAAAAATAAAAAAACTGTTCAGACAAACACCCGAAATCCACATCATATGCATGGTTGAGCGGTAATTGGCCCGCTGGCTGTCGTACCAGATCTGCCAGCCCCAATGCAGAAAATAAGCAACAGCGGGCAACAGAAGTAGTACGTATAATCCGAAATAAATCAGGTTATTGAAGTAAACGAAAAATGCGACCAGCGACAGGGTGAACATTACGATGGCACATACGAACGTGCCACGAACGCCCAGCAGTAAGCTCAGCGTGCGGTCGCCCCGGCGAGCGTCTTCGACGTGCTGGTATACCTGCGTGACGGGGTAAAGAGCCATCAGATTCAGCGTACCCAATAGCCCGCCAAACAATAGTCGGGGTTGCGTTATGGCCGAGAATGGCAAATCGTTGACGGCAACGTAGGTCATGACGTAGGTAATACCGCCCTGTAGGCCGCTAATGAGGAAAAAGCTAAGTATAGGGTATTTTTTCAGCCGAATATGGCGGTGGCTATATGCCTTCGTCACAAAGCCATAAACAAGCAGATACACAACAAACGGCCAGCCCAGAAACGCGCCCAGTATCAACGCCACCACATCGAGCAGCCACGACACCCAATACAGCGTTTTTGTAACGGGAGGAGGTGTTTCCAGACCACCGATAGGGCCTTCGTCTTTGTCGAAATAGCTATTGTAGGCGTTACTGGCCGGATACAACAGCAAGTGTATGATAATCAGCACTGCCACTGCCCGCCATAGGTCGATATGCGACGACTGACTGAGTGCAAACCAGAAGATAGGCAGCAGAAAAAACGAGAACGGCACCCGTAAGTGCAGCCAGATGGCGCGAGCAGACATTTGGTTATAAGGTAAGGCTACGGCAAATTACAGAACTTTCGGCACAGACTGTAGTTATACGATGTACCCTGTGAGGGAGATACGCCAATACATCTGCTTCGGCGGATTACCTACGCTATGAATAGTCGCCCCAGTGCTTACGTCAACAGTATCGGAACTGCCGTACCCGTTTATTCAAAAACCCAGCAGAAAGCGGCTGAATTCATGGCCGACGTGTTGCAGCTCGATGAGCGTGATAGCCGCCGGTTGATGGCTCTTTACCGCCAAACCCGTATCGATAAGCGGCATACGGTGCTGGCCGATTACGTTCGGCCAAAAGGAGATTATACTTTCTACGCGAATACGCCGGGTATGGAACCATTCCCGACGGTGAGTCAGCGGATGGGCGTATACCGGCAGGAGGCTGTGCCCCTTGCCCTTGACGCTATTCGCGATTGTTTCGCCAATTACGCTGACCTCGACCCCCAGACGATTACGCATCTGATTACCGTGAGTTGTACCGGGCTATACGCGCCGGGGCCAGACATCGAGATCATCGAAGCACTCGGTCTGCCCACTACAACACAGCGGTTGGCTATTAATTTCATGGGTTGCTATGGCGCATTTAATGGCCTGAAAACTGCCGACGCCATCGTGCGGGCCGATGCTGATGCCAAAGTGCTGGTCGTGTGCGTTGAGCTTTGCACGATTCATTTCCAGAAAAAAACCGAAACCGATCACCTGTTATCGAACGCGCTTTTTGCCGACGGTTCGGCGGCAGTAGTGGTCGAAAGCCGCCCCCGGCCCGAACAGGCGTTTCGGTTACGGTCGTTCTATTGCGACCTGTTACCCGAAGGCAAACACGCTATGGCCTGGCACGTCAGCGATTTTGGCTTCGAGATGACGCTCACTGCCGAGGTGCCCACGTTTATCCAACAGGGCATTGGTCAGTTGATGGAACGTTTGCTTGACCAGTGTAATCTCACGCTCGATGGCATCGGGCATTATGCCCTACACCCCGGCGGTCGGCGGATTCTGGAAGTTATTGAACAGCAATTAGGCATAACAACATACGACAATCGTCATGCTTACAACATATTGCGACAGTATGGCAACATGTCGTCGGCTACGGTGCTGTTTGTGCTAAAAGACGTGTGGAACAGCCTACGACCTGATCCGCTGGCGATAGAAACAACTCCAGACACATCGGCCCGGAACGCGTCAGTACCGGGAAATATTTTGAGTTGCGCGTTTGGGCCGGGCCTAACGCTCGAATCGATGGTGCTGGAAATTGTTACGGTCGACGCTAACTACGCTACTTCAGAATTTTCCAGCGCATCAACCCAAGCTTTGTAAACAAGTACAGCACCGATGTGCGCAATACACCTAAGCCGTAAATGCTGCTGCGCTTGAAATTGATGGACGACGCTTCTTCAAAGTATTTGGTTGGGCAGGTCACTTCAGCAATTTCGTAGCCTTTGTAGAAAATCTGTGCAATCATCTCATTGTCGAAAATGAAGTCATCGGAATTGTGTGTAAAATCTAGACTCCGTAACACCTCGCCCGAAAACGCCCGGTAGCCAGTGTGATACTCCGACAGTTTCTGATTCATAAGCAGATTCTGTGTGAAAGTCAGAAAGCGGTTGGCAATATATTTATAGAGTGGCATCCCGCCTTTCAGCGCACCTTTACCCAATATACGCGAGGCAAACACAACCGGATACAGTCCGTTGCCAATTATTGAAATCATGGCCGTCAGTAGCAGGGGCGTGTACTGATAATCGGGGTGGAGCATCACCACGATGTCGCCCCCAAGTTCGAGGGCTTTGGCGTAACAGGTTTTCTGATTGCCGCCATAACCTTTGTTACGGTCATGTCGAATAACATGTCTGATACCCAGTTGTTTTGCTACCTCTACGGTGTTGTCGGGGCTGGCGTCGTCAACTAAGATTACTTCGTCAACTATATTGAACGGAATTTCGCGGTAGGTACGCTCGAGTGTGAGGGCTGCCCGGTAAGCGGGCATTACCACAATCACTTTTTTATCATTAAACATGGCCCAAAACTACAGCCTAACTACCACTATGCCAAGACTATGCCGAACCAACGTGGCTGTTTCGGCGTATTCAAAGTAGTTTTACCATTTAAAATTAACTTTTCGGGCAGAGCAGGGTTATGTCTCTGTTTATGCCAATGGCTTATGTTCACCAGCGAAACTACGTTTTTTCTGGCCTTTGCGGCCTTCGTTCTTGTAGTAATGGCTCTCGATTTGGGCGTGTTTTCCCGTCAGAAAAGCCACATCGTTCACTTTAAAGAAGCCGCAACCTGGAGTGCTATCTGGGTAGGTTTGTCAATCGCTTTCTATTTTTTCCTGAAAAATTTTGGCTATCTCGTTCACGGCATTACCGACTTTGCCCGCCTGCAGGAAGTACACGACCGATATGCTGGACACGTTGGGTTGATTCCCGGCGATTTTGCAGCCAGTTTGCAACGATTTCAGGATAACATGGCCCTCGAATACATTACGGGCTATTTGGTCGAATACTCGCTGTCGGCTGATAATATCTTCGTGTTTATCCTGATTTTCAACTCTTTCGGTGTTCGGGAGCGATACTACAAGAAGATTCTTGTGTGGGGAATTCTGGGTGCCATTGTGCTCCGGTTTGTGTTTATTTTCTTAGGCTCGGCCCTGATTCAGCGGTTCGACTGGATTCTGTATTTGTTCGGGGCGTTTCTGGTTTACACAGGCATTTCCTTGTTTTTTCAGAAAGACGAAGACGAGAAAATCGAACCCAGTAATCATCCCGTGGTGCGCATTGCCAGTAAATACTTGAACGTTTATAAGCGCAATGTGACCGATAACTTCTTCGTTCGCCGAAAAACCGACCAGAAGTTGTTTGTTACGCCTTTGTTCATCATTGTTATCGTGGTGGCGTTTACGGATTTGGTCTTCGCTGTCGACTCCATTCCGGCCATTTTCTCGATCACCAAAGACCCGTACATCGTGTTTTTCTCGAACGTTTTTGCTATCATGGGGTTGCGGTCGATGTTCTTCTTCTTATCGAATATCATTAGCCAGTTCCGTTTTTTGAAAACAGGTTTAGCCGTATTGCTGACCTATATCGGCGCGAAAATGCTGGCCGAACACTGGCTCGAAGAATGGGGCTTCAAACCCGTATATTCACTCTATATCATCATTTCTATTCTGGCCGTTAGCATTCTGGCGTCGTACCTGATACCGGAAAAAAAAGTCGCCTGAACCAGGATTAGCTAAGATTAGCAGGATTAAACAGGATTTGACGCTGCGCTTATTTACAACATCAATTAGTTATAGCTCCGAACAAGCGAAGCGTCAAATCCTGTTTAATCCTGTTAATCATGACTAATCCTGGTTCAGATATTCTCCGCACCTTCCGCCGTCGGCTTACGAATCTGAGCAGCCGTAATCGGTCGTTGCTTCTGACTAATTTGCCGATTGGTCAGTTCTTGGATCTGCACGAAACCGATTTTCTGCTTAACAAGCCGTCGTTCACTATACTTGCCGATCTGATTGGGCGTAAAGCAGTAGTGCCGGTTTGCGATGTTCTCGACGCCCGGCAGGAACGCAGTAATGAAGTCAGCCGTAAACTCCGGCGCATTGACCGCACGGCACGGTTTATTGAAGACGAGCGCGGCACCGAAGACCTGTATGTAGGATGGCCGTTTGTGCGGGGAAAATTTCTCGATAATACGGTCGTACACGGGCCACTGCTGTTCTTTCCGGTCGAATTGGTACAACAGGGCAGGCACTGGAAACTCGCAGGCCGGGGTGATGTGGGTTCATTTCTGAATCCGACCCTGCTGCTGGCCTACCAACAGTTCAACAGCCTGACAATTCCCGACGATGTTTTCGAAAAATCGACCGATGATTTCGACCACGATCCGCTCGTATTCCGAACGCAGTTGTACGAATGGTTGAAAACGACCCCGCTCGAACTGAATTTCAATCAGGAATTATTTGCCGACAAACTTCAATTTTTCGACAAACAAAACGCCAGAAGCTTAGACCAGCTCGAACGCACTGGTGAGTTAAAACTTTATCCTGAAGCCGTGCTGGGCATTTTTCCCCAAGCCGGGTCGTTTTTAGTTCCTGATTATGACGCGCTATTGACCGATGACCGATTAACGATGAGTGATGAGTGGCTACCCCGAAATGAAGACTCATCGCTCATCGCTCATCACTCATCACTTAAAGAGAGACAGATTCTCACGCCCCTCCCCCTCGATGCATCACAGGAAGCAACTTTGCGGGCAGTGAAGGCGGGGCAGTCGCTGGCGGTGCAGGGGCCACCCGGTACAGGTAAGTCACAACTGATTGCCAACCTCATGGCCGATGCAGCCGCTGCGGGCAAGCGCGTGCTGCTGGTATGTCAGAAACGGGCCGCACTCGACGTGGTGCAGGAACGGCTACGGCAGGTTGGCATGGAATCGTTTCTGGCACTCGTTCACGATTTTCAGGACGACCGCCCGGCTTTGTACGCGCAAATTGCCCGGCAAATTGAGCAGATAGACGCTTACCGGCAACAAAACAACAGTCTGAACGCCGTACTGCTCGAACGTGATTTTGATACCGAAAGCCGCCGAATCGATGCTATAGTAGCCGAACTTCAGACGTTCAAAGACGCGCTGTTCGACACAAGTATCTGTGGCATATCGGCCAAAGAGCTGTATCTGACCAGCCAGCCCAACGCCCCAACTATTGACGTTTCGGACACCTATACCGCTTTTCAACTGTCGAACATCGACGGCATTACCCGCCGGTTGAGCGACTACGCAGCTTACCGACAGCGGCTCGGCTCCGAACACCCGTGGACCGACCGGAAGCGGTTCGATACGCTCGGCCCGGCTGATTTGTCTAAGCTAACAGACGCCATTGCGACCTGGGCCCAAACGCGCCAGCAGACCGATGCTCAAACCGCTGCCCTACTGGGGCAGTCAATCGCGCTTCAGAGGTTAATGAACTGGAATTTTGCCGCCAGCGAAGTAGTAACTCTGCTCCGATTGCTGGACGAACCCGATGCCAACGAACTCTGGGCGGTGGTGCTGGTTTTGCGGGCCAATGCACGGCACCCGGCTCTGATGATTGAGCTGGAACAGCTACCCAAACTATCGTCTGCGTGGGACGATGCGTTAGCCTCGCCCGGTCCCGAAACGTCGTTACAGCAGTCCGAATTGTTGCCATTCATGAGCCTGCTTACCGATGCGCGGGCGGCTCGTGGGGCGTGGGTGCGCTGGCAGTGGTGGCGGCTAACTAATTCGGGCTATCGGCAACTACAACAGGTGGCTATGCTGAATGCGTTGACCACCAATGAAGCCGATCTTGATACGCTGGCTGTTCGGCTCGAAAAGCGAAATCAGCTCAATACGCTGCAACCGCAAGTAGAATCGTTATTGAGCGAATTGCCCCTGCCCAACGTTCCGGCGAGTTTACGGCTGATTTGGCGGGCGCGGAAACTGCTCGAACGCATTGATACGCTGCCTCTACTTACAACCTTGCCCCCGTCGGCGTGGCTGTCGGCAAGCTCGTTTCAGACGGTAGTTACGGCAGTGCTGAATATTGCAATGGATGTAGCCAAGCAATTCGACATGTCTGGTCAATGGCTATCGGGCAGTCAGTTAGAGCGGCTTTGGCACAATAATAGTTTTGCTGATGCCTTGTATCAGTCGTTGACGCAGGATTTTGACTTGCTGGTTGAACACGACCGCATCGAAGCCAGCCTGACTCCTGTTGAGATGAGCATAGTACAACGGCTGGTAGCTTTTCGTCCCGACCAATGGGTGACTACGTTTCAGAACTCACTTCGGCTGGCCTGGCTTAATCATATCGAGCAGCAGAAACCCGAACTGCGGGCGGTCTCATCGCTGAAAATGGCACAGGCAGAACAGATGTTGCAGGCGGGTATGGCCCAAAAACAGCGTTTCAGCCGCGATATTTTGCTTATGAAACTCCGCGAGCAAACATACCGGAACCTGACGTTCAATCGCCTGAACAACGTTGTAACGTACCGCGAGCTGCTGCATCAAACTACCAAAAAGCGTACTATCTGGCCCGTTCGCAAACTTGTAGCCGCTTATGCCGACGAAGTGTTTAAGCTCGTGCCATGCTGGCTGGCTTCGCCCGAAACGGTGTCGGCCATTTTCCCGCTCCGCAACGACCTGTTCGATCTGGTTATTTTCGATGAAGCGTCGCAGTGTTTTGCCGAGCAGGGTGTTCCGGCCATGATGCGGGGCAAACAGGTGATTGTAACGGGCGATAACCAGCAGCTTCGGCCCAGCGATCTGTATCAAACCCGCTTAGGCGATGTCGAATCGGGCGACGATACGCCCGCCGAACTGGAAGTAGAATCGCTGCTCGAACTGGCTACCCAATGGTTTCCGCAAACCTCGCTGACCGAACATTACCGCAGCCGCTCACTTGATCTGATTACGTTCTCGAATCGCCATTTTTACCAAAATCGGTTGTCGCTCCTCCCCCACTATGCCGACATCAACCGGCACGAACCCGCCATTCACTACCAATACGTGGGCGGAGTTTGGCAGCAAAATACGAATCTAACGGAGGCAGAAGCCGTTTTACAATTGATCGATCAGCTTGCCGTTGAGTTGCCAGGACGCTCTATCGGCGTGGTCACGTTCAACTATCCACAACAGCAGTTGATTCAGGACTTGCTATTGCCCTCACCCCCGGCCCCTCTCCCAGTACGGGAGAGGGGTGAACCATCCGGGAGCACTATTCCCCTCTCCCGTACTGGGAGAGGGGCCAGGGGTGAGGGTATTTTCGTCAAAAACATTGAAAACGTGCAGGGCGACGAGCGCGACATCATCATTTTCTCGGTTGGCTACGCGCCTGATGAACGCGGTCGGCTGACGATGCAGTTCGGGAGCTTAAACGCACGCGGTGGCGAGAATCGCCTGAATGTGGCTGTGACCCGCGCCCGCGAACGGGTATACGTTATCACCAGTCTTTGGCCCGATCAACTACGCACCGATACAGGTAACAGTGCCGGAGTACATCTGCTGAAAGCGTACCTGCAATACGCCCTCGATGTATCGGAAGGTCGTTTTCGTCCCTTACCCGCCCCTATTACGGCAGGGCTAACTGGCTCGTTGCTGAAAGATCAATTAGCCGATAAACGCCCTAACTGGCAGCCCGAACTGCCTTTTGCCGATTTGACGGTAAAAGTTGAAGACACGTATCAATCGCTAATTCTGACCGACGACGATACATACTACCAGCAACCGCCGAAGCAAGCGCATGCTTATTTACCTATCGCCCTACAAAGCCGGGGATGGCCCTTTCAGCGCGTCTGGAGCCGGGAATTCTGGCGAGGAAAGTTATAAAGAAGCCCGGCGATGTGGGCCGGGCTTCTTTATATTACTCCTTCATCATCTGTACGAACTGATCGAACAGGTAGCGCGAATCGTGTGGGCCGGGCGACGATTCGGGATGGTATTGCACCGAAAAAGCAGGTTTGTCTTTGCGCCGGATGCCCTCAATGGTGTTGTCGTTCAGATTAACGTGGGTCAGTTCAACGTTAGCGTGGTCACGCACTTCTTCGGCCCGAACGGCAAAACCGTGGTTTTGCGACGTAATTTCGCAATGTCCTGTAATCAGATTCTTCACCGGGTGGTTCAGCCCCCGGTGGCCGTTATGCATTTTGTAGGTCGAGATGCCACTGGCGAGCGACAAAATCTGGTGGCCGAGACAGATGCCGAAAACTGGCTTGTCAGTATCTAAAGCCTGCTTCACGGTTTCAACAGCGTAGGGCATTGCTGCCGGGTCGCCGGGGCCATTGGCAATAAAAAAGCCATTAGGTTTCCAGGCGGCTAACTCGGCAAATGGCGTTTTGGCCGGGAATACCTTCGTAAATACGCCCCGCTCGTTGAAATTGCTCAGGATGCTGCGTTTGACGCCTAAATCCAGCACGGCTACGCGCAGGGCCGATTCAGGATCACCCTGTTCGTAAGCGTTCTTAGTGCTTACTTCTGACGATAGTTCCAGCCCTTCCATATCCGGCACTTTCTGCAATTCGGCCAATAATAGGGCGGGATCTAAAATCTCCGACGAAATGATGCAGTTCATCACTCCTTTCGAGCGAATGTAACGTACTAACTGCCGGGTGTCGATGCCGTGAATCCCGACAATATTAGCTTGCTCAAAATAATCCTGCAACGACCCGTCGGCGGTATAGCGCGAATGTATGTTTGAGAAGAAATTGCAGACCATCCCTCGGATTTTCACGCCCGACGATTCCTGCTCGGCATCGTGCAATACACCATAGTTGCCAATGTGCGACGTGGTGTTGATGATGACCTGACCATAGTAAGACGGGTCGGTGTAAATCTCCTGATAGCCGGTCATGCCGGTGTTAAAGCAGATTTCGCCCCCGGCGGTGCCTTTTTTACCTAAGGCGAGGCCCCGATATACTGAACCATCCTGCAAAACCAGCAGGGCTTCGGGCTGTTGCGTATGTTTCATGAATGCTTTTTGGAGTACAAAAGTCTAAAAAAAGGGGCTAACCATCGTCTGGTTAACCCCTTTTCGCTATGAAAAAACGAATCGGCATTAGCTCTGTTTCGTTTCGTCGTCAGCCGATGCTTCAGGAGCAGCGGGCGTTTCGTTGGCAGATGCTTCTTCTACCGTTTCGACAGGGGCTTCCGCAACGGGAGTCTCCTCAATAACTTCGGCAGCAGGTGCTTCAGCCGCCACCACAGGAGCAGCTTCGGTTGTAGCGGCAGCACGTACTCCACTACCCCGGCGGCTCCGGCGCGTTTTGGTCGTAGCAGCCGCTTTCTCAGCCGCAACCGCGATCAGCGTTTCGTTAAAGTCCACCAGTTCGATCAGGCAGGTATCGGCATTGTCACCGGCCCGGTTCCCCAGCTTGATGATGCGCGTATAACCACCCGGACGGTTCGCGATCTTGTCGGCTACCGTTCCGAAGAGTTCTTTAATCGTGTCGTTGTTGTGCAACGTCTGGAACACAACCCGGCGATTCTGGAACGTATCGTCCTTCGCCTTGGTCAGTAACGGTTCCACAAATTTGCGGAGTTCTTTCGCCTTTGCAACCGTTGTTTCGATCCGCTTGTGCAGAATCAGCGACGCTGCCATGTTCTGCAACATGGCCTGGCGATGCGAGTGCGTCCGGCTGAGGTGATTATCTTTCTTACCGTGTCTCATTTTGGTAAAGGGAGTAAGGGAGGGGGGAGAACGGAATAAGGGGGTTTATTCCCTTTCCTCCTTTCTCCTTTACTCCTTTCTCCTTAATGTGTTAGTCTTCGTCTAATCTGTACTTGGCGACGTCCATACCGAACGTCAGGTTCTTTTCAGCAACTAATTGCTCAAGCTCCGTCAATGATTTCTTACCGAAGTTACGGAACTTCATCATGTCTGAAATCTCCAGCCGAACCAAATCGCCGAGCGTGCGCACGTCAGCCGATTTCAGGCAGTTGTAGGCCCGTACCGACAAGTCCAGATCAGCCAGCGAGGTTTTCAAAAGTTTCCGCATGTGCAGCACTTCTTCATCAACCACATTTTCTTCTTCCGGCTTGGTCGTCTCGAAAGTCATCGTTTGATCCGAGAACAGCATAAAGTGCTGAATCAGGATATGAGCAGCACCTTTCAGTGCTTCTTCCGGATGAATCGAACCATCGGTCTCGATGTCTAACAACAACCGCTCGTAGTCAGTTTTCTGCTCAACGCGCGTGTTTTCAACGCTGTATTTCACGTTCTTGATAGGCGTGTAAATAGCGTCGATAGGAATATGACCGAAGGGTAATTCGTTGGCCCGTGGTTCGTCGGCGGGTACATATCCGCGTCCTTTTTCCACGAAGATTTCCATTTCCAGGTCGCGTGTATCGTCAATATGGCAGATTTCCAGTTCAGGATTCAGCACTTCAAACGAGGGTGAGAACTTGGATATATCACCTGCTTTCAGTACCGACTGCTTCTTGATGTTAACCGTAATTTTGTTGTCAACAACGTCGTTGATCTTCTTGAAACGAACCATTTTCAGGTTCAGAATGATCTCCGTCACGTCTTCAACAACGCCCTCAATTGAGGAAAACTCGTGCAACACGCCAGGAAATTTTACGCTCGTAATGGTGTAGCCTTCCAGCGATGACAGCAGAATGCGCCGGAGCGCATTGCCAATGGTCACACCGTATCCTTTTTCAAGAGGCTTGAATTCAAACACCCCGTGAAAATCGTCGGCTTTTTCTACGACGACTTTGTCGGGCATTTGGAACGCTAAGATGGACATACGTTTCGTATTGTTTACAGCAGTTCTCTGCCGGGGAGTGACGACTCTTTTTGTAGTCTTCAGTTGACAGGTCTCAGTCAGCAAATACCACTCACTGTACACCGCCCTCTGAAAACTATATATAATTGCGGCAGAACCTGCTAAGTTCTGCCAGCCTGATTACTTCGAATACAATTCGACGATGGCCTGCTCGTTGAAGTTCTCCGGAATTTGGTCGCGCTCAGGGTAGCTGATAAACTTGCCCGCCATTTGTTGCGTATCCCACTCAACCCAATTATACCGTTTGGTATTCCGGGCCGACAGGCTCGACGCAATAGCTTCGAGTGACTTCGACTTCTCCCGAACGCCGATCAATTGACCGGGCTTCAGCGAATATGACGGAATGTTTACCACTTCGCCATCAACCACAATGTGCTTGTGTGATACCAACTGACGAGCGGCCCGGCGCGACGACGCGATGCCCAACCGATAAACGGTGTTATCTAAACGTGCTTCGCACAGTTTGAGCAGGTTTTCGCCCGTGATACCTTCACGAACCTGCGCGCGATGGAACAGCGCGCGGAACTGACGTTCCAGAATACCGTAGGTATATTTTACCTTCTGTTTCTCCATCAACTGGAGCGCGTATTCAGACTGTTTCCGCTTGCGCCCCCGACCGTGCATACCCGGTCCGTAATTCTTTTTCTGTAACGCTTTGCTCGGACCCATAACTGGCTCTCCGAACTTGCGCGAAATTTTGGCTTTTGGCCCTGTGTAACGTGCCATTCCTGACTGAATGAATTAAGGTGAAAACTTGGACAGACACAACCCAATGTCGCCTGTCCTCATTCGAGTATTTAACTGCCCTTTCAGCAATCGTGCGTTATACGCGACGACGCTTCGGTGGGCGACAACCGTTGTGTGGTAGCGGGGTAATGTCGCGAATTGTGGTCACTTCAATACCCGAGTTCTGAATAGTACGGATGGCCGATTCGCGACCCGATCCCGGACCTTTCACAAACACTTCTGCTTTGCGCATACCCAATTCGTGGGCAACAGCAGCGCAGTTCGATGCCGCCGTTTGAGCAGCATAGGGTGTGTTTTTCTTTGAGCCACGGAAGCCCATTTTACCCGCCGACGCCCAGGAAATAACCTGACCGTTCATGTTGGTGATCGAAATGATAATGTTGTTGAACGTAGCCCGGATGTGTACCTGACCAACGGATTCAACCACTACGACGCGCTTTTTCGCTTTGTCTTTACGTTTTGCCTGAGCCATTGTGTTGTTAGGAGGTGATCGTCATCACTACGGAGTGACCGATTAATTACTTCGTGACTTTCTTCTTGTTGGCAACTGTCTTACGTTTACCTTTCCGGGTACGCGAGTTGTTCTTGGTGTGTTGACCACGAACAGGGAGACCCTTCCGGTGACGCAGACCCCGGTAACAACCGATGTCCATAAGACGTTTGATGCTCAACTGAACTTCCGAACGCAGTTGACCTTCAACTTTGTATTCGCCCGAAATAGCGTTACGCACGGCATTTGCCTCTTCATCCGACCACTCGCTGGCTTTCTTGTCAACGCTGATGCCCGCGTCGGTCAGGATTTTCTTAGCACGGCTGCGGCCAATGCCGTAGATGTACGTCAGCGCGATTTCTCCACGCTTCTTATCTGGAATATCAACACCTGCAATACGTGCCATGCTTAACCTTGTCTTTGTTTGTAACGGGGATTCTTCTTGTTGATCACGTACAGCTTCCCTTTCCGACGGATCACGATGCAGTCTTCGCTGCGCTTCTTGATTGACGCTTTGACTTTCATGGTTTCTGAGTTAAAAGTGAATAGCGACCCGTGAAAAATGACTATGCACTTTTCACGTTTATCTTTTCACTTATTTATACCGATACACAATTCGCGCCTTACTCAAATCATAAGGCGACATCTCCAATTTCACGCGATCACCAGGCAGAATTTTGATGTAGTTCATCCGCATCTTGCCGGAGATGTGAGCAATTACCTCGTGCTTGTTTGCCAGTTCAACCCGAAACATAGCATTTGATAATGCCTCCAAAATAACGCCGTCCTGTTCTATAGAATTCTGCTTTGCCATGTCTGCTTTATGCGGCCATCAGTTCCTGTGCTTCAATCATCAGGCTTGTGTTGGCGGTAACGGCTTCGATGTACTCGAACGTTGTCAGAATCTCCGCCCGTCCTTTCCGAACCGCCACGGTATGTTCAAAATGCGCCGAAGGTTTTCGGTCGGCTGTCCGAATTGTCCAGCCATCCTTATCCTGAGTAATGCCTTTTTTGCCAAAATTGATCATTGGCTCAATTGCCAGTACCATACCTTCTCGCAAACGTGGACCTTGTCCGCGTTTGCCATAGTTAGGCACCTCGGGAGCTTCGTGCAGGTTCTGACCAACACCATGACCAACCAACTCACGTACTACCGAATAGCCATATTTCTCGGTATATGTCTGGATTGCGTAGCCGATGTCACCAATACGATTACCATCAATAGCTTGTTTCGCACCCACGTATACCGACTCCTTTGTGCGAGCCAATAACCGTCGAACGGCCTGGCTTACCTCTCCTACCGGGTAGGTGTAGGCACTGTCGCTGTGATAGCCGTTTAGTTTTACACCACAATCTACCGAGATGATATCACCATCGCGAAGTTCATAGCGACTCGGAAACCCATGTACCACTACATCGTTAACCGAGATACACAATGAAGCCGGAAACTTATTGAAGCCGAGAAATGACGGATGACCGCCATTATCCTTAATGAACGTTTCGGCAACCCGGTCAAGTTCCTTTGTCGTAACACCTGGCCGAATTAACCTCGCGACTTCAGCATGGGCTTTTCCGAGTACCTGCGCACTGATTTTTATCAGGTCGATTTCTTCATCGCTCCTGAGATAAACCATCTTGTCTTTCTTCTCAGAACTTCCCATTTCTATTAAGCAACTGCGGCTTCGCTCGTTCGGCCCTGTACACGACCTGACTTCATCAACCCTTCGTACCGGCGCATCAGCAGGTAGCTTTCAACCTGTTGCAGCGTGTCGAGCACAACACCTACCATAATCAGCAAGGACGTTCCGCCAAAGAACTGTGCAAAACCGCTGGTCATACCCAATAGGTTAGCAATAGCAGGCAGGATAGCTACAACCGCCAGCATGATAGCACCCGGCAGCGTAATCCGATCCAACACGGTGCCGATATAGTCAGAGGTTTGAATGCCCGGCTTTACCCCTGGAATAAAACCACCGCTACGCTTCATGTCGTCGGCAATCTGAACGGGGTTAACCGAGATAGCCGTGTAGAAGAATGTGAAGACAATAATCAGCAGCGCGAACAGCAGGTTATACTGCCACGACGTATAGCTCGCAAATGCATTCTGCACACCAGCCGCAAAGTCGCTCTTGTCAGCAAACAGTCCGGCCACGTAAGTCGGGATGAACATTAACGCCTGTGCAAAGATAATCGGCATCACACCGGCTGCGTTTAATTTCAATGGCAGGTACTGCCGCTGACCGCCCACAACCTTATTACCGATAACCTGTTTGGCATACTGAATTGGTATCCGTCGAACGGCCTGTGTCAGCACCACCGCGCCCATCACAACAAAGTAAAGAGCTACGATCTCCAGCACGAAAACCAATAGCTGGCTCGTACCGCGAGACTGCGCTTCGCCAATGATAGCACCCGGCAACCGCGACACAATCCCGATCATAATAATCATCGAGATCCCGTTACCTATACCTTTATCCGTAATCCGTTCGCCAAGCCACATACAGAAAATGGTACCTGACGTCAGAATGAACAATGACGAGATCGTGAACAAACCGCGATCAATCAGCAGAGCTTCCGGCGGAATTGTGGTGCGGATATAGGTGATAGCCTGAACGGCTGTTACCGCGATAGTTAACACGCGGGTAATCTGATTCAAACGCTTTCTGCCCGATTCACCTTCCTTCTGCATTTTCTGGAAGTAAGGCAGCGCGAGCGTCAGCAACTGGATAGCAATCGAGGCCGAGATGTACGGCATGATGCCCAGCGCAAAAATTGACGCTTTACTGAAGGCTCCTCCCAAAAACGTATCCAGCAAACCGAGCAACCCCTGTGGGTTCAGATTCAGTTTGTTCGGATCAACACCGGGCAGCACAATGGCCGAACCGAGACGAAACGCCGTGATAAACAGCAGCGTGTTGAGGATTCGACTCCGCAACTCGTCAATCGCAAAAATATTTTTAAACGTGGTGATGAGTCGGTTCATACAAGTAGGTCGGCCTTAGCCGTGCTCACACGATTAGTTCGCTGCTTCTTCTTTCGCTGGTTTTGTCGGCACAATTGCCTTGCCACCGGCTTTCTCAATCGCTTCCTTTGCCGAAGCGGAGAAAGCATGCGCGTGAATTTCAACTGCCGACGTTAATTCGCCACGGCTCAGAATTTTTACCAAATCCTTCTTGCTGACAAGACCGTGCTCTAAAAGCAGGTTCAGGTCAACGACCGTAGCGTTCGTTTGCTCAACCAGAGTCTGAATCGAATCCAGATTGAGAGGTTTGTATTCGACGCGGTTGATATTTTTAAAGCCAAACTTTGGCACACGACGTTGTAGGGGCATCTGACCACCTTCAAAGTGTGTTTTGCGGCTATAACCAGAACGCGACTGCGCTCCTTTGTGACCACGGGTGGACGTACCGCCCATACCCGAGCCTTGTCCGCGCCCGACTCGCTTGCGCTCTCTGACGGAACCTTTTGCCGGTCTAAGGTTGCTTAAATTCATTGTTGTTTTTGTTAAAAAGCTGATTCTTTTGACCTGATGTTGCACCTCAATAGAGCATCGAAGCACACAAAAAGCCAAAAGAATCGCAAAGATAATTAAATTTCTTCAACCTTCACCAGGTGCTGTACTTTGTTCACTGCACCACGCATAGAGTCGTTCATTTCAACGACTACACTGCGGTTGATTTTGCCCAAGCCCAGTGACTTGATAGCGTTTTTTTGTGTTAGAGGCCGTTTGATCGTGCTACGGACCTGCGTAATGCGTACTTGTGCCATGTCTGTGCTTCGATTAGCCGTTAAACACTTTAGCAACGCTTATCTGCCGCTGAAACGCCACCTGATGGGGTAGACGCATCTTCAGCAATGCATCGAGAGTTGCTTTTACTACGTTGTGCGGGTTCGACGAACCCTTCGATTTTGCCAGGATATCATGTACGCCGGCTGATTCCAGCACAGCACGCATAGCACCACCAGCAATCAGGCCCGTACCAGGGGCAGCAGGCTTCAGCAGAACAAAACCACCGCTGAATTTACCTTCCATCTCGTGCGGAACCGTGCGCTTCAACAGCGGAATCTGTACTAAGTTTTTCTTGGCGTCTTCTACGCCCTTCGCAATGGCGTCAGTTACTTCATTGGCTTTGCCTAAGCCATAACCAACTACGCCGTTACCATCGCCAACCACAACGATTGCCGAGAAACTAAACCGACGACCACCCTTCACCACTTTCGCTACGCGATTGATGGCTACTACCTTTTCTTTTAGGTCGGCTTCGTTATACTTTGTAGGTCTTGCTGCGTTCGTGTTCATCTTCGCTTAGAAGGAAAGGCCACCCTCGCGGGCTGCATCGGCCAGTGCTTTAACTTTTCCGTGATACAGGTAGCCATTGCGATCAAACACGACGGCGTCGATGTTCTTGGCTTTCGCTTTCTCAGCTAACCGCAAACCGACTTTCTTCGCCGTTTCGATGGTGTTGCCTTGTACCTCATTTTTCAGTTCGACCGACGAGGCCGAAGCCAGCGTATGGCCCGCTACGTCATCGATAATTTGGGCGTAGATCGCTTTATTCGAGCGAAATACGGTCAGACGCGGACGTTGCGGTGTACCCGACACTTTAGCGCGAATACCGAACTTAATCCGCTGTCTTCTTGATTTTTTATTCGTTGCCATTTTATTTGATTCCGACCAAATAGGCGAATTTGAAATTATTTCTTAGACGAAGACTTACCAGCTTTCCGACGAACTTCTTCGCCCACGAAGCGGATACCTTTGCCTTTGTACGGCTCAACTTTGCGCAACGAGCGGATTTTGGCTGCTACATCGCCCAGCAATTGCTTGTCATATCCTTCCAGATAAACTTTCGGGTTCTGACCTTTTTCCGTAACGGCTGTTACCTTGATTTCGCTCGGCACTGCCACATACACATTGTGTGAGTAGCCAAGTTGTAGTTCAAGTACGTTATTGGCAACGGATGCTTTATAACCTACCCCAATGATTTCGAGGTTGAGCTTAAAGCCCTCACTAACGCCCAACACCATGTTGCTTACCAACGAGCGATAGAGACCGTGCAGAGCTTTATGCCGCTTCTGCTCGGTAGGACGCGTTACCTGAATCTGACCATCTTCAACGCTAACCGTAATGTCGCGGTCAACGGTTTGGGTCAGGGTGCCTTTAGGCCCTTTTACCGTCACAACGTTCTGGTCGTCAACAGACAACGTTACGTTGCTGGGCAGGGCGATGGGTTTCTTACCTATACGTGACATCGTTCAGTGCGGGATTAATAAACGTAACACAATACCTCACCACCGACGTTCAGCGTCTTGGCTTCTTTATCGGTCATCACACCTTTCGAGGTCGAAAGAATAGCGATGCCCAATCCATTCAGGATACGCGGCAAATTGTCGGCACCCCGATACTGACGCAGACCCGGACGGCTGATGCGTTGCAGATCGACAATAGCCGGCTGCTTGGTTGTTGGGTTGTACTTCAGGGCGATTTTAATCGTTCCCTGTGGTGTGCTGTCATCGAACTTGTAGTTCTGGATGTAGCCTTTGTCGTACAACACCTTCGTAATCTCTTTCTTTATATTGGAAGCAGGAATCTCCACAACCCGGTGCTTAGCCCGGATAGCGTTCCTGACACGGGTCAGGTAATCTGCTATTGGATCTGTATTCATTCTTGTGTTGCGTTACTTACAAACCGCTGTTTTTGAACAAGTTTGCAAAATTACGGAAACTGAATTGCTTACGAAAATGGAGTCTGGAAATTACCAGCTTGCCTTGGTTACACCCGGAATCTTACCTGCCGATGCCATTTCACGGAACGTTACCCGCGAAATACCAAACTTGCGCATATAGCCCCGTGGGCGACCTGTCAGTTTGCACCGATTGTGCAGCCGAACCGGCGATGCATTCTTGGGCAGTTTGTCCAGCCCGATATAGTCTCCGGCAGCTTTCAGGGCAGCCCGCTTCACAGCGTATTTGGCTACCAGTGCCTCGCGTTTCCGCTCCCGTGCTTTAATTGATTCTTTTGCCATGTCGGTTGGTTATTATTTGCCACTTTTTGCAAACGGCATACCCATTGCTTTCAGCAGTTCGTAGCTCTCAGCGTCGGTATTGGCGGTCGTTACGAACGTAATGTCCATTCCCGAAATACGAGACACTTTATCGATGCTGATCTCAGGAAAGATGATCTGCTCCTGCACGCCGAAGGTGTAGTTTCCACGACCATCAAATCCTTTATCGCTGATACCTTTGAAGTCTCGAACGCGGGGCAACGACACCGTCGTCAGCCGGTCGAGGAATTCAAACATGCGCTCACCCCGCAATGTCACCTTCGCACCAATGGGCATGTTTTCCCGTAGTTTAAAGTTCGACACGGCTTTTTTCGACAGCGTCGGGATGGCCTTCTGTCCGGTAATGGTCGTCAACTCTTCGACACCTACGTCGACCAGTTTCTTGTCGGCTACGGCGGCACCGATACCTTTGTTGATAACAATTTTGCTCAGACGCGGCACTTGCATTACCGACTTATACTGGAATTTGTCTTTCAACTGAGGCACGACCTCGTTCAAATATTTTTCTTTCAGTCTTGGCGTTGCCATTCTCTTAGACCTTTTTTCGTGTGATTAACGGATGGCCGGATCGGGAATGAAATTGCCAGTCTTTTTGGAGACACGCTGCAATTTTCCTTTTTCGTTCACCTTACGGCCCGTGCGGGTGGGTTCGCCGGTAGCAGGGTCGATCAGCATCAGGTTACTGATATGAACCGAACCTTCTGTTTTTACCAGGCTACCCTGCGGATTAGAGGCCGTAGGCTTGATGTGCTTCGTAATCATAGCGACGCCCTCAATCCGAGCACGGTCTTTTTCTACGATTACTTCTTTTACCACACCCCGCTGACCTTTCGAGTTACCACCAATAACGAGAACCGTATCGCCCGTTTTGATGTGAAACTTATGTTTGGGCAGAATTACTTTCTTTTTCATTTGTTACAGTACCTCCGGGGCTAACGATACGATCTTCATGAATTGTTTCTCGCGCAGCTCACGGGCAACGGGTCCGAAAATCCGGGTACCACGCGGCTCATCGTTGTTGTTCAGCAGTACGGCAGCGTTATCTTCAAACCGAATGTACGACCCGTCTTTCCGGCGTACTTCCTTCTTAGTCCGAACAACAACGGCTTTCGATACCGTGCCTTTTTTCATGCTACTGGACGACAGGGCCTGTTTCACTGTGACAACGATCTTATCACCAACCGATGCATACCGTTTGCCCGTACCGCCCAGGACGCGAATAACCAGTACTTCCTTAGCACCACTGTTATCGGCTACGCCTAATCTTGATTCTTGCTGTACCATGGCTTACTTCGCTTTTTCGATGATTTCGACTAACCGCCAACGCTTATTCTTACTCAACGGACGAGTTTCCATCACGCGCACAACATCACCGATGTTGCACTCATTGTTCTCGTCGTGAACCGTCAATTTCTTGGTCTTGTGCTGAAATTTACCGTAGAGCGGGTGCTTCACCTTGCGGTCAATGGCAACAGTGATGGTTTTCTGCATCTTGTTGCTCGTCACCTTACCGATACGCTCTTTGCGGGCATTCCGCTCCAACGTCGTTGTTACCGACGTCTGTGGGGTTGCTGCGGCCACAGGGGCTACTTCGGCCTGTGGTGCTTGTGCTTGTTGCTCTTCCATCGTCGTGTCTTATTAGGCTTGCCGCGATTTAGCTGTCAGTTCCGTATGCAGACGAGCCACCCGTTTGCGGCTCTCACGAATGCGCATGGGGTTCTCAATTGGAGACACAGCATGGGCAAACTTTAGTTTCAGCAGGCGGTTTTCTTCTACAGCAATTTCTGTACGAAGCTCATCAACCGACAATCCTTTCAAATCTTCCTTTTTCATCTTGTTCGTCGCTTAGGGGTCCTACTCGTCGCCTTGCTCCTGATAATCGCGCCGAACCACAAACTTGGTCCGAACCGGCAGCTTTTGAGCCGCCAGACGCAGTGCTTCCATACCCGTTTCCAGAGGAACGCCCGTGGCTTCGAACATAATCGTACCGGGCTTTACGACGGCAACCCAGTATTCCGGGGCACCTTTACCTTTACCCATCCGCACTTCGGCGGGTTTCTTGGTGATCGGCTTGTCGGGGAAAATACGGATCCAAACCTGGCCTTCCCGTTTCATAGCCCGCGTCACTGAAATACGTGCCGCTTCAATCTGGCGGGCCGTGATCCGACCGGGTTCCAGCGATTTGATAGCGAACGTGCCGAAAGCGATTTCATGACCACGCGATGCGATACCGGGAATCCGGCCTTTGTGCATCTTGCGGAATTTTGTTCTTTTTGGCTGTAACATCTTTATAATAAGAAGTTATGAACGATGAGTGATGAGTGATGAGTTTATTGGTGCCAATCACCACTCATCATTCACTGCCCATCACTCGTTTATCGTCTTGGACCTCCACCGCTCCGGTTGCCACCCTGGCCACCGCCACGGTTGTTACCGCCACGGCCACCCTGACCACCGCCACGGTTATTACCGCCACGGTCGTTGCCACCGCGTTCGCCACGGCCACGGCCACCCCGGTCGTTACCGCCTTCACGGTCGCCACGTGGACCACGACGGTCGCCACGGTCGTTAGAACCGGCAGCACGCTCGCCAGCCTGCGCCTGACTCATCATAGCCGCTGGCGACAGATCGCGCTTGCCGTAAACTTCGCCTTTGAAAATCCACACCTTGATGCCGATTTTGCCGTAAACCGTTTGCGCTTCTGAGATAGCGTAGTCGATGTCGGCGCGAAGTGTGTGCAGAGGTACACGACCTTCTTTGTATTGCTCCGAGCGGGCGATTTCGGCACCGCCTAACCGACCCGATACTTTTACTTTGATGCCCTGTGCGCCAACCCGCATTGCCGACTGAATGGCTTGCTTCATAGCACGACGGAACGAAATACGAGCCTGCAATTGCTGGGCGATGGCTTCACCAACCAGTTTTGCGTCGATTTCAGGCCGTTTGATCTCGAAAATGTTGATCTGAACGTCTTTGCCCGTAATCTTCTTCAACTCTTCTTTAATCTTGTCGACTTCGTTACCGCCTTTACCGATCACGATACCCGGACGGGCCGTGTGAATAGTAAGGGTAACACGCTTCAACGTCCGCTCGATTACAACCCGAGCAATGGCTCCTTTCGGGATACGGGCGGCTATGTACTTACGGATCTTCTCGTCTTCAACGAGTTTATCAGCAAATTCCTTACCACCGTACCAGCTTGATTCCCAGCCTCGAACAATACCAAGTCGTAGGCCAACCGGATTAATTTTCTGTCCCATTCTTAGTTATCGTTTTCGGGGGTTTCTGCTTCTTCCAGTACCGGCTGAGCTGCGCTGTCGATCACGATGGTAATGTGGTTCGAGCGTTTCCGAATCCGGTGACCACGACCCTGCGGAGCGGGGCGCAGACGCTTCAACATCGGACCGCCATCCACGAAAATCGTTTTAACAAAGAGGTCGGCGTCTTCGATGCGCACGTCCTCGTTTTTTTGCTGCCAGTTGGCAACCGCCGACAACAGCACTTTCTGCAACGTTGCGGCAGCGGCCTGCGGCTGGTATTTCAATACACCAAGTGCCCGGCTAACGCGCTGACCACGAATAAGGTCGGCAATCAACCGCATCTTACGGGGCGACGTGGGCACATCTCTAAGTCTTGCTACTGCTTCCATTTGTCAGTTGTAGAGTTATAGTGTTGTAGTGTTGTATAGTTTGTGTTGCGTCAGCTAACGTTAAAACTTTACAACCATTCAACCTTACAACTTTAGTTTATCGTTTGCCCTTGTCTTTCTTTGCGGTGTGGCCCCGGAAGTTGCGGGTGGGCGAAAACTCACCCAGCTTGTGACCAACCATGTTCTCCGTTACATAAACCGGGATAAACTTGTTGCCGTTGTGAACAGCAAACGTGTGGCCTACGAAATCCGGCGAAATCATCGAACGACGCGACCAGGTTTTGATGACCGATTTCTTGCCCGAATCATTCTGCGCCTGCACTTTATTGTCCAGACGAAAATCAATATATGGGCCTTTTTTGAGTGAACGTGCCATTGTTATCTGTTACTTTTTGCGTCGGCTAATGATCATGCTGTTTGAAGCCTTATTCCTCTTGCGGGTCTTCTGACCTTTCGCCATCTGACCGTTGCGCGAACGCGGGTGACCACCCGAAGCCCGGCCTTCGCCACCACCCATCGGGTGATCGACAGGGTTCATTACCACACCACGAACGCGGGGGCGGATGCCTAACCAGCGATTTCGGCCCGCTTTACCCATCACCACGTTCATGTGGTCGGGGTTCGATACCGAACCAACCGTAGCCATACCGGCACTCAGTACCCGACGGGTCTCGCCCGAAGGCAAACGCAGGATAGCGTACTTATCTTCGCGGCCCACGAGTTGAGCATATGTGCCAGCCGAACGGGCCATCGAGCCACCTTTGCCCGGCACAAGTTCAATGTTATGCACAATCGTACCCAACGGCATCGAGCTTAACGGCAAAGCATTACCTACATCTGGAGTAACGCCTTCACCCGATATGATCGTTTGACCAACGGTGATCCCCTGTGGGGCAATGATGTAGCGTTTCTCGCCATCGGCGTATTGCACCAATGAGATGCGGGCCGAACGGTTGGGATCGTACTCGACAGTCAAAACTTCGGCAGGTTGGCCGACTTTATCGCGCTTGAAATCAATAATGCGGTAGTGCCGCTTATGACCTCCACCAATGTAGCGCATAGTGCGGTGGCCTTCGTTGTTTCGGCCACCGGTTCTCTTCAGGGGCTCCAGCAGGCTTCTTTCCGGCTTGGAGGTGGTTATTTCCGCAAAATCGGGTGCCACGCGAAAGCGGGTACTCGGCGTTACGGGTCTCAGTTTCTTAACTCCCATGACTGTTTTATTGGTAGGGCAACGCCCGGTTTACAGGTCCGCGTAAATGTCAATGATTTCGCCTTCTGCAACCGTCACGATTGCTTTCTTAATGGTTGGGGTCTTGCCCATCACAACGCGTCCGTTGATGTTCTTGCTTCGGTTTTTGCCGTACACCCGCATCGTATGAACCGATGCTACGTTAACGCTGTACATCTGCTCGACTGCCTTGGCAATCTCCAGCTTGTTCGCTTTCAGTTCGACCTCAAAAGCATACTTCCCCTGCTTGTTCAGGTCCGTCATCTTTTCAGTGACGATTGGTCGTTTCAGTACGTTCATGGTCTTATTGAGCAAACTGCGTTTGAATGGTTGACAGAGCCTCTTCGCTGATGAGCAGTTGGTCGGCGTTCATCAGATCGTAGGTATTTACCTGCGACGCCGTCGTTACCTTCGTTTTCTGCACATTCCGGCTCGACAGTACTACGTTCATGTTCACGTCGGGCAGAATCAGCAGGGTCTTACGACCGGCTACGTTCAGCGCGTTCAGGAACTGGATATAGTCTTTCGTGCGGGGTGCTTCGAGCGTGAGGTTGTCGATCACCGAAATTTTCTCGGCCTGCGCTTTCACAGCAAATGCCGATTTGCGGGCCAGTGCCTTCACTTTTTTGTTCAGCTTGAAGCTGTAGTCGCGGGGGCGAGGGCCGAAAATCGTGCCACCACCCACAAAAACGGGCGACTTGGCACTACCGGCGCGGGCACCGCCCGTACCTTTCTGCTTTTTCAGCTTGCGGGTCGAGCGTGATACTTCGGCCCGTTCTTTTGCTTTGTGCGTACCCTGACGCTGATTGGCCAGGTATTGTTTCACGTCGAGATAAATCGCGTGTTGGTTGGGCTGAATCCCGAACACTTCTTCTGGCAGCGTAACCTTCTTACCGGTGTCTTCGCCTTTGCTGTTATATACGATTACATCCATGGCCTATTTTTCGATAATAACGTATGAATTTTTAGCACCCGGAATCGAACCGCTAACAACGAGCAGGTTTTGCTCAGGCATAATCCGCAGAACGCGCAGGTTCTGTACTTTCACGCGGTTGCCACCCATCCGGCCTGCCATACGCAAGCCTTTGAATACACGCGAAGGGAACGAGCAGGCACCAATCGAACCTGGGTGACGACCCCGGTTGTGCTGACCGTGCGTTTGACCGCCAACCCCACCAAATCCATGACGTTTTACAACGCCCTGAAAACCGCGCCCTTTGGCTGTTCCGACCACGTCGATGAAGTCGCCTTCACCAAATACGTCGGCAGCCGTGAGTGTTTCGCCAAGGGTCAACTCGCGCTCGAATTCTTTGAATTCAACGAGTTTACGCTTGGGGTGGTGCCAGCCTTTTTGAAGTGGCCCATCTCCGGCTTGTTGGTGTGCTTTTCTTTCTTCTCGCCGAAACCCAGTTGCACAGCCGTGTAGCCATCTTTCTCGACGCTACGAACTTGAGTTACGACACAGGGACCCGTTTCAATGACTGTACATGCCAGAGCCTGCCCGTCCGCATTGTACACACTGGTCATCCCGATTTTTTTGCCAATTAAACCAGACATTTGTGTTTGTTTAAAGTAAGCAGGAAAATTTAAGGTACTCATTCCCAACTCAGAAGGCCCAACATGACGTTGAATAGCTCCGAATCGGGCCGCAAAGGTAAGAATATTTCGGAGTGATTCCTATTATGTGCTTAACCTTCAGCCCCGAACAACACAAAAAAGGTCAGGCGTATACACACCTGACCTTTTGCGAACAAACATAGCAGGGCATAGCAAGCCGTGTTTGCTCAGAGTCAGATGTGGTTTCCGGGTTAGCAGACCTTCACCTTCATATGTCGTTAACTCGCGTTCCGAGTTTGGGACTGCAAAAGTAGAAACTTTTCGCGAGAATTAGAAAAATTATTTTAAAGAAGTTTTTGTAAGGGGTTTGTTAAGCCTTTTTATCAGAGTCATGTAGACTTATGGCTTTGGATATAGCATCTGCATGATTGAAAATATCGTTTAATGAACCAAGTTCAAAGCGAGTTTCTTTCTTCGATTCATCTAACAATGCTATATATTTTTTCTGACCATTGAAATATAGTCTGCAAATGGGCTTCCGGTTGTTATCGTCAAGCAAAATAGCAAAGTAAGATTGTGCATCCCGATGAACAATACGAGCAGGATCAATTTGGCTTCTCAAAATGGCCCTCACCACGTAGAAAGCCTCTAATTCCTCTGCTGTCGTGACGACAGCAGGAGTTGTTTTCTCTTCTGTTGGGTTTGGTAATTCTACAGTTTGAGTGATTGCATCTTGCTCCTGCCCAAGTGCTGTTTTTAGCCTATCTGTAATCTGATCAGATATTGTGTGATGGAATGACTTACGAACTAATGTCGTAAAGTAATCCATCATTTTTGCATTCAGTTGACCGCTGTATACTTGTTTCGCGAAATGCCTGACGAGTGGATCAGATGGATTGACAAATTCATTGTGCATTAAGCTTTTCAACTCGCTGGTGTATTTCAACTCGCTGGCAGTTGACACTATTAAATCAACGTCGAAGTACGACTTGTGAAATTTTTTCAATTCCTCAACATGTTGCTCCTTCAAATCGAGCATATTTATTTCCAGAAATGGCTTTTCGTCCATTTTGTTAGACTCGACCAAATCAGTGTAAAACCGATATATAATTCCGTTTGTCAAGACGCCAAAACGCGCCTTTGTCACATGGAAGTAGCGTAGCAGTTGATTATCATGTAGTGTTAAACTTTGCGCCCAATGTTTGCATTCGATCAACATACACGGCTCCCCACCATCCCGAAGAATCGCGTAATCCACCTTTTCACCTTTCTTTGTTCCTATATCACTAATAAACTCAGGAACTACTTCGAGAGGGTTAAAAACATCATAACCCAAACATTGCAGAAAAGGCAAAATGAGGGCTGTCTTAGTAGCCTCCTCAGTATGAATAGAATCTTTTAATCGGACAACTCTGTCGCCTAACTGCTTGATTTGATCTTTAAAATCCATAACCGCAAACGTAAATTCTAATAAAAGTACAAAGTATTGTTTAGCAGTGAACTTAACCAGTGAACCCCAATTTATTATAATGAAATTAACTAAACGGTATAATTTACCAACTTGAGTGTAGCATAGCTTATCAACAGATTTCGCCAGAAAACAAGAAAGTAACTTAACACTCAGCCTTAACAATATGTCAAACCACAACGTTTACAAGCTGTGAACCACCTGTTTCCCTACATCGAACGCACGCTGCTCCACCCCGGCGTGACGATCAACGAACAGTATGAAGCCTACGACGATGTGACGCAACTCGGTTTGGCCGGGCTAACGGTCGCGCCGTTCTGGGTGAAAAAAGCCCGTCGCGAACTTGGCGACGAACACCCGGCAGTGCTTTCGGCGGTGATCGGGTTTCCGTTTGGCTACCAACGCACGGAGGTGAAGCAAGTAGAAGCCGAGTTGGCTTTGAAAGACGGAGCTACTGAACTGGAACTCGTACTGAATACCTCGGCCCTATTTTCGCCTACGTCGGTCTGGCTCAAAATTGAAGTCGCGAAGATGGTGGCCCTTGCCCATGCCCAGGAACGGCTACTAACGGTAGTACTGGAATCGTCGCTGCTGAATGACGAGCAGTTGCAGAAAATGATCAAATTAGCCGCCGACGCCGGGGCCGATTTCCTGAAAGATAGAACGGGGTTTGTAGAGTCGGAATGCCGTAACAGGCTCCACGAAGCACGCCAGTTTCGGGCGTTGGTGCCGCGCTCGGTGGGGGTAAAAATTGTAGCTGACTGGGCTACTAAGCAGGATATGGAACAATTAGTTGAAGCTGGTGTAGAACGGCTGGCGATAAAACAGTTGCCATTGTAACCACACGGTTAAAAAGTCGGCCCGATTTTTAAAACTCTGGTAATCTGACAACTATGAACTTTGCGATGGTATAGTTTACCTTCTAATCCAAAGCAAAGTTTATGAGAAAACTTCTTCTGTATCTATTCCTCAGCCTGCCACTACTATCCTTTGGCCAGCTAACGCCGGGCAGCCTTGCGTTTACCGGCTTTAACGCCGACGGTGCCGACAACCTGAACTTTGTAGTGCTGGATGCCATTTCAGCCAACACAACCATTTATTTCCGGGACGATGAGTGGCAGAATCCCGGCTTCAACACGGGCGAAAGCATCATTGTCTGGAATTCGGGTGGAGCGGTTATCCCAGCCGGTACGGTGGTAGCGTTCTCGAACATCAACCCAAGCCCGGCATCGCCCATCGTCGTCAGCGTTGGCTCGGCCACCATCACGGGCAACCGGGGTATCTCGAACGAAAACGACGCTGTATTCGCTTATCTCGGCACCAATGCCGACACGCCGACTACCTTTCTGGGTGCTATTTCTAACAACGGCGTTGTCGCCAATACGTTCGGAACGCTGGCCGGAACGGGTCTGGCAGTGGGCGTTACGGCTCTTTCGCTGACTGGCGAGATTGCCGTGGGTATCTACAACGGCCCCCGCACAGGCATCAGCCGGGCCTGCTATCCGTCGGTTCTCAACAATGCGGTCAACTGGCAGGTACAGCCCAACAGCGGTGGCGACCAATCAATTGATGGCATTGCGCCCGACCTGCCTTTCAGCACAACTGCCTTTACGTTTGGTTCAACCTGCCCCCTGCCAACAGTGGCGTTGAGTACAGCCACTCAGAGCGTAGGCGAAGCCAGCGGCACCATTGCCGTTACACTGGCAGTAACCAGCCCCGGCAGTGCGACCGGCTCAGTGCAATTAGCGTTGGGATCGGGGTCGGCGCAGAACGGCAGCGATTTTCTACTGATCGGTGCGCCGGTTACGGTAGCAATTCCGGCAGGTGCTACGTCGGTGGTGTATCGCATTGCAGTAGTAAACGACGGCATGGCCGAAGCTGACGAATACCTGACGCTGCGGCTACAAAACGCAATGGGGGTGCAGATTGGCTCGGTCAGTTCGCAGTTGGTGTTTATTCTCGACAACGATAATCCGGCCCCATCGCCCAGCTCGACGCTGAACCTGCAATTGCTCACCAGTTACCGGAACCCAACGGCTGGTTCGTCGGAGATTGTGGCGTATGAAAAAACCAGCAAACGGTTATTCATCGCCAACTCTGTTGCCAACCGCATCGACATTGTCAACTTCGCGAACCCGTCGGCTCCGGTAGCGTTGACGTCGATCAATGTATCGGCATTGGGCGGAAGCATCAACAGCGTTGCCACCCGCGATGGGCTGGTTGCTGCTGCTATCGAGAACACGAATAAAGTGCTGCCGGGGAAAGTAGTCTTTTTTGACCCGAACGGTCAGATTTTGAAGGAAGTGACGACGGGGGTATTACCCGACATGGTAGCGTTCTCGCCCGATGGCCGCTACGTATTGACCGCTGACGAAGGCGAACCGAACGACGACTACAGCATTGACCCAGAAGGCACAATAACAATTATCGATCTGATGGGTGGTGTTGCATCGCTGACGCAGAGCAATGTGACAACAGTGCGCTTCACGGCCTTCGACGATCAGAAGGTTTTTTTACGTAGCATAGGTGTTCGGCTCTATGGCCGCAAAGGCAACGTAAATAACGGTAGCACCGTATCGGAAGACCTTGAGCCAGAATACGTAACCTTCTCGACCGACTCACGCACGGCCTACGTTACTCTTCAGGAAAATAACGCCGTGGCGGTTGTCGATCTGGTTGCTAAACGCGTAACGGCGATTAAGCCCCTCGGCCTCAAAAACCACAACACCGACGCCAACGCCCTCGACCCCACCGATCAGGGCGGTATTCCGGCTCTGCAAAAGCTACCGGTTTTCGGAGTCTATCAACCCGACGCCATCGCTACGTTTACGTCGGGCGGACAATCGTACCTGATTACGGCCAACGAAGGAGACGCCCGCGAGTATGCCGCGCTGACGGAGGTAGTACGCGTCGGCGCAGCCAGTTACGTACTTGATCCAACGGTATTCCCGAATGCGGCTGAGTTAAAGAACAACCTATTGCTGGGTCGGCTCAACGTTACCAACCAGTCGGGCGATACAGATGGCGATGGCGACTTCGACCAGATTCATGCTTACGGTTCGCGTTCGTTCACGATTTGGAACACGAATGGTAATTTAGTCTGGGACAGTGGCGATCAGCTCGAACGCATTACGCGGGCGCAGGTGCCACTGCTGTTCAACGTCAACAATAGCGATGGCAACCCGGCCCCAAAGAACCGCAGCGACGACAAAGGCCCCGAACCCGAAGGCGTAACCACCGCCAACATCAACGGACGCGTGTATGCATTTGTGGCCCTGGAACGCATCGGGGGTGTAATGGTATATGACGTAACCACGCCGACTGCTCCGCAATTTGTGACGTACACGGTGAACCGCACAGCCCCCACAGCGTCACCCAATACCGACGACCGGGGTGCCGAGGGCATCATCTATATCCCGGCCAACGATAGCCCAAACGGTAACGGTCTGGTGTTGCTCGCTAACGAAACCAGCAACTCGCTTTCTATTTACCAGATCAATTCGTCGGTCAGCAGCCTGTCGCTGGCTCAGCCGATGTATGATTGTAACACGGGTCAGATTACGTTTAACCCGGTTGGGGGCGATGGTTCACCCATTACGTTTATCGCGCCGGGCATCAGCCGAACATCGCCAACGAGCCTGACCGGAATTGTTGAGGCTGGTCTTCGCAACGATCCAAAACCAATCAGCATCACGGCCATTCAGAGTGGCCGGAGCGTAAGCGTTACGTTCGATATCAGCGCGTTTTGCGCCCAGCAACTCAACACTACCGACTTAGTGCTGCTGCCGCCTACTTACGACTGCGCAACCGGAGCCATCACGTTTGTAACAGCCGGGGGCAACGGTTCGCCCATTACGTTCGCTGCGCCCGGCGTTCGGCGGATGTCGGCCATGAGTCCTAACGGCGTCATAGAACCTGAACTCCGAAACGACCCACGCCCGCTGATTATTCAGGCAACGCAAGGGAATCGCACGGTTAGTACGACGTTCGATTTCGCGGCCTTCTGCGTGAGTCGTGCGCGTAAGGCGGCTGCCGACACTGAAAAAACCTTTGTCGTAACGGTACAAGGCAATCCAACGCTGGCCGATCAGGTGCAGGTAATCGTGCGCGGTGCCGAAGGGCAACGGCTGCGGCTGACCGTGCGCGACGTACAAGGGCGCGTAGTGAGCGACCAGACCGTTGAACAGGCCGATGCCGTTGAGCGGCAAACAGTTGGTTTAGGACGCACGTCGGGGTTGTATCTGCTACAGGCTCAGACCGGCACACTGACGAAAACGGTAAAAGTGGTTCGTCAATAACTGTTTTCAACCGCGAACACCCCAGCTTCCGGTTCGGCGGTTGGGGTGTTCGCGTTTTTTCGATAAAACCAACGTAGAGTTGCTGTATATTTTCAGTAGTATTGTAACCCGAAAATCACATTCACCTATAGTTAACTATATGCGTTTACCACTATTGCTCATATTTTTATTTGTTTCGTCTTTGACAATTGCTCAAAACGCTGCTTTTCAGCCCTTTGAAGTTGACAGCATTGCCGAGCCACGTGGTGGTATGCCCTATTTGAATACCTTTTTGCAGACCAACCTCCGCAAACCTGTTCGGGCCGCAGCCGATGGCATCAGTGGGCGGGTGATTCTGTCGGCGATTATTAATCCCGACGCGTCGGTGTCAGACATTACATTGGCTCGTTCGCTCCGGCCCGATTGCGACCAGGAAGCGATGCGGGTATTTCGCTTATTCCGCGCCTGGCGACCGGCCTATAAAGACGGTAAACCCGTTCGGCAACTTGTCAGCGTGCCGGTTGCGTTCACTAAAAATGAACCGTTCCTGTACGTTGGTGGCGTTAAAATCAGCCACTACGATGAGGATGAGAAAGCGGTGACTGACTCCAGTCAGGCACAATACAAGCAACTTTTGCCTTTAGACTCGGTAGGTATGCCTACTGGCGATCTGGTTGTTTACAAGCGCAAGCCAAAAGGCTGGGCCGAAGCAGTCCGGTTGCCTTTGCAACGCAAAAAGCACTGGAAGCGTGGGCCATCTAAGCAAACCTTATTTTTAACCGGACATCAGGACGCCGACGGGCAATGGCTGGGAAGGGTTTATACCGTTGATGAAACGGGCACATTAGTTGAGCAGACCGATTACGAGGAGGGGCAGCGCGTGGGGAGTGCGATACAGTACCATGCCAACGGCGTTGTGGCCGAAAAGTCGGATGAGCTGACCGAAGGGTATGCGTTGTCATCATGGTATCCGAGCGGGCAGATTCAGCAAATCTGGCAAACGGGCAAGCTCAAACAATTAGAGCGTTCTACTCCCGAACGGGTATTATCGTTCTGGGATAGCACAGGCCGACAGTTGATAACCGAAGGTAATGGTCCGTTTTTAACCGTAAAACGCGTTGAATCAAAGCGCGATACAACCCAGCAGACCGACTACACCGAACAGGGGCAGTATGTTGGCGGTTTGCGCGAGGGCATCTGGACGGGTCGCTACGCCGACGATTCGTATGGGTATGAAGAGCGTTACGAAAAAGGCATCTGTCAGGCCGGGAAAGCATTCTCCGCCGACGGCGACACAACACGCTACACCGAGCGCGAAAAACAACCGGAGTTTAAGGGCGGGCTGACCGGACTTGGCGAGTTTCTATCGCAGAACCTGCATTACCCCAGCGATGCCCAACGCGCCAGGATCGAAGGCAAAGTGTTTGTCAGCTTCGTAGTCTGCACCGATGGTACGCTCTGCGATTATGAGGTATTGAAAGGAGTCGCTCCCAGCGTCGATCAGGAAGCTTTGCGCGTTATCAAGAAAATGAGCGGTCGCTGGAAACCGGGCTATGAGCGCGGTAAACCCGTCCGGGTGAAATACAACCTGCCGATAAATTTTATGTTGCATTGATTAAGGTGTCTTTGTCAGGCCGCTTCGTATTTTTGCCGGATAACTTTCGGCGTAATGGAGCTTAAGCAGATTCCCCTTCATCACATTCATCAGCAGTTGGGCGCGAAAATTGTGCCGTTTGCGGGCTTCGAGATGCCCGTTCGCTACACCTCCGACCTTGACGAACACAACACTGTCCGTAATGGCGTTGGCATTTTCGACGTCTCCCACATGGGCGAATTTATCGTGAAAGGCAACGATGCGCTGGCCCTGATTCAGCGCGTGTCGGCCAACGATGCGAGTGCGCTGTTCGATGGAAAAGTGCAATATAGCTACCTGCCCAACGGTCGGGGCGGCATTGTTGACGATTTGCTGGTATACCGCATCAGCGAAACCGAGTATATGCTCGTGGTGAATGCGTCGAACATCGAAAAAGACTGGAACTGGATTAATCAGCACATACGCGATACCGATCAGCTTACACTCGTCAACGTTTCCGACGATATGTGTCTGTTTGCCGTGCAGGGGCCATTAGCTGCCAAAGCCCTCGAATCGCTGACGCCCGCCGACCTCGAAATGACGTATTATACGTTCGAGAAGGCTGACTTCGCCGGTATGGCAAACGTGATTGTATCGGCAACGGGCTATACTGGCGCGGGTGGCTTTGAAATCTACGTCTCCAACCATCAGGCCGAAGTTGTCTGGAACGCCATCATGGAAGCGGGCGCGCCCTACGGCATCAAACCTATCGGCCTGGGTGCCCGCGATACGCTCCGGCTCGAAATGGGCTACAACCTCTACGGCAATGACATCACCGACGAAACGTCGCCCATTGAAGCCGGATTAGGCTGGGTCACGAAATTCACGCACGATTTCATAGACGCCGATTTATTAAAACAACAGAAAACCCAGGGCATTTCCCGCAAACTTGTGGGTTTTGAGATGATTGACCGGGGCATCCCACGCGGCCACTACCCCATCTGCGACGCCGACGGAAACACCATCGGCGAAGTTACATCGGGTACGCAATCGCCATCGCTCGGCAAAGGCATCGGCCTCGGTTACGTGCCAACCGCTTTCAGTAAGCCCGGCACCGAAATTTTCATTAATGTACGCGACCGGCGGCTGAAGGCGGTGGTGGTTAAATTGCCCTTTATCAAGAAATGATGGAATACAGATGAAACACATTGACGTTTGTTTAACGCCCGATTTGCTGCACCTGCATACCATCGAGAACACGATTGTGGTGGTAGCCGACGTGTTCCGGGCTACTTCGTGCATGGTAACGGCCTTTGCCTATGGTGTCAATAGCATTGTTCCGGTGGCGACCATCGAGGAGTGCCGCCAATGGCAGGAACGCGGCTATTTGGCCGCTGCCGAGCGCAACGCCCGCAAAGTAGAGGGCTTTGAATTAGACAACTCGCCGTTCACCTACATGACCGAGCAGATTCGCGGAGCCAACATCGCCGTAACAACCACCAACGGTACGCTGGCAATCACCAAATCGCGCTCGGCAGTGAAAGTGCTGGTTGGGTCGTTCCTGAATTTAGATGCCATTGCTCGTTATCTAAAGTCAGAACGATATGACGTTATGGTACTTTGTGCGGGTTGGAAGGGTCGTGTCAATATGGAAGATACGCTCTTTGCCGGGGCACTCATCGACCGACTCAAAGATAGTTTTGCCCTGGCCGAAGACAGTGCGATCATGGCCCATCGGCTCTACTGCGATGGTAAAGACAACTTAGTCAGCTATATGGCAAATGCCTCGCACATCCGGCGTTTGCAAAAACTCGGCATTCAGCGCGACATTACATACTGCCTGCAACATGACCTCTACGAAGAGATTCCTGTTTTGCGCGGTAATGCGCTGGTACGTCTTTAATGAAGACGTACCCCTTCTCGGCCTGATTGCCTAACTTGCTGCATGATCTCGAAAAAAGACACAACGGGCTTCGATTTCGACCAATTTCGCACCATTCGCGAACGGTCAATCGGGCGGCTTTTGTGGCGTATGAAACGGTATCTGGATGGTTTTATGGAACCTCGCTTACACGCAGCCGGATACGTGAATTTTAAAATGAGCTATCTGGCGTTTTTAGCGAACATCGACGAGAAAGGCATCACTAATAATGAGCTGGCTCGACGGGCGGGCGTTACAAAGCAGATGATGAGTAAGACCGTGAGTCTGCTGGAAAGCGAAGGGTATATCTATACAGAGAAAAATCCCGCCGATTCCCGGTCAAAAGTTATTTTTCTGAATGAACGCGGTAAACAGCTTTTTGTCGTATTACGAGATACGTTTCAGGAAGCCCGCAATAAATTTGACGACATTGTGGGCTACGAGCGTGTAGAACAGTTAATCGACACGTTAGTTGTATTGACAGCGGCTCTCGAAAAAGAAGAGCCGTAATTTATATCAATATCAATGCGCCTGTTCATTCACACGTCTCTATCTGAAACCAACCGAATTGCCCTGCGTCAGCACGTTGGCGACACGCATACGCTCCTGTTTCGCAACGAACTTTCTGCCGATGAGCAGCAACCGGCGTTTCAGCAATCCGACGCTCTGCTGGGAAATCCGTCCGCCGAATGGTTTGCCAACGCGCCTAACCTGAAGTTCTGGCAATTAGACTCTGCTGGTTTCGATAAATATAGCAACCTTACGTTATCGATTCCGGTCTGTAACATGGGCGATTTTTTCGCCTGGCCCTGCGCCGAAACCATTGTGGGTGGTATTATGGCCCTATATCGTCGGTTGGATGAGCTGGCGGTGCTTCAACGACAGAAACAGTGGATTGGTGTTCCGCTTCGGCATACTATGAGCCTGTTGCATCGGCAAAATGTTGTCATCCTGGGAGCGGGTAGCATTGGTCTGGCCGTGCGCACGATTCTAAACGGCTTCGAGTGCCGCGTTCAGCTATTGGCCCGGACCGACCCTGCGGCTGAATTGCATACCACCGATGAATTAATGGCGGTGTTGCCCCAAACCGATTTGGTCATCAACTGCCTGCCCGGCTCTGCCGACCGCTTTATTACGGCAGATATGTTACAGACCATGAAGTCCGGTAGCGTATTTGCCAACGTCGGGCGCGGCAATACAGTTGATGAATTGGCGTTGATCGACGCGTTGCAGCGCGGACACCTCGGCGGGGCGGTCCTGGACGTAACGGCTACTGAACCCCTGCCCCAGACCAGCCCGCTATGGGCCATGTCCAACGTGATTCTGACTCAGCATACAGCGGGCGGACAACGCAACGAAGACGAGGGGAAGATGGTACAGTTCGTGCGCAACCTGCGAAAATTTGAACAGGGCCAAATCCTGGAAAACCAGATTTCACTGAACCGAGGGTACTGAAAATGGCGCGAGCCGGTCCGACGTATCGGTTGGCTCGCGCCAGATAATTACATATTGATGGCCCGGTTGCCGGTTGCGGCCAAACAGGCTTCTTTGAACGCTTCGGTGTAGGTCGGGTGCGCGTGCGACATTCGGGTAATATCTTCTGCTGAAGCCCGGAATTCCATAGCCACTACGGCTTCGGCAATTATATCAGCCGCACGTGGGCCAATGATGTGAACACCCAAAATCTCGTCGGAATCTTTGTGCGCCAGTACTTTCGCCAATCCGTCAATGTCCATACTGGCCCGCGCCCGGCCCAGGGCTTTGAACGGAAACGAACCCGTTTTATAGGGAATGCCCTCCTGCTTCAGTTCTTCCTCGGTATAGCCCACAGCCGCCACTTCGGGCCAGGTGTACACTACATTCGGAATAAGCCGGTAATGGATGTGTGGCTTCTGACCCACAATCGTTTCGGCAATAAATGTGCCTTCTTCTTCGGCCTTGTGCGCCAGCATGGCCCCGCGAATCACGTCGCCGAGGGCATAAATGTGCGGTACGCTCGTTCGTAGATAGCTATCGACCTCAACCTTACCCCGCGCGTCGGCTTTCAGGCCAGCCGCTTCGAGGTTCAGCCCATCGGTATAGGGCCGCCGACCTACCGATACTAAGCAATAATCGCCGGTGAGCGTTATTTGCTTGTTATCGGGCGTATCGATGCTTACCTCTACTTCTTCACCCTTGTTTTCGACTTTCGTCACTTTGTGGTTAAAGTAGAAATCGGCGCCAAGTTTTTTAATGGCTTTCTGCAATTCTTTGCCCATCGTTTTATCCATTGTTGGGATCATCGAATCGGCAAATTCTACGAACGACACGTTGGCACCCAGCCGGGCATAAACCGAACCTAACTCAGCACCAATCACACCCGCACCTATAATAATCAGGTGCTTCGGCACCTGCTCTAATTTCAGGGCTTCGGTCGATGTGATGACCCGTTTTTTGTCGATAGGCATCGACGGGAATGACATGGGTTTTGAGCCGGTGGCGATAACTATGTTTTTACCCTTGATCGTTTCTTCGCCCCCGTCGTTTTTGGCAATCTTCACCGTATGCGCATCCACAAATGAGCCAAGCCCGTAATACGTGTCGATCTTATTTTTCTTCATCAGAAACGCTATACCCTTCGTTGTCTGATCCACAACGTCCTGCTTGCGTTTGATCATCTGGGGCAGATCAACCTGTAGGCTGTCGAGCCTGATGCCATGTTCGGCGAAGGTGTGGGCCGCATTATAAAAATGCTCCGACGAATCGAGCAGGGCTTTCGACGGAATGCAGCCTACATTCAGGCAGGTGCCACCCAATGTGGGATATTTTTCGATGATGGCTGTTTTAAGTCCAAGCTGAGCTGCCCGAATGGCACCCGTATAGCCGCCCGGCCCCGCACCAATAAAAATAACATCGTATTCCATTCCTGAATTTGGTCAAAGTTTAAAGTGCAACGTTACCCGTTGAACTGTGTATTTGAATAGCATTTCAGGCGCAAATTTGGTTCAGAAATCGGTTCGCCAAACCGATTTTAAAAATTTCGTGTTGCAACGGGCAGCGGGTGGTCTGTATCAGCAACCATTTTGCTCCTGTCTATGCGTATAGTGTTTTGTTTGTGTCTTCTTCTGCCGCTTCTTTTCAGTGGTTGCAACAACCCCGCTCAGTCTGACCTGCCGCCCGTATACTACGACGTGGGGGGCTTCGTTAACCGGCAAATAACCGACCTTTCAGCCCGTAAGCCGCTGGTTCAGAAAGCGGTTCAGATCAATCGGGAGCGTAGCCAGCAGACCGTGCGCACTATCAACTGGCAGCGTGAACTGGAGCTTTTTTTACAGGCCGACATCAACAAACCGGCCCTTCGCAGCAGCTACAACATTGCCCGGCCCGACTCGCTGACGTATCGATACACGCTGAAAAATTCGGAAGAACGCCTGACCGTCCGGTCGCTATTGGTTAAAGTCGATTCGGTTACGCGGCAACCCCGGCGTATTGAGGCCGTTCTGCAAACCAGTAACCCGCTATACGCTTCTGAGCGGCATCTGTTGCTCGAAAGCGGTCCAACCCGCACAGGCTGGCAGGTAAATCACTACAAATTATACGGCTTTCAGAAGTTGTCTTTCTTCGACAAAAATGAGTTCGCGGTTGAAGCCCGTATTCAGTAATCGCTGTTTTCAACCAGATTCCCGACGGCAACGGGCAGGATAAAAATAAACGTAGTACCCTCGCCTATTTCGGAGTGAATTTCGTAGCGGCCATGAATCTGATCCATTCGCGATTGAATGTTACGCAGTCCCATACCCGTTGCGTCGGCAGGATTCATGCCGCAGCCGTTGTCTTTCACAATCATGTTTAGTTCCGTACCAAATCGCCGAAACAATATGTAGGCTTCAGTGGCTTCGGAATGCCGTAAAATATTGCTACAGAGTTCAATACAGATTGAGTACAAATTAAATTCGGTTGTTTTATCCAGGCGCGGCAACTCGGCATTTTCAAGCCGGAAAACAATCTTCTGCGTACTATTCAGTTTATTTACCAACCGTTCCAGCGCCTGCGACAAGCCATGTTTTTCCAGCTCATCGGGTTGCAGATTGTGCGACAGATAACGGACTTCGGCAAAGGCTTCTTTTGTCATATTCAGCAGGTTCTGATACACCAACTGCTCCCGCTGCGATAGCCGGGCCGGGTTCAACGCCGACAAACTGGTTTTGATAGCCGCCAGTAAGCCCCCTAAGCTATCGTGCAAATCGGCAGCCATGCGTTTTCGTTCGAGCGTTTGCCCACGCAGCAGAGCGTCTTCAATTTCTTTGTTTTTAGCCCGTAGTTGCGCATTCGCCTGTTCGAGTTCGGCGGTCCGGGCGGCTACCTTGCTTTCCAGATCATGGTTGAAACTCTCGATTTCCCGCTTCTGTCGGCTCACTAACCGACTTTTGCGGAAGTAAACAATCGTGAAGAAAAGCAGCATTGCCAGCCCGGCCACCAAAAAGGCCCGCGTCAGGTATTGCCGTTCGATATCACTGTTCAGCGCGTCGATGTTCGCCTGTTGTTCGCGTCGGCTCCGCTCCGAATCGGCCCGCAGGCGTTCGGTTTCAATCCGCCGTTGAAGCTGGCTCATCCTGGTTTCACCAGCCAGTTGCTCGCGTTCGGTTTCGGCCCGCAACCGTGCAATTTCGGCTTGTCGGCGCAGGTCGATCAATTGCTGCTGCTGAACGAGCCGCTCCCGGTCGGCCTCGGCCCTAACCTGACCGATGTCATATTTCTTCTGCATAAGCGAGAGTTCTTCTACCCGCCGAAGATTGTTCAGGCTATCGCGCAGCACGACGTACTCTTCATACATTGCCAACGCTTGTGTGGGCTGATTTGCCAGCCGATAGGCCCGGTACAACGCCTGCGTAGCCATTTGCCGCATCCGTAAATAGCCCGACTGCCGGGCCACGGCCAGTGCTTTCTCGCCAAATTCAATAGCCAGTGCCGGTTTGTTGGTCAGGGTGTAGCATTCGGCCAGCCGCGCCCATACGGAAGCCTGCCCTGCCCGGTCGCGCAGTTGTGTCCACACGGCCAGCCCTTCATTGAAATACCGAATGGCCTGCTCGGGCTGATGACGGCTAATAAAAAAATCGCCCAGCCGCTCATTGGCATACGCCACGTTGGTTTGCGAATTGGTTTCAAATGCAATTTGCCGGCTGGCTTCATACTGCTGGCGGGCCTGCTCGAAACGCCCCTGCGCTTCGTAGACTTCACCCATTTGCGAGAGTGCCTGCGACGCTAATAATTTTCGATTTTTAGGGGTAAGTGATGTATTGTAGCTTAGCAGCGTCAATGACGTTTGGTAGCTTGTCAGAGCGTTATCGTATTCTTTGAGCAATGCATAAAGATCGCCCATGTTCATCTGCACCTGCCAGCGCGGTGAACTTTCGCGCGGCAATCCCACACACAGGGCCGACGCCCGCTGATTAATTTTAAGTGCCTGCACATAATCGGTCTGGGCGGTACGCAGGTAATATTCCTGCTGCATCATACCCCGCACGGCAAACAGCGTATTACGATAAGCCAAAGCCCGTTCTTCCAGGCGTTTAGCGTAGATATAACTGCTGTCGCGTTGCGGACCACGCATTTGTTTGAAAACCGAGATCATAAATCGCAGCCCCTCCAACCGCAGGGTATCGTTCCGGCGCGAGCGCGGCAGCTTATCGACAAGCCGCTGATGCGAACGGCCCAGTGTCAGCAAACTATCCATGTAGGCTGCATCGCTCCGGCGATCAAAATCCAGAGCAGGTAAATCTGGATAAGTCTGCCCAAAGCTCGTCAGACACCAGCCGAGCAATAATATTCCAGTACAAATGAATCGCATAGGGTAGGCACTGGTAGAGGTCGGTCCTAAAACAAACTCTAATGTAAGAACTATGTACAGATAATCAATTGATTAACAAAAATTTAGTACAGCCATTTTGCACCATACCGCGTAATGATTCATCCATAGATAAGTTGTGGTTTGACTACGTCGGAATTTCAATCAGCCACACAAACAGGCCGGGCAGAAATTTACCGAACGAGTCTGGTGCGAATCGCCCGGAATAACAATCTGTTTACTGAGTATTTTATTTACCAACAACACCTTTACTGGGTTTGCATCGCTTTGCTAAACCTATGCACACAAAACGCTTTCGCTCAACACTCTTTTTAGGCCTGGCCTTTTTTGTCGGAATTGGCAGCACGGCTTATCTACCCCGACCTACCACAAAGCTAACGCTGGGCAACAACACCCATATCGCCCTGATTGGCAACAATCTCGGTGCGCGGATGCTGAATTACGGCTCGTTCGAGACAGAGCTGCACCTGCGCTACCCCGATAAAAATCTCTTCATTCGCAACCTTTGCGACGGGGGCGACACGCCCGGTTTCCGGCCCCACGCGGGTCGAATGGATGCCTGGGCCTTTCCCGGTGCCGAAAAATTCCAGACCGAACTGGCCCAGAACTCCAGCAGTATCGGTACGTATCCCAAACCCGACGAATGGCTGACCACCCTCAAAGCCGACGTAGTGATTGCTTTTTTTGGCTTTAGCGAGTCTTACGCTGGCCCCGCCGGACTACCCTCTTTCAAAGCTGAACTGTCGGCGTTTGTGGAACACACACTCGCTCAACGCTATAACGGTAGCCAGGCTCCGCAGCTTGCGCTGGTATCGCCCATCGCGTTTCAGGACTTGTCGAAGCAGTTCGATTTGCCCAACGGCGTGGCCGAAAATCGCAATCTCAGCCTGTATGCGAAGGCTATCGAAGACGTAGCCCGCCAGCACAGCGTCCTGTTTCTGGATGCTTTCACGCCTGCTCAGCAATGGTTTCAGACCGGAGAGCAACTCACTATTGACGGGCAGCAACTAAACGAAGCCGGCTATTCGAAATTCGCCAGACTATTGGTTGATGGACTGTTTGGCCCGATGCCCATGCGTGACGAGAGTCGGCGCGAGGCTGTTCGGCAGGCGGTGCTCGACCACGCCTGGCACTGGCATAATGACTATAAAATCCCGAACGGGGTGCATGTCTATGGCCGTCGTTACAAGCCCTTTGGCCCCGACAATTACCCCGCCGAACTGGCCAAAATTCGCCAGATGACTGCCAACCGCGATACGCTCATCTGGCGCACCGCCAACGGACAGCCCTACGACCTGGCAGCCGCTGATGCCCGCACCAGCCCATTACCGCCTGTTGAAACCAATTTCAAACCCAATGCCGGGGTTCGGTATCTGTATGGCGACGAAGCCCTGCGGTCGTTCACAATGGCTCCGGGCTATAAAATCGAGTTATTTGCTTCAGAAAAAGAGTTTTCGGATCTGGCTAATCCCGCTCAGATTGCCTTCGACAACCGGGGGCGGCTTTGGGTTGCTACCATGCCAACCTACCCGCACTACCGCCCCGGCGACGCCCGGCCCAACGATAAACTGATTATTCTGGAAGATACCAACGGCGACGGTAAGGCCGATAAACAGACCGTTTTTGCCGACAATCTGCACCTTCCCACCGGCTTCGAACTTACCCCACAGGGCGTTTACATCGCTCAGGGAACCCACCTCAAACGCTACATCGATACGAACGGCGACGACCGGGCCGATCAGGTCGAGATTGTGCTGAGCGGCTTCGATGACCACGACACGCACCACAACATCCACGCCTTCAGCACCGACGAATCGGGAGCCATTTACATGGGCGAAGGCGTATTTCTGCACAGCAACGTCGAAACGCCCTACGGCACCATTCGCGGTACGCACGGGGGCTACATGCGCTACAATCCCCAACGCCAAAAACTCGACCGTGTGGTGCAAAACACCGTTTCCAACCCGTGGGGAGTAGCTTTCGACACCTGGGGACAACCATTCTGTTTGTCTACCTCCAGCCCCGACGTGTTCTGGCTCACACCCGGTTCCATCAAGGCCCGCTACGGCTTCACCTCGCCCGATTCAAGACCGCTCATCGAACAAACACAGCGTGTACGGCCTACCTCAGGGCTGGAATTCGTATCGAGCCGCCACTTCCCCGACGAGGTGCAGGGCGATATGATGCTCAATAATACCATTGGGTTTCTGGGCACGAAAATGCACCAGATGATTGACGACGGCACGGGCTACCAGACTCGCCACCGGATGGACCTGGTACGAAGCAGCGACCCCAACTTCCGGCCTGTCGATATGGAGTTTGCCCCCGACGGTTCGCTCTATCTGGCCGACTGGCATAACGTACTGATCGGCCACATGCAGCACAACGCCCGCGACCCCCTGCGCGACCATGTTCATGGGCGCATCTACCGCATCACCTACCCGGCCCGCCCGCTCGTAACGCCCGCGCCAGTCGATGGAGCGAGTGTGGAGCAATTACTGGAAAATCTCAAACTGCCCGAATATCGCACCCGCTACCGCACCCGGCGCGAACTGCGCGAACATAGCCCGGCAGAAGTACTGCCCAAACTACAGACCTGGATCGGGGGGCTGAATGCCAGTGATGCCAACTATCAGCACCACCTGCTCGAAGCGCTCTGGGTAAGCTGGGGCTTAAATCAGGTCGATCAAAGCTTATTGACGAAGCTTCTGAAATCGCCCGACTACCGGGTGCGGGCGGCAGCAGTACGCGTGGCACGGTTCAACGACCATCAACTGGGTTCCAGGCTGGGTACGATGCTAACCGAAGCCGCCCGTGACCCGCAGGGCCGGGTACGAATGGAAGCAATGGTGGCAAGTACGTGGTTGCCCAACGCGCAAAAAGAGCAGGTACTGGCAACGGTCGAAAAGCAGCCTGTCGACGATTGGATCAAGCCGCATCTGGATTTTATCAAAAGCCCCCATACCGATATGGTAAATCACAATATCCGGCCCAAGCCGGGGGCATCGACCGATAAGCTGGCATTAGGCAAAGCCATCTATAGCCGCGATGGATATTGCATCACCTGTCATCAGGCCGATGGAACGGGGCTTGAGTCGGCAGGTTTTCCGCCCTTAGCCAAAAGCAACTGGGTGACGGGCAGCCCCGAACGGCTCATCAAATTAGTGATGCATGGGTTATACGGCCCGCTGGAGGTGAATGGCAAAAAGTATCCCGGCAATGTGCCCATGACGCCCTACGGTCAACTGCTCAACGACGACGAAATGGTGAATGTATTGAATTACATCCGGTCGTCGTTTGGTAATTCGGCATCCGTACCCGTTACGTCGGCAATGGTAAAGCAGATACGCGAACAGACCAAAACCCGCAAGAGCTTCTATACGCCCGACGAACTCCTCAAGCAACACCCGAACTGATTGATTATGAAACGCTTGACGTACGCCATTCTGTTTTCTTTCGTACTTGCGGCAGCGGTGGCCCTTCGCCCCGCGACCCAGCAAAAACCACTGCACATCGTTTTCGTAACGGGCGACGAAGAGTACCGCTCCGAGGAGTCGATGCCGATGCTGGGGCGGATTTTAAAGCGTAACCTCGGCGCGAAAATTACAGTCTGCTATCCACTCGACAGTACGGGTGCCATCAATCCCAACCGCACCGATCATATTGCCGGGCTGGAAGCCCTTAAAACCGCCGACCTGATGGTGGTATTTGCCCGATGGCGCAACCTCCCCAAAGCCGAAGTGAAGTTAATTACCGACTACGCCGAAAGCGGCAGGCCGATGGTAGGTTTCCGAACGGCCACGCACACGTTTCAATACAAAACCGATTCGAGCCTGATGCACCTCAATACGGACTGGCCTGCGAAGGTCTTCGGGCAGCAATGGATTGTCCATCACGGGCATTTTGAGGATGGCAACGCCCCGCTAACATCGGTATATTTAATGTCCAATACCCAGACGCCTATTCTGAACGGGGTGCGGCCCTTCCAGGCTTACTCGTGGCTCTACCACGTAGATGGGGGCGACTGGAAATTACAGGGTGACGTAAAGCCGTTTCTGGAAGGCAAGTCGTTGCGGTCGCAGCATCAGCAGAAGGGCAACCTGGATAAATACCCCCTTACACAACCCGTAGCCTGGACCAAAACCTATACCGGCAGCAGTGGCAAAGCAGCCCGCGTGTTTTTCACGACGCTGGGCCACCCTTTCGATTTTAAAGAAGAAAGTATGCGGAAGCTGGTTCTGAATGGCATTTACTGGGCCTTAGGCCGGGAAAAAGACATTCCAAAAAACGGTGTCAATGCGGAGTTTGCCGCTCCTTATGAACCTAATAATTCGGGTTTTGGCGAGAAATACAAAAAAGGACAGAAGCCGGTAGCCATCAACTGAGGAATCGCATAGCCGCCCATCAGTAGCCGTTCGCATCGGCAACCGGAATCACGGGCGCGTCGGCGGCAACGGCCCCAAACCGGCGGTAAGCATCTTCCATGATTGTAGCCGTAGCCGATGCACCCAGCCGCGAGACGCCCATTTCTTTTACCTTCAGCAGCCCATCAAGCGTGCGGACACCCCCGGCAGCTTTCACCCGGACTCCCGGCCCCACGTGGTCAAGCATCAAACGCAGGTCGTGTTCGGTAGCTCCTTCGTAGCTGTATTTACCGTCTGCACCCTTCACAAAACCGTAACCCGTTGAGGTCTTGACAAAAGCCGCTCCCACTTCTGTACATAGTTCGCAGAGCCGGATCTTGTAGCTGTCCTGAGGTAGATAGTCATTCTCAAAAATTACCTTCAGAATGGCCCCATGCGCCACTGTAGCCTCATTAACAGCCCGAATTTCGTCGGTAACATAACTCCAGTTTTCGCCCAGTACCTTGCCGATATTAACGACCATATCGATTTCTACGGCACCATCCCGGCAAGCCTGCTCGGTTTCGGCGACCTTGATGGAAATTGCGCTATTGCCCGCCGGAAAGCCAATCACTGTACCTACCAGCACGTCGGAGCCAGCCAATAGCTCCTGTGCCATCGCAACGGCGTAAGGTTTCACGCAAACCGATGCTACGTCATATTTCAGAGCCAGCAGGCAACCAGCATGAAGTTCTGTATCAGTCATGGTGGGGTGCAGCAGCGAGTGGTCAATCATTTTGGCGATCTCGCGAATAAGTGTCTGGTTCATCGTATCGGGGAAATTAGTTAATACAGAACAAATACGGCACTGGTTATGAATGGATTACTTACTATCGCTGATAGCGTAGCGGTCGGTATGACAATATAGTTGGCTGTAGACATGGATGTTGGGCAGGTTGGTCAGATACCGCCGTTCGATGTAGATGAGTGGGGTGGCCGAAGCGCATCCAAGCAACTCGGCCTGTGCATTGGTCGCACTTGTAGCCCGTAGCCACTGTTCCATGTTCCGAATGTCGAGCTGATATTGGCTGTGTAGTGTCCGAAACAAGGACCCATCGAGCAGTTCTCCGGTTAGAATAGCGTCTACGCCAATGTTGGGCACCCACGTATATTCAAGCATCACGGGTTCGTTGTCGGCGTACCGAATCCGGGACAGGCTCAGGCAGTTGAGGGCGCGTTCGGCAGTTGTCAATTCATAAAAAAAGACGGCGGGCCAGTCACGCAGAGCCGGTGGCTCCAGGAACTTTGTCTGCACTAAGTGGTTGGTGCTGACCACCTCCGAAAACCCGCGAAACGATAGTAGTCCCAGTGCCTGCCGCTCAGACCGAACCACACTCCCCCGTCCGTGCTGCCGCTCAATGTATCCTTCCCGTACCAGTTCGGACAATGCCTGCCGAACGGTCATGCGCGATGTTTGAAACTGCGTAGATAACTCGTTCTCCGATGGCAGCAACGACCCTTTCGGGTAAACGCCCCCAGTAAGCTGGTGTTTTAACGACTCATAAATTAGCTGGTATCGACGCGGTTTGGCAACCATGTTGTAAAGGTATACAACAGTCTTGTCTATACAAGTATGACGTAGCTATTTTTTCTTACCGGCTGTTTGACGCTGGTTTAGCGTCCCCGCCGAAGACCGCCACCACTCTGATTCGGTGCAGGACGATTGCCGCCTACCGAACGGCTGGGCCGCTGAAAATCGTTCGATTGCCGGTGTTGGTCAAAGCTGTTCTGTCGTTGTAAGGCCCGGTCGCGAGTCTGAACGGCCCGGTTGAGATCGCGGTTATCGCCACCTGTTGGCCTCCAGTTACCCTGTTCCCGTTGCTGTAAGCCTCCCCCTTGTTCGCGCCGAAAAACGTTGCCGCTACGGTCCGTAAATACGTCATTGGGAATGCCGGTCGCCTTACCTGGTACGCGCTCCCGCACTGCGCCACCTACCCGGTTGGGAACATCACGGTTGCCCACTTCGGGCCGATTAACGGAAGGTCGACTGATGTCGGGCCGACTGACAGAAGGTCGACTAACATCAGGGCGATTGGCTGAGGGGCGACTAACGTCGGGGCGATTAGTTGACGGGCGGCTAATGTCAGGACGACTGATGCCGGGCCGACCGCTCAGGCCGGGGTTAGCTGGGGATGGGCGGTTCTGGGGTCGGTTGGCAAGAGGCCGGTTAACAGACCCCAAACTGCCACCGGGTCGCCGGTTGACGTCACGTGTTACCACACCCCGTTGGCGAGTGTAGATATTATTGGTATGATTGATATTAATGTTTATCTGATTGACATTCACCGGACGCCCTCGGTAAATGGGCCTGGCTCCGTAGTAACCGCCATAGTAAGGACGGTATGGGGGGCGGTACACAGGCGGGCCAAACCAACCTCCGCCGTAATAGCTCCGCGAACTATAGAAAAAGAAGCCCCCGCCAAAGCCGACAGTCATCGAAAATCCAGTCCAGGGATTATAACACATACCATATCCCCAGGTTACCGGTCGCGGATAGTACACGGCCCCATACCAGGGTCGGTAAAAATACCCTGTACCATAAACGACCGTTGGACCGGCTACATAGCAACCCATGTAACCCGGCGTATAGCCCATATACACATACTGGGGCGTGGTGTCGTAAATGTATACGTATCGAGTGTTATAAGCCGGATCACTGGGCGGGATTCTATCCACCTGCCCCGGTCGTTCCGTACATACCGTCCAGGGACCATTTGCATTGGCCGACTCAAACCAAACCCCATTTTCAACGCAGTAATATTTTCTGTTGGAACCTGACCGCATAACCGTGCTGGCAGTATTGACCGCCCGCTCCAGGTCGGTTTGGGGTATAGACTCAAACTGCGGTTCACCGTCGTAGCTAACCGTTGCAGTAGCCGTTTTGCGGTCTACTTTGGCTGTTTGTGGAATCTGGGCATCCAGCACTGCTTCTTCGGCTGCGTGTGTCCCGGCCACATTAGCCAGAATTACATCTTTCTCGGAGCCTTCGGGTATTTTGGCGAAGTCAGCCGGTAGTTTATCGGGGGCTACATATTGCCAGGGACCGTTGAGCGATGGGGCTGCATACCAGCGGCCAGATAGCAGCACGTAGGTTTTCTGGCTATTAATGTCCTTAAAAACCTCATTTGAGGTGTTGGACATATACAGCAAGCTCGTTCCCTCGACGGATGCATATTGCGCTTCACCATCGGATTGAATCAATTCGGTAGGCTTCGTGCGTACCACAATGGCAGTTGGGCCTTTGGGCGTACTGGGTGCGTCGTTTTCCGTCGTCTTGGCGTTGGCCTGCTGCTCCTTCTCCTGTTTTTTCAGTTGCTCGTCAAGCTGTTTGATCTTCGACGGCAATTTGGTGAGAGGTTGCCAGCCAGTGAGTATTTCCGGCGAGTTGTACCAATATTTACCCCCGTAGAGATAATACGTTGCCCCATCTTTGATAATCAGGTACGGCGTATTCATTACCCGATCCATCTTCAGTTCTTTATCCGGCTTAACAACCGGATCGCCATCGAGCAGCACCAACGTAGAGGGCTTATCGGTGTAGATAATAGTGGGGGGTTCGTTGCGATACTCGTCGGTGGTTGTGCTACGCGTGTTTTCCAAGGCCGTCAGCAACTGATCGAGCGAGAGTTCCAGTTCCCATTTCGGTATTTCGGTTTCCAGCAGCGTTTTCAACTGCTCGATCTCGCCCTCTTTCGCATCGGCAAACTTCGCATTACGTACCGTCACACTTTCAAGGGTTGCTGTACGGCTGTCCTTGTCGGTATCTAATGTGGCATCTACAAAAACAGCACCAAACACAGGTTCGTCGCCTGCTTTCCGGCGTACCGACACAGCCGCGCGGGCACTAAGTTTATTGCCATTAAGATTTTCCGGCTGCGGCTGATAGATAACGATTTTTCCGCCCGAAGCAAGCGCAATTTCCCGAGGCCAGTTTGATTGCGCTACGGCAGTGAAACTAACCAGACAGCCCAGCAGGATAAAATAGTAATAACGTGGAGTTCGCATAACGTACTGTGTAACTTACAAATGTAATAGCCCGTTTTACGCTTAATCAAGTAAAAAGTCTCACGTTTACTGAACTCCGAACAGCGTTATTTTCGCCCGACGGCCAGTGAAACCCGGCACAAAACGGTACGTAAAAAACACTTTTCGAATACGTCTCTGTCCCCCCGCAGGTTAAGTGCGCTGCTTTCTTCCCCGCGCCGGATAATTTGATTGATGGGAACCCGGTCGCGTCCGCCATTGCCATAAACTACTTCGGCCTCAAACATCTCGAGGGGGGCATCCCAGACTCTGAATTTCAGTGCCCTAAAGAAGCCTTCGTGAAATACATTCACGGCGTCGCGGCTAACGCCATAGCTGACTACAGTAGTCCCTAAGTCCTGCCAAAGTGGGGGTCTGCCCGGCGGGCGACCTGGATGCACGCCGGGATGGTTACCCGGCGGGCGACCCGGATGGTTACCGGGAGGACGGCCAATAATTACCCCTTGCGCCCATGTGGCCGAGGGCGTAGAGAAATAGATAATCAGCAGCATGGGCCAGATAGCGGCCAACTGAACAAACCGACGGCGAGGTAAATGGAATAAAGTCGATATGGAGGAGAAAGAAGTCATGTTTTTCATCGAACTGAAGATGAGCTGAGGTTGACGGTTAGTTGCTCGAGGGTTTAGGCATTCGGGGGCGTCGAGACATATAGTTTCGGCTATTCAGGATGTAGCGTGCACTGAACGCTCCGTTGATTGGACTGAAGCCGGTTCGGTTGATAAAGAAAAAGGTAGGTGCCCAGTCGACCGAGAGCGAGATGGGTACTTGCTTCAACCGCCAGTCGAATCCGAGTATACCACTAATACCAATGTGCGTGTTGCGAAAAATCCAGGTAGGGCCAAAACCAATCTGAGCATTCAGTCGATTTCCAGATAAAGCAGGTAATTTTTCGAACAGGGCCGTAATCCCCAGATTATTCACCTTGGGATCAAAGTTGTAGCTGCCAATCAGTTCAAAAGCTGACTGATTATTCTTCGAATACTTCTTTAGCGTTACGCCGGAAGATCCTCCCAAACGCACACCAGAAGCCCACTCGCCCCCAACGGATGTTCCATCCTGCGCAAACGAAGACAAGTTGACATTAATCAATAATGCGGTTGTCAGAATCCAAAAAAGTTTCATACTATCTAAAGCGTTTTTTTACTACTGTTGTACGGAAAATGCAGTTCAGACGTCAGCCGGCATCGAAAAGTTGCCCAGTGTGTTCTGACAAGCCCCTGCCCCCCTGCCCAATAATTGTCTGCATTTCATGCGCAGGTATGTTAAGGGGAGTAATCTGAAATGGTTCGACTATGTAAATAGCCCCTGTGTGAGCGTTGGGAACATGAGGTACGTATACGACGTTAGCACCGGCAATGTCTCGTTCAATGAGCAGGGCAGGTTGCCAGCCTCCGTTGATATATACCAGCACACTTTGCGAATCGACTGAGGAGATAAGCCCTGACTTCTCCGACTTGCTGACGAACAGCAGCCCGGCAATAAATCCCGCCAAAACCAGGATGCCTATTATGAGTATTGCAACAAGCGTATAATCTAACCAGGTGCCTATTCGCAGGTCTTCAACTATCTGTTGCAACAACCGATATAGCGTCACAAACGCCCTGCTGAAGAGAACAGCCACCAGCAGAACAGCGACCGTAATAATCGTGAGCTGAACAAATTGTCGAAGACGCGCCATAGCTGTAGAGGCTTGCGCCGACTATCGTTGTTGGCGTAATTCACCCAAAAGCGGAATCTCTTTTTGCAGTTCGGCTTTGATGGCCGTGTCGAGGTAGCTCTCCAATTGAAGAAACTGACTTGCTCTTAACGGCGAGACCGCCTTCTTGAACTTGCCGTAATATTTCTTCTGGAGTTTGTCTAAGGCAATATTGTTGCTGAAGACCCGGTTAGCCAGCTCGTCTGCTTTTGCATCAGTCATGTTCTGATACGTGCGGCCATACTCACCAATAATGTTGACGCGATCATCACCCAGTTTCCTGCGTCCGGCGGTGTATTCTTCGTATATCGGCCAGAACTTTGCTGCTTCCGAGTCGTTAAACTTCATGTATTTCGATACAATATCTTTCTTCTCCAATCCCCAAATGCTGCGGATGAGTTGAACTTCGTCGCGGTTAACCTGAGCAAGTGTTTGTGCGGAGGCAGAGCTAATCAGACACACCCCTATGAGGAAAGCCTGTACTATGAGAATAAGTTTTTTCATTTAACTAGTTGATTTTAAACATGTTTCACAGAAAACTTTTGAAAATAGGCGCATATCATATACAGGTGACTGCTATCAGAAACTGAGCGTAAGGCCAGCGTTGGTATGCATTTGAAGAATGGCTGATCCACCCGAAAGCCCGAGGTTACACCCTCCCGGCCCGCAGAACACACCACCCCCAACCCACAAAATCGGCATCAATAAAGAAGCTTCGATCTTCCAGCCGAGCGGCCCGCCAAGTGACCCAACGGCTCCTCCCGTTACCCCCATAGCAAACCGGGTTTCGTTGTTGAACTGCCTCGATACCGGATCAAAAACTACCAGCCCGGCCTGTACTCCGGCGAAAGGATGTACCGGGCCGTCGATAGCAAACTCCCGTACATTGCCAGCCAGCACATAATGTATATTGACGTCGGTCAGCCTGCGGTCTCCCTGTGTGCCATTAAAATTGCCATACGGTTGGAGCCATAATTCGGTAGGCTGGTTGATGTATGTAATCATAAAGCGGTCGGTTTCCCGCCAACGATAGGAAAGCGAACCACTCCAGTTGAAGCTATCGAGGAGCCGAAGCCGCCCTTCGTTGAGCCGGAGCGAGCCAAAAAACTGGTAGCCGCCCGTAACGTCCAATCGCCATGTAGGAGCTGGCTTCGTGAAAGTAAGTCCCCCTTTATAGGTGGGCGGCACGGTTTGTGCCTGTAGCAACGAAACGGTCTGCGAGAATGCAATAAGGAGTGCGAGACGAAAGACGATAGTTTTGGGTGCGAAAGTTCTCATATAGTGAGTGTTGTGACGGATAAGACTTCGGTGTCGAGTGCGTTATAAAATACCGTCTTTAGCGAGCCTATCCACTGTGAGTTGGGCAAGGTCTCGGGAGAAATCTCTGATTGATGGTGGGTCATAGGTCTTCGACTGTGCAGACCAGAGCAGTTTTTCACTGCCCACCTCGTATAAGTTTGTCTCCAGAAAGTACGTATCGAGCGTTGTATAGTAGTCTGATGAATAGACCATTGGATACACGCGGCTGTAGTATCCATAGAAATTGCTGTAGTACGGGCCGACCGGTGCATAGGTTAGCGTGCCAGGCACGTAGCGAGTCTCCGTGTTGCTTTTGATGAGTGAGGCTGTCAGCACGGCGTCGTGGCCTGTCTCGCGAATGGTTTTTATAATATCTTCGCGGGCAGGCAGTTTGCCCTCTCTGAACGTGGGCGGGAAAATGTCGATACTACGCGTCGCCTGTATGCCTTTACGCTGAAGGCGGCTTACCAAATCTGTTTCAACCGTTTGCCGGGCGTAAGCATCGCTGGTAAGTGCGGCCACCAATACTTTCGTATAAGCCTTCCTGACCGCATCGGGGCTTTTCCACGAACCAGTAATCCGCGCGGAGGAACCGCAGCCAACCATCAGGTGACTGCTGATGAGCACCGTACTAATCAGTAAAAAATGACAGGTAATTTTTTTCATACCAGAACATCAAACCGGCGATTGACTGCTTTTGCGGCTGCCAAGTTAGTGTTCGTTGGAATTAGATAAACGAACGAGTCACATGGACTTGTCCGAATTTATAAATCTTAACAAGTGATTGGCTTGCGTTATCGTCAGATTGGGCCCCGGAATAAAATAGACTGGTTATACAGTACCTTTTATGGTCCGAATGTAGTCAGATGGAGTTTTACCGCAGTGTTTTTTAAAGGCTGTAATGAAGGATGTCCGATTGGTGAAGCCGCTTTCCTGGGCCAGTGCTTCGAGCGTTTTATGTTTCCACTCATTTTTATCCAATCGCTGTTTCAGGTATTCAATCCGCCAGTGATTGATGTATTCATTGAAATGATAGCCGTAGTGCCGGTTGATAACCGCCGACAGATGATGCAAGGGAATGCCTGTAGTTTCGGCCATCTCCCGAAGGGTATATCCCCGTTGCAGAAAAGCCTTTTGAGATTCCATAAACTCCCGAATTTGGCGGTCATATACCGAAACCAGCGACTTAGGGATGTATTCTTCCAATTGGGATTCATCCAGTTTGCCCGGCTTTTCTGTGTGTTGATCCACCTTGTACTCAAACGACTCGGAATGTTGCTTAAACAATTTGACTCTGAAGTATAATACCAGTACTACTGCGGCTAACATGGTGGCGTAAACAGTGTACCGGCCTAACATGGAATTCACAAGTATGAAGTCAAAAAAGATGATAATCAGAACACATGTCAACTGGGAAAATCCTAAAATATATATGATAGTTCGCTTTGTGTGATGGAAAGCCCATTCAGCAGGGTTAGACTGGATTTGCCAGAGAACATAACCACTATACAGAGCCGGTGAAGATAAACAGACTACGGCGGATAGCTGGCTATACCAATTGATAAGAGAATTATTTTGACGCATTGACAGCACATACACCAACACCTGGATCAAGAACAGAGCTACAAAGGGCAGACAATGAAGCAGTGCAGTACGGAGTGGAATAGGTTGGCCTTTAATTCGTTGGTAGTAAAACAGAAGAAGCGGCCCGTAAAGCAAACTGGAACTGTCTCGCAGTTTATAGAACAGGATGTAATTCCCGCTAATCCATAAGATATATTTAGATACTACTTTGAATAGAATTGCGGCTAAAAACAGCAGTAGATAGTAGTCTTCGCTATCAGTTTTTTTGTTTGGCCACACGATTATACACGTAATCAGTGCCTGTATAGCGGTTAGTATGAAGAATATATCTAAGCTCATTGTCGTGATAGTCCTTAACCCATAAGTCTGGATAAATGAAAAATGAGAGGCAATAGACGTGGATTAATGTAGTTCAGACCATAATGTAAAAGCGTTTCGACTTAGCCATAGTGCAGGCAAGATACTGACTTTTAGGTTTACCAAAGTTAATAAATCGTTGTTATTTATCTGTTCGTCCCAGTACCAAACTAATAGTATACTAACCATCCGAATTAACGTCGATACAATCCCATTCACGTATTTCGCAGTTGGCCGACTTGAAACGCCAAAAAACCTTATTATCAATGTAGGCGAGAAGCATATCGTGTGTAAATATTTATAAATCTTGACAAGCAAAACACGGGCGGGCCAATCAATTCATCAACCCTTGTGATACATTGCGCACCGTTCAGTTACCACCATGCTCCGTTATCTGATTCATCCTCTGTTACTTTTGTGCGTGTGTTCGTTGTCATGGACACTAACCCAGGCCCAGCCAACAGTACCGGAGAGCGACACGCTTCGGCTGAATCGCAATGGGCGGGAAAAAGCATTTCATTACCTGACTTTTTACGAAGAAGGAGGCCCCATCCTGGGAAACGGCACGGCAGAAGCGGCCCAGCTCATCGACCAGTCGACTTACCGCGCACACTCAGTGATGGTAGGCTGGCAAATACCCAAGTCTGACATCTACAGCCGATTGTACCGGTTCCCGAAATTCGGCGTGGGGGTATATAGTTCTAACTTCCGTAATCTCGACATTGGCTTTCCCCGCGCCTATTATTTGTGGTTCGAAATCCCGTTTTCGTATCCGCGTTTCCGGCAACGGTGGTCGTGGGCCTACCGGGGTGGTTTCGGTATTGCCAACGATTTCGTGCCATTTGACGAAGATGCCAATCCCCTCAACGAATTGGTAGGCTCTACGCAAAATTGCTTCGTCGACATTGCCTTTCTGGCTCGGTATCACCTGAACAGCCGGTTTCTGCTGGGCTTGTCGGCAGGTTTCAAGCACTTCTCCAATGGTTCGTCGCGCCTGCCCAATTATGGCATAAATATGTTCCCTGCTGCGTTGTCGGTTCATTACCTGATCGATGAGCAACGCCCCGACTTCAGCCAGTTCGAGCCGTTGCCACGCTACCAGCCTCACTACCGCATCAACGTGAATGCGGCTGTGGGGCAGAAGCAATACAGCCGCGAAACGGGCTATTATACCAAATCTACGTTAGGCGTCAACGTGCTGCGGCAGTTTTCCTATAAATATCGAATGGGGGTTGGGCTGGACTTCATGTACGCAGGTGGCTATCGGGAGCGGCAAAACGTAACAGACCCGCCCCTGCGCGACGTGCTCAGCATGGCGGTGGTAGGCAGTTGGGAATGGGTGATCCGACCACGCATCTATATTCCGGTTGGCCTCGGCTTTTACCTGAATCGCAATCCGCTCAACGACGACAATAACTGGTATTACGAGCGGGTCGGCGTTCGCTATGCCGCCACCGAACATCTGTTTGTTGGCCTTACTATCAAAGCCCACAAAGGAAACGCCGATTATTTCGAGTGGGGTATGGGCTATACATTCCACAACGACACCAACGACATTCGCCGAAAACGGATTCGCCAGGTGGATTAGCAACTGTGAAACAGACAGAGTACTTTTTAACCAACAAATCAACATGAAAAATCTATTGAGTTATTCACGTTTCCTGTTGGCATTCACGCTGGGATGCCTCGTTCAGAACCAGGATACGAAGGCTTGTACGAGGGTGGTTTATCAGGGGCCAAACGGCACGGTGATTACCGCCCGTTCGATGGACTGGCGAGGTGAGATTCCGGCTGATTTGTGGGCTTTTCCAAAGGGCATCGAACGGACCGGCGAAGTTGGGCCTATGTCCATAAAATGGAAGTCAAAGTATGGAAGCGTGGCTACCAGCTCGTTCGACGTAGCCACCTCCGACGGAATGAACGAAAAAGGCTTGGTGGGCAACACCCTCTGGTTAGTGGAGTCGAAATATCCGGAGTTCAAAAAAGACGGAAACAAGAAAGGACTGGCTATATCGCTCTGGCTTCAATACACCTTAGACAATTTTGCCACAGTAGCCGAAGCCGTTGCGGATTTTCGTAAAGGCGAGTTTGACGTATTTTCCGATTTTGTGCCGGGCACCAATATGTTCACAACCATGCACCTCTCGCTATCAGATGCAACAGGCGACAATGCCATTTTAGAGTACATCAACGGCAAACTCGTTATTCATCACGACCGCTCATATACGGTGATGACCAACTCCCCAATTTTCGATCAGCAGTTGGCTATTAATCAGTACTGGAAAGACATTCCGGGCACTATTGGATTACCAGGCACCAACCGTGCCGCCGACCGTTTTGTGCGGGCATCGTATTACATCAATGCCATTCCCCAAACTGATAATACGCGGGTAGCGGTAGCCAGTGTTTTTAGCGTAATCCGCAACTGCTCAGTACCTTACGGCATATCCTCTCCTACCGAACCCAATATCTCCAATACTCAGTGGAGAACAGTAGCCGATCACAAAAACCTTGTCTACTACTTCGAGAATGTCTTAACACCAAACGTGGTTTGGGTTGACTTTAAAAATCTGGATTTAAAGGAGGGAGCGGCTGTCAGAAAGTTAGCTCTTTCTAAAAACGAAACGTATAACGGCGAATCCTCGAAGAATTTCGTGGTCTCAAAGCCATTGAAGTTCCTCGGTCTGTCAAATTAATTTTCAGGGAATACTGGCCCAGGGCCGCACTTTATGATTCAGGAACATACTGACATTACCACCCAAACACGCCCGTCAATCGGCCAGCACATCAAAGACGCTTGTCTGATTGTGCTGGGTATTTTTTCGGCGGCTTTTGGCTTCGAGGGTTTTTTGCTGACCAACGATTTTATCGACGGTGGTGCCACGGGAATATCGCTGCTGATTGCGGCCTTAACAGATATTCCGCTGCCGTACCTGCTCATTTGCGTAAACATTCCATTCATAGCTCTCGGTTATAAGATACTCGGAAAACAGTTTGCCGTGAAAGCGTCTCTCGCCATTGCGGGCCTGGCTATTTGCCTGACCGTTGTCGAGTTTCCCGACATTACGCAGGACAACTTGCTGGTAGCTATTTTCGGCGGGTTTTTTCTTGGAGTAGGCATAGGGCTATCCATGCGGGGCGGAGCCGTCATTGACGGAACAGAGATTCTGGCCATCTATCTAAGCCGGATGTTCGGTACGTCGATTGGAACGGTCATCATCGTCATCAACGTCCTGATCTTTTCGGTTGCTGCCTTTATGCTCGGCATCGAAATCGCTCTGTACTCCATGATTACCTACCTTGCAGCATCAAAGACGCTGAATTTCATTGTCGAAGGTATCGAAGAATACGTTGGCGTAACCATAGTAGCATCTCGCAGCGATGAAATACGGCAAATGATTAGCAATCAACTTGGACACGGCGTTACGCTCTACACCGGCAAACGCCCTGATGAGTCTGGGAAAACGCAAGGAATAGATATACTCTACACAGTGGTTACCCAGCTCGAACTAATGAAACTCAATGCTGAGATCGAAAAGATAGAGCCGGATGCATTTGTGGTGATGAGCAATGTAAGGGATGCGAAGGGGGGAGTGGTAAAGAAACGGCCTTTGCACTGACGATAACAACACACAGCCTGACATCGGATTGGCTTCCTCAATTTTACACAACGTTATTATGGATTGGCACTTAGTGACAAACAAACTGATTCCGAAGCATCTTACTCGTTTAAGCATGCTCGTTCTCCTGCCGGTTGTGTGTTTTGCCCAGCAACAACAGGAACCAACCCGTGTCCTCTTCGATAACGTCCGCATTTTCGACGGGAAGTCTGACCGACTGAGCGGGCCGGTACACGTACTCGTTGAGGGAAACCGCATCGCCCGCATCAGTAAAACGCCGATTATTCTGCCCGCTGTTACGTCGATGACCGTTATTTCAGGCCGGGGGGCTACGCTGATGCCGGGCCTGATTGACGTACACGTACACCTGACGTTTGGGGCCATGACAATGGCACAACTTATGAACCCCAAACTGACCGGAAAAGACGTTGACAGCATTGCTGGCATCCAGGCCCGTAATATGCTGCTACGTGGCTTCACGTCGGTACGCGACGTGGGTGGCCCTGTGTTCGGCTTAAAAGCAGGAGTCGACGGGGGCAAATTCACTGGCCCGCGCATCTGGCCTTCGGGAGCCACCATCAGCCAAACCGCCGGACATGGCGATTTGCGAATGCCGCACGAACGCTCGCGCCGATATTTTGGCCGGTGGTCGCGGGCCGAAGAAATGGAAGCCACCTTTATTGCCGATGGCCGCGACGAGGTCTTGACAGCCACGCGCGAAAACCTACGCAAAGGTGCCAGTCAAATTAAGGTAATGGCCGGTGGTGGCACGTCGTCGGCTTACGATCCGGTTGATGTAACCCAGTACACTTTAGACGAAATGCGAGCCGCCGTAGAAGCTGCCGAAGATTGGGGTACCTACGTAACGGTTCACGCCTACACTACCAGAGCCGTTCGGAGAGCCATTGAAGCCGGGGTGAAATGCATTGAACACGGGCAGTTATTAGACGAAGCAACGTTGCGTCTGATGGCCGCTAAAGGCATCTGGCTGAGTTCGCAAAACTTAGTGGCCGAAACCCCCGACATGGACCCGTTGCGCCTGCGAAAGCGGAAGCCCGTTATCGAAGGACAAGCGCGTTTGTGGCCTTTAGCCAAAAAACTGGGTGTAAAAATGGCCTGGGGCACCGATTTCCTGTTTGAACCCTGGCTCAATATGGAGCAGAACGAATATATTTTAAAGCTAAAACCCTGGTTCACACCCGCCGAAATCCTGAAAATGGTCACTTACGACAACGCACAGTTGTTGGCTTTATCGGGTTTGCGCAGCCCCTATGAAGGCAAGTTGGGCGTAGTAGAAGAAGGTGCTCTGGCCGACTTGTTACTGATAAACGGCGATCCACTTGCCCAACTGGACCTGATTACCAAGCCAGAAAAAAACTTCTTAGTCATAATGAAGGATGGTAAACTGTATAAAAGAGCCGATAATTAACAGTAGTAAAATTTATGTTGATTAAGCCTGACCTGCGACTCAGCCGGGTAATCCGAATCACCTGGCGAGTTGATTTGTGGATGATTGCGTTATGCACGGGTGCTTATCTGGTGGAGACATACGTAGTTCGGGGAAGCATCCATATTCCGGGGTCTATACCTGCATTGTTCGGTACGGCACTTGCTTTTTTTATTGGGTTCAACAATAATCAGGCATATAGCCGTTGGTGGGAAGCCCGTACCGTTTGGGGCGGATTGGTAAACGATTCCCGGTCCTGGACACGGAACATTCTGACTTATACAAAGGCTACCCAGACGGCTACACAGCCTGTTCAGGAAATACCCGCCGAAGACCTGGCATTACGAATGATACGCCGTAATCTGAGTTTCCTGCACGCGCTCAAAAGCACGCTACGTAACACAAACAGTCAGGATTATCAGGCTTATTTAAATCAGGCCGATCAGAAAGCTCTCATCCACTATACCAACATCCCGGCGGCTTTACTGGATTTACAATCGCAGGATTTGCAAACATTGAGAGACACTTCCCAAATCGACGGGTTTACTTTTCTAACACTCAACGAGTTGCTGGTTCGCTTCTGCGATAGCATGGGCAAATGCGAACGAATTAAGAACACAGTATTTCCGGTAACTTATTTGTACTTCACACGGATTTTTATCTGGATAATGATCGCTGTGTTGACGATGGATATCGTTGAAGAGGCCGGTATCTGGTCAATAGGACTGGGCTGGCTGATCGGGTTTGTGTTTCACGTAACGCATTTGAACGGACTTAGCCTGATGAATCCGTTTGATGGTAATCCGGCCTGTGTACCGCTCGATTCTATTGTGCGTACTGTTGAAATCAACGTGTTGCAAATGCTGAAGTCTTCTCAAATTCCCTCCCCTATCGAAGCCGCGAACGGAGAATATATTTTGTAGAAAAATGTACTATGTGTGCCCCTACGGGGCGAAAAACACTAAAATCAGTCATTAACTCTCACAATTTGCATCAATGAAGAATGAGAAAACAGTACTTTTTAATCAAGCGCGAATTCAGGAACGCATAGTGAAAGACTGGCAAGAGTTGAAGCAAAAAGGTTTTGACCAACATGATTCGTATCTGATTTCTTATCCTGAATTTGTTAATTATTTCAAGAATGTCAATCCTATAAATAAGCATCATCTTATAATAGGCATTCATTTTGTATATGGTTGGATGCCCAGAGTTTTTTCATTCACCTCTACTGATTTTGATGAATCTGTCCGCTGTCTCAATGAAGTAAACTCAGGTGGAACACTTTCAGATACTCAAATCGAAGTTTTGAAAGGACTTCTAAAAAATTCATTAGTAGGTACATCAAAACTGCTTCATTTCATCAACCCCAGTAGATACGCAATATGGGACCGACGGGTTCTCAGGTATTTATTGGAGCAAGATTCAATGCCACACCATTACCAGATGAAAGAGACTCAGACCTTTCTCAATTATCAGGCATTAATGAATAATTTATCAGAACAAGACTTTGCAAAAGTCATTTGCCGTACTATTCAGGAAAAGCTAAATGGACAGATCGTGTCGCCACTTCGTGCGCTTGAGATGGTCATGTTCTATACGGACAAAAAGAAATACGGAGGTAAAGACGAGAAGCAGTAAGATCTACAAAATAAAACCATTTCAAGCCTCGGCAGTCGAACGCCGAATCTGGATAGACGACCTTTTACCTCGCACCCGATGAAGTGCGGCTGGGCCTCCTAAGCCCTGTTTTTTCTAATTGTGAAAGAAGTTGAAGGCACCGATACCCGCCTGGATATGCGGGTGCAGCTTTCGCCCGATGGTATTAGCTGAATTGACGAAGGAACTGTTTCCAATTCCATCGAAGAACCAGGTCATTACTTCGTGAAAGTGAGTCATTTTGGGACTTGGTCGCGGGTTGCAGGCGAAATCACGGGCGGGGGAAACCTTACCGTTGGCCGCACTCGAAACCTTCGCTGACCAGACTGAACTCTCCATACTCCGGGGCGATGTTTTGATAAAAGCGGTATTACGGGCATTCATCGGTCTTTTGACGTAGCGCGGAAACGCGGCTTGACTCTTGAAATTCATTCTGCCGGAAGCCCCCTGTTGGATGTAGCGAACCTGCACGTTGCCGGAGCTAATATCGGGACGCCGAACCGCAACTGTCAATTTCTGGAATTACACCACCCGATCTTTCATCTTGATCTGCTCAACACGCCCCTAAAAATCGACCCAACCAACTAAGCGTGGTCCGACCAAACGTGGCCCGGACTGGTTCATGTACCGACCGGGCCGGGGCTGGGGGTAGATATTGATTGGAACTGGATTGAAAATCATACGATTGCCCTACGTACAACCCGATTATGACTATTACCGCTATTACAACCGCCGACCGCCGATTCGACCTCAGGGCCGGGGCTGGCTCCGATGCTATCCACCAGAATATCCAGTACGCCTATGCCGTTTGCCACCTGCACACGGGTGGAACCACCACCGGCACCGGGCTGGCTTTCACACTCGGCGCGGGCAATGACCTGGTTTGTCAGGCTATCAACGCCCTGTCTGCCCCGTTGCTGGGCAAGCCCATCGAAGACCTGATGGCCGATTTTGGGACCGTTTATCGGAGCATCACCGATCAGCCTGCCTACCGCTGGCTGGGGCCGCACAAGGGCGTGGTTCACCTCGCGCTGGCGGCCATCACCAACGCCTGTTTCGACCTTTGGGCCAAATCCCGGCAGGTTCCGCTTTGGAAACTCCTCCTCGATCTGTCGCCCGAGCAACTGCTGGCGACCCTCGATCTCAGTTACCTCGAAGACGAATTAACCCACGCCGACGCGCTGACCCTACTGACCAACCAACTATCTACCCGCCCCGACCGGAGCGAAGTACTGAAAACCGGCTACCGGGGCTATGACACCTCGGTAGGCTGGTTCAACTATTCCGATGAGCAGGTGGTCGAAAACACGCGCCGGGCCATCAGTAACGGCTTTTCGGCGATGAAGCTGAAAGTGGGTTCCAAAGACCCCGCCCGTGATATTCGCCGGGCGGGCCTTATTCGGGCCACGGCGGGCGACGCGGCTACGCTTATGCTCGATGCCAATCAACAATGGAACGTGCCGCAGGCCCGGCAAATCTGCGCCCAACTGACCGACGTAAACCCGTATTGGATCGAAGAACCCACCCACCCCGACGATGTACTGGGGCATCAACAACTGGCGCGGGCGGTGGCTCCGTTCAAAATCGCGACGGGCGAACACATTCCCAACAAAGTCATTTTCAAGAACTTCCTGCAAGCCCAGGCAATGGATTTTTGCCAGGTCGATGCCGTGCGCGTGGGTGGAGTGGCCGAGTTTCTGGCGGTAAGTTTGCTGGCCAAAAAGTTTGACGTGCCGGTGGTGCCACACGTGGGCGACATGGGCCAACTGCACCAGCATCTGGTCTTGTTCAACCACATTGCGCTGGGTCACGAGGCTCTGTTTCTGGAGCATATTCCGCACCTGCGTTCGCACTTCCGGCACCCCGCCGAAATTGTTGGCGGTTATTACCAAACCCCGCAACACGAGGGTAGCAGTTGCGACTTAATCGACTGAAAATGGGAACTTTAGCCAACAGAATCATTTTCCTGACCGGCGGTGCATCAGGCATTGGTGAGGCTTGCGCAACGGCTTACGCGAGCGCGGGTGCATCGGTCTTTATTCTCGACAATCAACCCGACCGCCTGACCGAAACGCTGGCCCGGCTGGGTAGCCCCCACGCGGGCTTTGCGGGCGATGTAAGCTACGAAGCCGACGTAAAAGCGGCTGTGGAACAGGCCCTCCAAACGTTTGGCCGCATCGACGCAATTCATAACAATGCGGGCAGCGCGAGTCCGTCGAAATCGCTGGACCAAACCACCGAAGACGAATGGGATCAACTGATGGCGATAAACCTGAAAAGCGTTTACTGGACCACTCGCTACGGCCTGGAGGCTTTGAAGCAAACACGTGGCTGCGTCCTCAACACAAGCAGCATGGTAGGCGAACTCGGCCAGCCGATTCACGCGGCTTACGTAGCCAGCAAAGGAGCCATGAACGCTTTAACGAAGGCAATGGCCCTCGACTACGCGCCGTTTGGGATTCGGGTCAATGCCGTTTGCCCGGCAGGGGTCTGGACCCCGATGCTCCGCGACTGGGCCAAAACACAACCTAATCCAGCCGCCATCGAAACGTATCTGAATGAGATTCATACCCTGGGTTACTGCCCCGAAGCCCATGTCGTGGCCGATGTGTGCGTGTTTCTGCTCTCCGATGCGGCCCGTTTCGTCACCGGGTGCCTGATGCCCGTTGGCGGAGGGGCCGAACTGGGCTACCGTCGTTAACCTCCCTAAACCAATCGCATGGCCCTTATTCCTCAACCTGCTCTGCCCCCTGCTTCCGCCCAACCCGCGACCGGCTCCACCTGGTTACCGCTGCTGGTGGTGATGCTGCTGATGTTTCTGTGGAACATCAGCCGAAACATCAACGACGTGCTGGTGCCGCACCTTAAACGGGCCTGCCAGTTGACTGATTTTCAATCGTCGCTGGTGCAGTCGGCGTTTTTTGGGGCCTACTTTCTGTGTGCGCTGCCAGTGGGATATTTTCTCAAAAAACGCGGCTATCAGGCCGGTATCGTTACGGGCCTTTGTCTGGCTGCGGTGGGCGGATTCCTGTTTTATCCCGCTGCCGAAACCCGATTTTATCCGGTGTTTCTGCTGGCTCTGTTCGTGATGGCTGCGGGCTTCACGTTTCTGGAAGTCTCGGCCACACCCTACGTGTCGGTGTTGGGGTCGCCCCAAACGGCGGCAAGTCGGCTCAATCTGGCGGCTGCCTGCGGGTCGCTGGGGTCAACGCTGGGGCCGCTGCTGGGCGGGCAACTGATTCTGCACCAACAGGATGTTTCGGAAGAATCCCTGCGTGGTTTGTCGCCGGACGCGCTGACGGCTTTTCTGGATGCCGAGGCCAACAGCGTCAAAGCCCCTTACCTGACATTGGCCCTCTTCCTGCTGGGTTTGGGTGTGGTGATTGCCCGGTTAAAACTCCCGCCCATTCAGCAAACCGACAGCTCTCCCACCCGCCTGCGCGACGTGCTCCGGTTTCGGCATACGGTGCTGGGAGCCGTGGCGGTGTTCTGCTACCTCGGTGCCGAAGTGGGTACGGTCAGCTTCATGATTCGCTACCTCAAATCGCTCGATTTGCCGGGTATTACTGAACAAAAAGCTGCTACGTTCATCAGCCTCTACATGGCCGGTGTGCTGATCGGGCGACTGGCAGGGGCTGTGCTACTCCGGCGGTTCCGGGCAGGGCCTATGCTGGGGTTAGTGTCGGGCGTAGTAGTGGTACTGATAACTGTCTCTGTGTTGAGTTCGGGCTGGGTGGCCGTTTGGTCGATGGTCAGCGTGGGGCTGTTCACGTCCGTGATGTACGGCATCATTTTCACCCTAAGCATCGCCGGGCTGGGACCACATACCGAACAGGGGTCTTCGTTGCTGATTATGAGCATTGTAGGCGGGGCCATTGTTCCCCCATTGATGGGCCTAATCTCCGATTATAGCACCATCCGCTGGGCGTTTGTAGTGCCGCTCATCTGCTACTTCTACCTGATCTATTACGGACTTTCCGGCTACAAACCCGCTGCCTTTGCTAAACACACTATTTAACTCGACCTATCAGGCTTATACTTCTGTAAACCCCCGATCATCATGAAAAAAGCAATTTATCTGACTTTACTCATTGGCTTGTGGCCTGCATTTGTCGCGTTTCGCCCCCTCTATAACCCACCCCGCCCAACACCACCCAATGTGGTACTGATTTTCATGGACGACCTCGGCTTTGGCGATTTGGGATGCTATGGGGCTACTGGCTATCAGACACCACATCTCGACCGGCTGGCTTCGGAAGGTATTCGGTTTACCAATTTCCTGTCGGCCCAGCCCGTTTGTACGGCTTCGCGGGCGGCTCTGCTGACAGGCTGCTATCCTAATCGAATCGGGCTGTATGGGGCGTTGTTTCCAGGGTCGAAAATTGGTATCAACAGCGAGGAGACTACACTCGCCGAACTCCTCAAAAGCCAGGGTTATGCAACAGCCATCTTCGGTAAATGGCATCTGGGCGATCAGCGACCATTTCTGCCACTCAACCACGGCTTCGACGAATATGTGGGCCTGCCTTACTCCAACGACATGTGGCCGGTTGATTACGATGGCAAGCCGGTGTCAGCAACATCTTCGCCGAAAGCACGATTCACAGACTTGCCACTCCTGCGCGGGAAAGGCGATACACTTCGCCTGATTCGCACCCTCGACGATCAGGCCGAGCTAACCGGGTTGCTCACGATGCAGGCTGTCGATTTTATCAAGCGAAATCGAAAAAAGCCTTTTTTTCTATATCTGGCGCATCCGATGCCCCATGTTCCCATTGCCGCATCGGCTCGTTTTCGGGGGCGAACCGAGCGTGGGCTGTTTGGCGATGTCATTACCGAAATCGACCATTCGGTTGGCGAGGTACTTGCCGCGCTCAAAGCCAATAAGTTAGACAAGAACACGCTGGTTGTTTTCACCAGCGACAATGGCCCCTGGTACAATTTCGGTAATCATGCCGGATCGACCAGTGGGTTGCGGGAAGGCAAGGGTACAACCTACGAAGGAGGCAACCGAATACCTTGTCTGGTACGATGGCCGGGTGTTATTCCTGCCGGGCTGGTCTGCAACGCGCTGGCTTCGACCATCGACCTCTTACCGACCATTGCGGGCCGCTGCGGGGCACCGCTACCCAGCCGCAAACTCGACGGGGTTGATTTGTGGCCGTTGTGGCAGGGCGACCTGACGGCAAGTCCGCGAAAGGAGTTTTACTATTATTACCGCAAAAACAACCTGGAGGCTGTTCGGCGGGGCAACTGGAAATTAGTGTTACCGCATCCGGGCCGCACCTACGGAGCTTTCCCGGTAGGGCAAAATGGATTTCCGGGCAAAACCAACGAAAATAACCCCGAAACACTGGCCCTCTACGACCTGAGCCGCGACCCCGGCGAACGCTACGATCTCAAAGATCAGTTTCCAGAGCGTGTAGCGGAACTACAACAGATAGCCACTGCCGCCCGGCTCGACCTGGGCGATGACCTGACCGCTCAAAAAGGAGCCAACACGCGCCCGGCGGGTGAGCTCCCTTAGCTCGATCTTCGCACAATCAACTGCGTGGGTAGCATCACCTGTTCCGGTACGTCGGAAACGGGTCCGTGCAGGGCGTTGAGCAGCAGACGGGCCGTTTCGCGGCCAATTTCGGCCATTGGCTGCGCAACGGTAGTCAGCGACGGTTCCACCAGTTCCGATACCGGGTCGTCGCTGAACCCCACAATGGCGAGTTCGGCAGGCACCCTGATGCCCCGGCTCCGGCACACTCTCAGTGCTTCGATGGCGGCAGGGTCGTTCATGGCAAAGAGCGCGTCGGGCGGGTGGGGCAGATTTAGTAAGTGATTAACATAGATATTAACCTTCTCAAGCGTCAGATCATAAGATATAATTAGCTCATTGTCAACCGGCAGCCCATAGTGCAGGAGCGCGTCGTGGTAGCCGTTTAGGCGGTTGCGGCTGTTCGGCAGCGAGTCGGGACCGGCTAAGTGGGCAATGCGTCGTCGGCCCGTCTGGATGAGGTGTTCAACAGCCACGAACGCCCCCCGGTAGTCGTCGACCGTTACGTTAGGCACAGTCATGTCTTCGCAGACGCGGTTGAAAAATACGACCGGGATACCCTTCCGCTGAAACGTCCGCAGGTGGTCGAAGTTGCGGGTTTCTTTCGTGTGCGACACCATCAGCCCGTCGACCCGGTTAGCCAGCAGGGTGCGGGCATTGGCTACCTCGGTTTCATACGATTCACCCGATTGGCAGATCACGACGTTGTAGCCCGCTTCAACCAGCACCTGTTGCGCACTCATAATTACTTTCGGGAAAAACGACGACAGAAACTCCGGCACGAGCATTCCGACGGTATTGGTACGACTCTTCACTAAACTGTGTGCCAGTTGGTTTGGCTGATAATCGAGTTGGTTCGCTACGTCGAGCACGGCCTGTCGGGTGCCGGGATGAATGTCGCTCTGCCCGCGCAAAGCCCGCGAAACTGTCGATTTAGAAATACCCAATTGCTCTGCGATGTCAACAATAGTAACCTGATGGGGCCGTAACGATGGGGTGTGTACCTCATTGGGGAAGCTAAAATGCACCTGACAGGCTTTACAGAAATACCGCTGCTTTCCCCGCACAATACCTGCCCGGTTAATGGATTCGACCTGTTTGCAATGCGGACAGCGTATCATAGTAAAATTGTTATTTTCCAAGAAGTGAGCATCAGCAGCCAATTCATCTCCAGGCTCATGAATTGCTTTTATTTGTGATACTCTGAAGCACATATTCGCTAAAAAATACCTATCGGATACGTTACCGGGAACGTTCCCGGTAGTTATTATCTAATAAGTCTAAGTTTTTCACTTGAAAAGTCAATCAACACGTATAGATTCCCAACATCGACTCAGAAACTGACAGTAGCTGAGCCGATGATCTGTCAGACTTATTTTGACTTTTTCTAATATACTGCCTTTACTTAATCTCTAAACCGTTAACCGATCTATGAAACAATTTCTATCCGTCCTGTGGCTTTTGCTGGCCGTGGGGAATCAGGCTCTGGCTCAGTCGCCGACACGCGCTGTGTCGGGCCGGGTCACAGGCCAAACGGGCGATGGTCTGCCGGGCGTCAATATCGTCGTCAAAGGCACCCAGAAAGGCACCACCACCAACACCAACGGGCAATATTCGCTTGCCGAAGTACCAGCAGGCGCTACGCTGACGTTCTCGTCTATCGGCTTTGTGGCGCAGGACATAGCCGTCGGCAATCGCACAACGCTCGACGTATCACTCTCCGCCGACGACCGCTCCCTCTCCGAAGTGATTGTGGTCGGCTACGGTACGCAGCGCAAGATTGAAACCACCGGCTCCATCGCGTCTATTAAATCTGATGAACTGCTGCAACTGCCGGTAGCCAACGTCACGCAGGGCATACAATCGCGGGTGGCGGGGGTGCAGATCACCCAGAACTCGTCGGCACCGGGCGGGGGCGCAAGTGTCCGGATTCGGGGCACCAATTCCATCAACGGCACCTCGGAACCGCTCTACGTCCTGGATGGAGTACAAATTGCCGTGGGGTTAGATCAGAACGCAAACAACCAGAACCCACTCTCAAACATCAATCCCAACGATATTGAGAGCGTTGAGGTGCTGAAAGATGCTTCTTCTACGGCCATCTACGGCGCACGGGGAGCCAACGGGGTAATACTCATTACGACTAAACGGGGAAAAGCCGGCACGTCGCGCGTTTCGTATGATGCCTACTACGGAACGCAGCAGGTCAACAAAACGCTGGACGTGCTGAATTCAACGCAATTTGCCGCGTTGGAAAACGAAATCTTCAAAACGTCCGTCTTTCCAGATCCTAACAATCCTGGTCCAAATACTGACTGGCAGAACCTTATATTCCGGCGGGCACCCATCCAGAATCATCAGCTCACGGTGACGGGTGGTACCGAGAAGACGCAGGTGGCCTTTTCGCTCAATTACTTCGATCAAAGCGGTATTATCATTAACTCCCGGTTCCGGCGGTATTCGCTACGGACCAACGTCGATCACCGGGTTAACAACTGGCTGAAAGTAGGCACGAGTCTCTTGCTGTCGAACTCGGTCAATAATCGCACGCAAACGGCCAACACCAGCATCGACGGCCCCGCCGTGACGGCCAGTATTCTGGGGGCGGCTCTGGCGGCTCCACCAACGCTCGTGCCGTACCGCGAAGATGGCAGTGTCTGGCCGTTCGGCGATCAGTTTAGTGCCCGTTACCGCGAGGCCGCCAATCCCGTTGGACTGGCGCAGATTCTGGACCGGATCACCAACAACACGCTGCTGGCTAACTTCTACGCCGACCTGAATCTGGCCAAAGGGCTGACCTACCGGGCCTCCTTCAACGTAACGCAGTTCAACAACCTCGGCGATTTCTACTCGCCCAAATCGATTGTCAATCTGGCTGATCAGGCACTGGCGGGGTCGGCGCAAAAAAACAACCAGTACGGGCGTAGTTTGCTGCACGAGAGCATCCTGACCTACGCAACGAGCTTCAACGCGATTCACTCGCTGAAGTTTACGGGGGTGTTTGCCTCGTTGAAGAACGAAGGCAGCAACAACAACATCAGCGGCACGCAGTTCCCGAACGATGCTACCGCCAACGAAGCCATTGCCTTATCTACTAACCGGAACGTCAGCAGCGGGCGCAGTGAGAGCCGCTTAGATTCGTACCTGGGGCGGGTTAACTACGGTTTCCGCGATAAGTATTTCGTGGACGTAACGGCCCGCTACGATGGGGCCAGTCAGTTCGGGGCTGAGAATAAGTACGGATTTTTCCCGGCGGTGGCTGCGGCCTGGCGCGTCATCGAAGAGCCGTTTCTGAAAGGTGCCACCTGGCTCTCGGACCTGAAACTGCGTGGCAGCTATGGGCAGACCGGTAATGCCGGTGCCATTGGGCCGTATCAGTCACTCGCGTTGGTAGGCTCGGGGGGAAACAACGCCTATGCATTCAACCACGTTTACACAACGGGGATTGCCCCGACGGGTATCCCGAACAGCGAGTTGCAATGGGAACGTTCGACGCAGGCCAACCTGGGCCTGGACCTGGGCCTGTTCAACAACCGGCTGAACGTGGTTGTCGATGTCTATAACAAACGTACCGACAACCTGTTGTTTGTGCGGCAACTGCCTCCTTCATCGGGCTACACGACCATTACGGGCAATTTTGCGACCATTCAGAACCGGGGCATCGAGATGGCCGTCAGCGGGCGCGTACTCGACGGGCCGGTGAAACTGAACGTCAGTGCCAATGCCACCATCAACCGCAACAAACTGCTGGCGTTGAACGACTTGCTTCAGAACTTCGCCGTCAACAACTACGGCGTGTTGCAGGTGGGGCAACCCATCGGGGTGTTTCGCACCTATGTGTTCGACGGCAACTACCAGACCGGCGAGTCGATCCTGCCGGGGTCGGGCAGCCGATTGGGCGGGCCGAAAGTACGTGACCTGAACGGCGACGGACAGATTTCGGTGGCCGATCAGACCATTACGGGCGACCCCAACCCGAGGCTGATCTACGGCTTCTCGGCGAACCTGTCCTACAAAAACTTCGATTTCAGCACCTTTTTCGCGGGTGTGCGGGGCAATCAGATTTACAACCTGATTCGCTACACGCTCGAAAATCCGTCGGGCGGGCGTAACCTGCTGGCGGGCGTCGCCAACCGCTGGACGCCCACCAACCCCAACAACGAGTTTGCCAGTGTATTGCAGGGCGGTCGTCTGCCCATCTCCGACCGGTTCCTTGAAGATGGTTCGTTTCTACGCTGCAAAAACATAACGCTCGGCTACCGGCTACCAGCCATCAAAGGGCTACAGGCGGTGCGGGTGTATGTCAGTACCAACAACCCCTTCACGTTTACGAACTACAGCGGCTTCGACCCCGAAGTGAACTCGTTCGGCAACTCCAATACGCAGATCGGCGTGGATAACTTAGTGTATCCAATTGCTCGTTCGTACATCGCCGGTTTGCAGGTTTCGTTCTAATCCTTTCACGCATTGACCATGAAAAAGATACTTTCTTTCCTCCTGATTCTGACGGGTTTGAGCGGGTGCCAGTTAGACGAAACGCCCTACTCGGCCATTTTTACCGATACGTTTTACAAAACGGCGGGCGACGCCGAAGGGGCTATTACGGCGGCTTACGGTGCCCTGGCAACCATGTATGCCGGGCCGGGTCCGTTGATGTTCGCCGATTTTTCTGCCGATCAGGTGTATCCGCGCCCGGTGGTGGGCCGCGATATTTTTACGCTGTTCAGCTACGACGCGGCCTACTCCGTAACGGTGAGCTTCAACCGGGCCAACGAATCGCCCATTTCGGTCTGGAACACCGGCTACGATGGCATCGTAAAAGCCAACTGGGTGATTGAAAAGGTGCCGCCGATTGCGATGGACACCAAACGGCGCGACGAGATTGTGGGGGAAGCGTACTTTCTGCGGGCCTACTTCCATTGGATGCTGACCAAAAACTTCCGCGACGTAGTGGTGAAAACGAATACCAGTAAAAGCTTAGATGAGTCGAAGCAGGCGATCAGCCCCAAAGCAGACGTGTATAAGCAGATTTTCAGCGACCTTGAAGAAGCCGTCAAGCGGTTGCCATCGTACTCGGCAACGCTGGTGAAAGGCCGGGTCTCGAAAGAAGCGGCTCTGGCTCTGTATGCCAAAGCAGCTCTCTACAACGAAAGCTGGCCGTTGGCCCTGCAAAAGGCGCAGGACGTAATTACGTCGGGCAAGCACAGCCTGATGCCCGACGTGCGCGATGTGTTCACGGCATCAAAAGAAGATGCCGCCCGGATCGAGACGATGTTCGCGTTTGAATCAGAGGCCGTTACGCCCGGTCGTACCTCGCAGATTATGGGTTTGTACGGTCCGCCCAACAGTGCCAGCTTAGAGTACGGCCCCACCACGTTCGGATCGATTTTTGCTTACCCTGCGTTCTTTGCCTCGTTCGACCCCGCCGACAAGCGTCGGCAGTTGCTGGATACTTCGTTCGTGAACCGGTCGGGGGTGCGGGTGCCGCAGCGAAGCATCACGCCCATCACGCCACGGGGGGTATTGGTCAAAAAATACCAGGACCCCACGGGCATCGGCGCGTCGCACAACATCAACATCCCGCTGTTGCGCTACGCCGACGTACTGCTGATTGCCGCCGAAGCCGAAGCCCGCGCCAACGGCCCCACGGCCACCGCTTATGGCTACATCAATCAGGTTCGGAAGCGGGCGGGGGTTGCCGACCTGAGAGCGGGTCTGAACAGAGATGACTTCGTTGCGGCTGTCTTGCAGGAGCGTTCGTGGGAGTTGTTCAGTGAAGGGGATCGCTGGTACGATCTCACGCGCACCAACACATTCCAGCAGGTGACGTCAAAGGCCACCAACGACGTGTTCCCGACGCGAAACCCACTGCCGAAACATCGTTACTTTCCCTTGCCGCAGGACGAAATCAACGCCAATCCGCTCATCAAACAAAGCCCGGAGTGGCAGAATTAATTTTTCGCTCAATGAACATAGGTTGGAAATCGGGATTCTGGCTCGGCGTAGCGGTTCTCGCTACGTCGGCCCTGAACCTTTGCCTGGCGCAGACCGCTAAACGCATGTCGCTGAATAACGAACGCCTATCGCTAACGTGGCAGCAGTCGCCGGTGGGCTGGCGGTTGCAGTCGGTGCGGGTACAGGGAAAGGCGTTACCTGATCCGTCGGGCCAATACACCCTGTTATATGCCGCTCAGAAACCGGACGTAACGCCCGACACTACGTTCAAAACGATTACCGGCGTAGCCTTTCCCGAACCGAACTACGTGTACCAGAAGGAAAAATGGAAAGAAGTGATCTCGCCCGTAGCTCTGAACCGACGGTCCGGCGATCCGGTAGGTACGGCCCTGCCGTTTTATCCCAAAAAAGCCGTTTCGCTTTCGGTTAACCGCCTGCGGTTCGAGGGCGAAACCGACGTAGCAACCCTCCAAACCGACTGGCAACTCGACCCGCAATTTTCGTCCGACGTACTGGTGACGCAAACGCTGGTAGCTAAACGTGCTGGTTATTTCTCGCTCCCCACACCTACACTGGCCACCACGCCCGACGCCGATATGACCTGGGCTACGGTGCCAGGTTATTTTCAAGGCAACCGTCCCCAGCCCAACTTCGCGCTGGCCTATACCTACGGACACGGCGTGCCCACCCTCCCGGTCGTGTATCGCGAACGGGCCGCCAGTACGCTCGCACCCATCGTGACGAACAAAAGTGGTGTTACATTGGCGGTTATACCCGACCCTATGCTGGCCCGCGACCCCTGGCCTGCGGACAAGAATCGGAACGCCGGACCGCGGCATAACGACTGGAACCTGGGCCTCTCGCACCGGAACCGGCAGGGGCAACTCTCGCCCACGCTCTACTACCCCGTATTGGGCGAACCTAAATCGGCTCTGCGGGCGGGCGATACGTTGCGCTACACCTTCCGATATCACCTCACCACCGGCGACTGGTTTTCGGCCCTGAAACACGCGGCCAATGATATATTCCGGTTTGGCGAAACGCTGAACCTGCGACAGAACCGCCAATCGTTGACCGACCGTGTCCGGCGGATGCACCATTACCTGACCGACCCCAAAACGTCGCTCTGGAACGTAGAGGAATTTGAGGGGTTGAGCATCGGGGCGCAGTCGTATCTGGGCGGGGTAGTTGGTTCGCAGAAAGATGCTATGAAAAACTCCGATTACGGGGCCATGTGGATGCTCGCAACAGCCACGCAGGATACGTTGCTGACCCGGAACGTATTGCCCTATGCCCTGAATTTCAAGAAGGTACAGCAAATTACAGCCGACGGTTTTTTCCGGGGGGCGTTGGCCGGGCAGTATTATCTGGCTAAACGCAAACGCTTTACCGAAGAATGGGGCGAGGTGGTAGAACCCATCGCCGTTACGTACTACACCATGCTCGACGTGGGCAACATGCTGCTCTTTGACCCCAATAATACCGACCTCCGCGAACGGCTCCGGCTGGGGGCCGAGTGGCTGCTGAACAACCAGAAACCCGACGGGAGTTGGGCTGTTGCCTACGACCGCCAAACCGCCGACGAGCAGTTCAAGGACATCGCCGACCTGCGCCCCACGTTCTACGGCCTGCTGGTGGCCCACCGCATCCTCGGCGACTCGCGTTACCTCGCAGCCGCCCGACGCGGGGCCGACTGGCAAATTCGGAACGGTGTGCAGAACGGCAGTTTTCTGGGCGTGTGTGGCGATGCCCGCTACGTACCCGACTTTGCTACGGCACAAACCGCGCAGGCCCTGCTCGACCTTTACGACCTGACCAACGAGCCGCGCTACCGTGAAGCCGCCATTGCTGCTGCCAAAATCTATACAGCTTCGGTCTATACCCACCCCATTGCCGACCGCAGCCCCCGGACGGTCAACGGACGCACCCGCGAAGCCTGGGAGATAGCGCAGTCGGGACTGAGTTTTGAGCACGGGGGCGTGTTTGGGTCGGCCAATATGCACGGACCGATTCAGTTGGCGAGTCACGCGGGGCTGTTCATTCGGATGCACAAGCTTACGGGCGAGGCTCTCTTTGCCGACATGGCGCGGGCCGCTGCCTGGGGCCGTCATGCGTTTGTAGACAGCACCACGAGCGTAGCCTCGTACTACTGGAACGCCATGAACCGGGGGGCGGGACCATATCCGCACCATGCGTGGTGGCAAATCGGCTGGATTACCGACTACCTCATGGCCGAAGCCGAACTGCGCTCCAACGGCCAAATTCGGTTCCCGCGTGGATTCGTGACGCCGAAAGTGGGGCCGCACCAGACCTACGGCTTCGCGCCGGGAGCCATCTACGGCCAGGCCGCTACGTTGACCATCGGCGATAACGAACCCACCCCCGACAACCCGAACGTAGAGGTCATTTCGGCGCGGGCTGTAACGGGCAAGCGTCGGTTTGCTATCCTGATGAATAACAGTTTACAACCTGCCGCGACCACCGTGCGGATGCCCACCAACGGCCCCGTGCGGACAGTACCCGAAGGCCAGGCCATAACCAACCAAACCATCACGCTGCCGCCATTGGGGCTGGCGGTGTGGGAATTCTGATATGACAACTCGTTTAACGATACTTTTCTTCCTGACCGCCACCTTCGCACTCGCTCAGCCGGATCGCCGGACCGCAGAGCCAGCCAGCATTCCTAAAGGCCGACCCTTTGTGAATCAGGCGGGCTATAACCTCGGCGAAGCCAAACGCTTCACGGTTCCCGGCGCGGCTGATGGAACGCCGTTTGAGATTCGCGAAGTAGGCGGCAAAAAAGCGGTTTACAAAGGCAGCGTCCGCGATTACGTCGGTACGTTTACGGACTTTAACCCGGCGGGTTCGGCCAAAGAATACGTCGTGAGCGTGCCGGGTCATGGCGAGTCGGTGCCGTTTTGGGTGGCCGACCACCTGATGGAAAAGCTGTCGTCAAGGCTCGCGTATCAGTTTTTTATCGACGTGCGGGGCGGGCATCGGTCCAATACGTTACCTTCCAACATTACGGGCGGTGGTCCCAGTCGCGACGGGGGCGGGCAGGGTCTGGAAGCCACGTTCGAGGGATTGTTGTATGCCTCCAACCCCGCCCTGTTCGACCGCTGGAACCGCGAGTTGCGCTACTACCAGAATGAAGCAACGATGTACGCCAATGTGCTGCCCGACGATAACGAACCCGAAAGCGACCGGGGCGAGTGGAACGAACGCAAATTTGCCGATCTCCGCCAACGTCCCGACCTCATCAAACTACTGCTCTGGCATTCGGCCTATGCCTTCAACAACCATACCTACCGGGGCAAAGCCGGGGGCGGCTTCGATACGATGCCCGACTATGATAACATCCGGCTGTTTGGCTATCAGGGCCAGCCGTTTCAACACTACGATTACCAGAACAACCTCGACCAACTGGCTGCGACCTGCGCGTTTTACCACTCGTTTCTGAAGCCGTTTCTGCCCGAAAAAACGTATCAGACGTACCGCAAAGCCTGTCTCGACAACTGGGAAAAATACGACCGGCAGAAAGAAGTGCGCTACTGGGTGTATTCGATGAAGTGGATCGACGAAGGCTGGAAAGAGTTCAACGAACAGGGCAGCGCATTTGGGCAGGGATTGCTCCGTAACCTGCTGATGTACGAGGCCGAACGGCACGAACCGAACGGGGGTGAGTCGGCCAAATTTCTGAAGTACGCCCGGAATTGCGCCGAAGACATCATCAAGAACTGGAATTTCGACAACGAGTGGCACACCTGGGCCATGCGGAATGCCGAACACATTACGCCACAGGCGTTGGCCCTGTTCCTGATGCTGGCCCCCGACCAATGCCCGCCCGGCGCGAAGGAGAAACTGGTAGCCTGGAGCAATTATGTCAAGACCCGAACCAATAACCTCTGGCACTACCGCACCCACTCCGAGACCGAATGGGCGCATCGAAAGAGCAAAGAAGTAGGTACGGTATGCGGGTTGGGCGGGTCCATGTTTGCCGTAGCCAGTGTACTGAACGACAACGCGTTGCGTGAGATTGGCTGGTCGCAGGTAAACAACGTATTTGGCCTGAACCCATCGGGCGCACATCTGAGCTACAAGAGTAACGCCCGCGTTGCGCTGGGGGGATACTGGCCGGGCGTCGAGAAAGGGTGGCCTTTCCAGTATATTCATGGAACGGGCGAACTCGGCTATTGCCGGGGTACGATGGACGGTTCGCCCACCAACCACGCCTTTCCTTTCCGGCCCGACTCCGCTGCGCTCGGCGACAGCCCCAACCTCTACGGCACCGAAGGCTGGGCAATCAGCAACCGGGGCTGGATGGCCACACTCACCTTCTCGACCGCCGGTAGCCATGCCGTGCGAATTCTGAACGTTAAGAACGAGCCTGTCGGCACCGCCAGACCCGGCGAAACGGTTACGCTCGAACTCCGGGCCGCGCTGAATCAGGACTGGACCAAACCCGAAACCGGGTACGTGCTGGTGGCAACGGGTGCGGGCGAATCGCAGAAGGTAACGGTGACGGAGACCGGGCCAAATACGGGTCTGTTTCGGGCAGCTTACACGGTTCCGGCAGGTAGCAACACACTGACCGCTACGTATGGGTATCTGGGATTTGAGAAAAAGGCGACTGTTGCCATTGAAACCAATACAACCGCGACAAAAAAATGAAAACCAACGTACTTACTCCCGAACAAATAACGGCCTTCCACCGCGACGGCTACGTGATTGCAAAAGGCTTTTTATCGCCCGAAGAAACGGCTAAGCTCTACGCTGTTGCCATTACCGACGACGCGCTCAACAGCCACGCCTACGGGGTGGTCGATCAGTCGGGGAAGCAGTCGAAGTTAGCTCTCTGGTTTACGCCCGGCGATGACCTGTACGGTTTGCTGGCCCGCTCAGAGCGGATGGTCGAGGGGGTTGCCGCTTTGCTGGGTAGTAGCCAGAATCAGGTTTGTCATTTTCACTCCAAACTGATGATGAAAGAGCCGCGTGTGGGCGGGGCCTGGGAGTGGCATCAGGACTATGGCTACTGGTACAAAAATCAGTTTCTGTATCCCGAACAGATGCTATCGGTGATGGTCGCGCTGAACCGGGCAACGGTCGAAAATGGCTGCTTGCAGGTCATCAAAGGGTCGCACAAACTGGGGCGGGTCAATCACGGGTTTACGGGTGAGCAGGTCGGTGCCGATCAGACAATGGTCGATAACTGCCTGAACGCGGGGCTGGAACTGATTTACGTCGAACTGGAGCCGGGCGATACGCTCTTCTTCCACTCGAACATTCTGCACCGCTCCGAAGCCAACCTCTCCGACGAGCCGCGCTGGGCGTTCATTTCGGCCTACAACGTACAGTCAAACAAGCCGTTCAACGAAAAGTCAACGTCGTGCATCACGCCTATCTCGGTGGTTCCTGACTCGGCCCTGCTCGATGCCGAAGCCGCTGGCAAAGGCCACTCCGCCGACTTCCTGTCGAAAGAAACCGACGTAACGCTGACCGAAGCATGAGTATGACCAACCGACGAACGTTTCTGGCCTCTACCGCTGGTTTGCTGCTAACGGGTTGTGCCTCGGCTACTACTCGTTCCGGTCAAAATCCCATGCCCGATACACTTGACCTGAACGCGCTGATGCAACCCATCGAGCCGCGCTCCGTACTGCGCGACCCCAATTGGTTTATCTGGGGTGGTGGCTGCGTGAAAACCCACGACGGGCAATACCATATGCTATTTGCCCGCTGGCCCAAAAAGGAAGGCTTCAACGCCTGGGTGACGCATTCGGAAATTGCCCACGCTACGTCCACCAGCCCGCTTGGCCCGTGGACCGTAACGGGGTCGGTTTTTGCCCGCAGACCCGGCTTCTGGGATGCCGACAATCTGCATAACCCGCTCGTACTGGAATTTGACGGGAAGTATTACTTGTACTATTCGGGAAACTTCGGCACACGCGATGGTACGAAGGAAGGCTGGTGGATTCATCGCAATAACCAACGGCTGGGCGTGGCCGTAGCCGACCACCCGGCTGGTCCCTGGAAACGGTTCGACAAACCGCTGCTCGAACCCACACCCGGTTCATTCGATGGCTTGTTGGTTAACAGCCCGACCGTTGCCCGAAATAGCAACGGCCAATACATCATGGTGTATAAGGGTGTAAGCGAAGGCAAAATGCCCTTTGGCGGCAAGGTACGCATGGGACTGGCAACGGCAGACAATCCGCTTGGCCCCTGGAAGAAAGAAAACATTACGTTGTTCGACCACCCCACCGAGCAATTCCCCACCGATGACAACTACATCTGGTGCCAGAACGACCGTTTCTACGCCATTGTAAAAGACTACCGGGGCATCTATACGCAACAGGCAAGGCCCGGCTCGGCGGAGAAAGAATCGCTGGTGCTGTTTACGTCGGAAACTGGACGTGATTGGCGGCTGGCGGCTCACCCGTTTGTGTCGGACTTCCGCATCCGCTGGGCCGACGGTCGCGTGAGTGACCGGCTCCATCGGCTCGATCAGCCGCAGGTCTGGCTCGAAAACGGCAAACCGAGTGTGCTGTTTCTGGCCGTAAAAGCCAAAGACGACAAAGACGACACCGATTTGTCGTACAATGTGCAGATTAAACTGAACCGATGATGGCACCAATTAACGATAACCGGGCAACTTCATTTACCGCCCTTCAAAATGTGGTCAGGAATGGGGTGTTCCTCAAGGAATTTTTTGGCCCGATGGCGGGAACCGACTTTTCTACTGCTGGTTCTATAAGATTGAGTTATTTCTTTTTCAACTCTTCAGGAAGACCAGCTTTTTTGAGGATTTCATTGACCTTCGCCAATTTCTCAGCAAACGGCTCACGACCATCCTTACCTTTCAGCACTCGGTTTGGGACAATAGCAACGGGGTGATCTTTCACAGTTTCCATAACAGTTCATTTTTGCTTAAATGTACAATTTATTTCCTGCCGATCAGATACAGTTCGTAATCACTGGAAGGATCAAATGGTTCCGGGCTACCAGCATCGGTCTTGTAGCCGAACAAGTAAAAGAGGGCTGAAAGTTCTGGATAAGCGCGGCTTATTGCCATGCGATACAGACGATTACGGGCTGGTGTATTGCCAGCAAAAGCAATACGGCCCTGAGGATTATGCGTAAGATAGTGATGGATGACTTGTACGATTGTTGCCAGAATTTTTGCCGTATCTCCGTTATCGCTGACGGATTGATCGTCAATTTTTCCGGTCAGGTGATCATAATCACCTAAGGCCAAATTGTAAACACTATCGTCAACAAGGGATAGGACAATGATTTTTTGTATCACCCCTTTTGGGCCGATGCTTTTAAAAAAGAATTGGGTAGCGTCGTCCGACTGGACAAACGAATAAGCAGGGTATTGCACAAATCACGGTTTAGGCCGTAAAACTACATAAACCTTGAACACAACCATTGATACCGCCGTTATTGTCATTTTCTCGGCGTTTGTGCTGGGAATCGGGCTGTTGTTTGCCCGGACGGGGCGCAACCTGAAATCGTTTTTTGCGGGGGGCGAGGCCGTGCCGTGGTTTATCGGCGGTTTGTCGCTGTTCATGAGTTTCTTCTCAGCCGGTACGTTCGTGGCCTGGGGCAGCATCGCCTACAAATACGGCTGGGTCGCCATCACCATCCAGTGGACCATGTGCATCGGGGCCATCGTAACGGGGCTTTACTTGGCTCCGCGCTGGAAACAAACCGGTGCCCTGACAGCCGCCGAATTCATTCGCGAACGGTTGGGGCTGACCGTGCAAAAAGCTTATATTTTCATCTTCACGCTTGTCAGCATTTTCATCAAAGGGTCGGTGCTGTATCCGGTGGCGAAATTAGTTAGCTCGTCGCTTAATCTGCCACTCGTACCGACCACTATCGGGCTGGGTATCTTCATGATTGCCTACACCGCCGTTGGCGGGCTGTGGGCCGTGATGGTGACGGATATTCTGCAATTCGTGGTGCTGTCGGCGGCTGTGTTTATCCTGCTGCCGCTCTCGCTCGACCGGGTAGGTGGGTTCGAGGGGTTCACCAGTCAGGTTCCTGCCGATTTTTTCAGCCCGCTGGCTGGGGATTATACACTCGGTTTTGTGCTGGCATTTGTCTTCTACCACATCGCTTACATCGGCGGCAACTGGACGTTCGTACAACGCTATACGAGCGTCAAATCGCCGAAATCGGCCCAGAAAGTAGCGTTTCTGTTTGCCGGGCTGTACCTGATTGCGCCGGTTATCTGGATGCTGCCGCCGATGATTTACCGCGTGATAGACCCGTCGCTGGCGGGCTTGGATACGGAGAATGCGTACCTCAAAATCTGTCAGTTGGTGTTGCCGCCTGGTTTGCTGGGCCTGATGCTCACGGGCATGTATTTCTCGACGTCGGCGAGCGCGAATACGGCCCTGAACGTAGTGTCGGCAGTATTTACCAACGACATTTACAAGGGACTGATGAACCCCGGCGCGTCGGACCGGCAACTGATTCGCGTGGCGCGGGGGTCGTCGTGGGTGTTTGGGCTGGGCATGATCGGCATTGCGCTGCTGGTGCCACGGGCGGGCGGCATGGTGGAGGTCGTGCTGAGTATTTCGGCCATCACGGGCGGACCGCTACTGGCTCCTCCGCTCTGGGCGTTGTTCTCGAAACGCCTGACGGGCCGGGCTACGCTGTGGATTACCAGCGTGGGTCTGGCCGTGAACCTGTTCTTTAAAGTGCTGTCGCCCTGGCTGCTCGATTATAAACTCTCGCGGGCGGGCGAAACCGTGATCGGCGTGGGCCTGACGCTGTTGTTTCTGCTGGTGCATGAACTCTATCAGCGCAACCGCAACGCAACAGCCCCCGATTATTACCGCTACCAAATAGCCCGGCAGCAGAAACTAAACGAAGCAACTGAGAACACTACGCCGGAAGAAGCCGAGGCTATCGCCGAACAGAATCGCTTTGGGTTGCGGGTCATTGCCGGCTCGCTGGTCTTTACGGCCCTGATGCTGTTTGGGTTAAGTACGTTCGCTACGTCCGGGGCCGGGCCAACCGCACTGATTGGCGGAGTGATTCTGGTGGCTGCGCTGATCCCGTGGCGGGCGAGTCGAAAAAGATTGAGCCAATCAACCATTCACACGCAAAAGGAAGCAGCATGAATATCCTGCATATACCCCCCTTTAGGGCAGGGGATAAAAACCATCCGTTAGCTATTTGGGTGACGTTCATCGCTATTTTTCTTCTCCCCAACCCAACCCACGCCCAGTCATTAAACGGCACCTGGGCGTTTCGCACCGACCCGAACGATATTGGCGAACAGCAGGGTTGGTTCAGTCCATCGGCCAACGTAGCGAATTGGGATTCGTTGCCTGTGCCTGGCAACTGGGACCTACGCAACGAGTATGCTCACTACGTTGGCAAAGGCTGGTATCGACGCACGTTTGCTACGCCCGCCAACGGCAGTGGTGACGTAGTGCGGCTACTATTCGAAGGCGTGTACCACGACTGCACGGTCTGGCTCAACGGGCAAAAGCTTGGCGAAAACCACAGCGGGTTTCTGCCGTTCGAGTTCGATATTACCAACCGGCTCAACGCCAATGGTCTCAATACGTTAGTCGTTTGCGCCGATAATACGCTCACACGCGGAGCCATCTGGAACTGGGGCGGCATCCGGCGACCTGTTTCGCTGAAAGTCACCAAATCACTACGTATCGTTCGGCAACATATCACCCCAACAGTCGATTTATCCAAAAAAACAGCGACGGTAGCCGTGCGGGTATTCGTGCAAAATCACTCGGCACAACCTGCCGAAGCAACGGGTATGGTCGAGCTGTCGGCTCCGAACAGGTTCAGGCGTTCGCTGCCATTTCGGGTGAACGTACCGGCCAGTAGTACGGCGTCGGTGCTGGTACAAACGGCGTTGACACCCGCCGAAACGCACCTCTGGCATTTCGACGACCCATTTTTGTACACGTCGGCGGTTAGTCTGGACCCTTTGGATCATAAATCTATATCATCGCAGACCGAAAGTGGACATAGTACCTCCCCCTCTCCTTTTTTCAAGGAGAGGGGGCCGGGGGGTGAGGTCAAATCACGCTTCGGCATCCGCAAGATCGGACTTGACAACGCTACGTACACCCTCAAACTTAACGGCGAATCCATCCGGCCAATGGGGTTTAATCTCGTTCCCGACGACCGCACTACGGGTAATACCCTGCCCACCTGGCGCATCAAAGAAGACATCGATTTGCTGAAAGGAATGGGCTGCACCATGACCCGGCTGTCGCACCTGTGTTTGCCCGAAGAGGTGATGGATTATCTCGACGAGCGCGGTATGCTGGTGATTTCCGAAATCCCAATCTGGGGCTACGACCGGCTGGCCGACTCCGCCAATCCGATGCCGACCGACTGGCTGACGCGGCTCGTTACCAACCAGTACAACCACCCCTCGGTCATAGCCTGGAGCGTAGGCAACGAATACGGCGAGTTTCCGACCGCGCTCGATTACACAAAACAGGCCATTCCGTTTGTCAGAACGTTAGATAGCACCCGGCTGGTGTCGTGCGTGAGCCACACGGCCCAGTTTACGCCCGATATTCTGGACGTAGGCGACATCGGCTTCGTGAACCGATACGGCAAAAACCTGCGGCCCGTGACGCAGCAACTGCACCAGCTTCATCCGAAACAGACCCTGTTTTACACGGAATACGGCACGGGTATTTTGGGCGAAACCCTCGATACCGGCCTCAACGCCCGCTCGCTCATCGACTCGCTACGTGGGTTGCCGTACCTGATTGGCGGGTCGCTCTGGACGTTTAACGATTACCGCAGCCGGTTTCATGGAACCAAAGAATTTTCCGAAAATCGCGCCTGGGGCGTGGTGGACGTGTATCGGCAGAAAAAGCGGGCGTATGCGTCGTTTCGGCGCGAACACAATCCGCTGCGCGACCTGAGCATAAAGACCGAAGGCACGTCTGCCGTGGTCACGCTGGTGCCCCGCCAACTGCTCGACCTGCCCGCTTACCCATTGCACGGCTACCGGCTGCTCTGGAAACGTACCGACGCTGCGGGCAAAATCGGGCAAAGCGGACTCATCAAATTGCCCGACATCCGCCCCGGCGACCCCACCCGAACCCAGACATTTGCCTGGCAACCCGACCAGGACGCCGGCGCGGACGCCTTTGCGATGACGCTTGAACTGCTGGCCCCGACCGGCGACGCGCTGGCCGACACAACTATTTTCTACCAAAAACCGCTCCCGGTACGTATCACGTATGCCCTCGGTAGCCGGATTGGTTATAACGGACACAGTGGGGGCGGCACCATTCGGGTGCATTTCCAGAAAAACCAAACGGCAACGGCGTATAAAGTTCGTTACGGCGAAGGAAGCCTGACGCAGGAAACCCCGCCAACGCTAAATAGCTACGTAGATGTACCAAAGCTGACTTTCGGAAATCGTAACGCCGACCGAACGTACCAGGTGGCTGTAGTGGGCATCAACGGGTTTGGCGAAAGCGAACCAACCAACGCACAGGCCGTGACCGTTGAGAAGATACAGTTTGCCCCGCCCGCCATTCAGCACGTCGAACCGGCAGACGGAGGTTTCTTCATTGGGTATGCAAGTCCCGAAGACGACTATGCGTACCGGGTTCAGGTAACGACGAAGCCCGGTGATTACGCAACGGCACGTACCATCCAGACAACCAATCCCGGTACGTTGTTTGTTTCTAACCTGACCAATGGTCAGCCTTACTACTTTCGGTTTCAGCGACTGAAAGACAACTACTTCGCCAGCAACTGGTCGGAAGAGCGAACGGTAGTACCCGATGGCGGTCAACGCCCAAATCCACCTGTTTTTCAAGGTGTTGTAAGAGAAAACAAAGAAACTGTCGTGTGCTTTGCCCCTGTCCCGAAAGCCATTGGCTACCTGCTCGAATACCGACGGGTCGGTAGCGGTTCGTGGCAGCGGGAGCAAATTACAACGGCCCAGACAGGCCGGTTCATTCTGATGCAACCTGACTCAACGCAACGCTATGAGTACCGGATGGCGACCCTGACCGCCAATGGTCAATCTATTTTTTCACCGATCTTAACTACACAACCCGATGCTAAAGGCCGACGCAACCCATAAACGAGACTTAAAAACGACCCGCTGCGAAGCCGACCTGATTGTAGTTGGCGGAGGGCTGTCGGGTACGTGTTGCGCCATTACCGCAGCACGGGCAGGCATCCGGGTTGTGCTGGTACAGGACCGGCCCGTTTTGGGCGGCAACTCCTCGTCCGAAGTGCGGCTGTGGGTGCTGGGTGCTACGTCGCACATGGGCAACAACAATCGCTGGGCACGCGAGGGCGGTGTTATCGATGAACTGTTAGTGGAGAACTGGTATCGCAATCCCGAAGGCAATCCGCTGATTTTCGATACCATCCTGCTCGAAAAAGTTGTCCTCGAACCGAACATTACTCTGTTATTGAACACCGTCGTGTTTGCCGTGGAGAAAGCCGGTGATGCCATCCAGTCGCTACGGGCTTTTTGTTCGCAAAACAGCACGATGTACGACCTCGTGGCCCCGCTGTTCTGCGATTCGTCGGGCGATGGAGTTGTGGGGTTTCAGGCCGGGGCTGCTTTCCGAATGGGGGCTGAGAGCCGGGAAGAGTTTGGCGAGAAGTTCGCACCTACGGCTGAATACGGTGAGTTGCTGGGCCATTCGTTGTATTTCTACACCAAAGATACAGGTCGGCCCGTGCGGTTTGTGCCACCCGCCTACGCCCTCAGCGACATCACCAAAATTCCGCGCTACCGCAAGTTCAACGCCAGAGAGTTCGGCTGTCAGTTGTGGTGGATCGAGTACGGCGGGCGATTAGATACCGTTCACGAGACCGAAACCATCAAGTGGGAACTCTGGAAGGTAGTATATGGCGTCTGGAATCACATCAAAAATTCCGGTCTCTTCCCTGAAGCCGAAACGATGACGCTTGAGTGGGTTGGTACGATCCCCGGCAAACGCGAAAGCCGACGCTTCGAGGGCGATTACATGCTGACGCAGCAGGACGTAGTGGAGCAGCGCGAACATCCAGACGCGGTAGCTTTCGGCGGCTGGAGCATCGACCTGCACCCGGCTGATGGTATCTTCTCCGAAAAACCGGGCTGCAATCAGTGGCACAGCAAGGGTATCTATGGCATTCCATACCGGTGTATGTACAGCCGAAACATATCGAACCTGTTTCTGGCCGGGCGTATTATCTCGGCATCGCATGTAGCATTTGGATCGTCGCGGGTGATGGGAACGGGTGCCCACATAGGGCAGGCGGTAGGCATGGCTGCGGCATTGTGTACGAAACAGGGACTACTGCCCAGGCAAATTGTAGAGACGCAACCCTTTGCGTCTCACCGCCGGATGGTATTGGCTGACGCACAGGAGACGCAATATCTTGCGTCTCTACAGCAGGAACTGCTCAAAACCGGGCAGCACATTCCGGGCCTGCGCCTGCACGACCCACACGATCTGACCCACGCGGCTACCCTGACAGCAAGCAGCGAGTTTGTGCTGACCGAACTCCCACCCAACGGCCCGCTCCAGCCCCTTACCGATTCGGCGGCTCAGATGCTGCCCCTACCCGCTGGCAACGTACCCGCCATGCAGGTGCAGGTCGTAACCAACGCAACCACCACGCTGACCGTCGAGCTTCGCCGGAGCAGCAAACCCGGCAACCATACACCCGATATAACGCTGGAAACGCTTTCGATTCCACTTGGTAAAGGAAATCAATTGGTCGACCTGCCGTTTAAGTCTGCGCTCGAACAGCCGCAGTATGTATTCGTCTGCTTTATAAAAAACGAGCACATCACCCTGCAATACAGCCAGTTACGCCTGACGGGTGTGCTGTCGGTGTTCAATAAAACCAACCCTGCCGTGTCGAACTGGGGAAAGCAGGAGCCAACCGAGGACATTGGCGTAGAAACATTTGAGTTCTGGTGCCCGGAACGCCGACCAGGAGGGTACAATATTGCCCTGAAAATTGATGGCGGCATTAGGCTGTTCGCGCCCGAAAATATCCGAAACGGCTTGCAACGCCCCGTCGATCAGCCAAACGCCTGGGTAGCCAGCCTGACCGATCTTAACCCAACCATTACGCTGACCTGGCCCCAAAAACAGCGAATCAGCCGGGTCGAACTGGCATTCGATACCGACTTCGACCACCCGCTCGAAACGGTGATTATGCTCAATCCTGAAACACAGTCGCCGTTTTGTGTACGCAATTATGTGCTCTGCAACGACCGGCAGGAGCGCGTTTTTGAGCAGGTTGGCAACTATCAGGCACGCAATACCGTCCGGTTCGATCAGCCTATAGAAACCAGTAGCCTGACAATTCACCTGAAAGCACCGGGCGCAACCGTGCCAGCGAGTTTACTGGAGGTTCGGTGCTACTGAACACTGCTTACGATGAAACCTATCTATCGCTCATCATTGACCGGATAAAGGTCAGGCCGTTTTCGGCGATGTGCCACGGCTCGTTGTATTCGCGCCAGACGCCAATGGCATTGGCAAAGTCGGGATCGTTGCGCGTAAACGCTTCGATGGTTAGCCAGCCGGTGTAGTTGATGTCGGCCAACGTTTTGAACGTATCGTCCCACGGAATATGCCCCGACCCCGGTGTGCCCCGGTCGTTTTCGCTGATATGGACGTGAGCCAGCACAGGTGCCAGCATCTGGATAGCCTCTGGGAAGCTTTTTTCCTCGATGTTGGCGTGGTGCGTATCGAACATGGCCCGCACGTTAGGATGGTCGGTCAGTTCAACGAGATGCCGTAATTGCGCCGTTGTGTTGCATAGGTAGCACTCAAAGCGGTTGAGGGCTTCGGGCGTCAGTACGATACCGGCCTGCGCTGCGTAGTCGCCTGCCTGCCGCAGCACTTCCGCGCTCCGTTCGTATTCTATGCGTTGTGGCTCCTGCCGGGAAAACACTGAAAAAGCCGAATGGAACGGCCCACAAATTACGGTTGCATTCAGGGCCTGAGCACAATCGATGGCAACTTTGATGCGGTCAAGAGCAGCCGTCCGCACTGCTGCCGACTCGCTAATGGGATTTTCGTCGGCACCGAGGGTCATAACGCAGGTCGATGCGAGGCCCAGTTGCTGCAAATGCTGCCCAAAACGAGCGTAAACCGACGTATCCGTTTCGCCCAGATAGCACTCGATGCCATCGTATCCAATGGTTTTAAGCCGCTCGGCAATCGGGTTCATCCGGTCAGACAGCATGGCGGTCCAGACCAGCAGGTTAAAGCCAATTTTATTCATGACACTGCTCACTGTTTGTTATCATTTTTACTGTACGAAGCCAGATTCTTTTTCGTAACCAGCTCAAACGGGATCAGCACTTCTTTCGCAAAGGGCTGTTTTCGGGCTGCTTTGACGGCAATCTCAACAGCCTGTGCGCCCTGCTGCCGGGCATTCTGAAAAACCGTCGCATCGAGTTTGCCCTGTTGCATGGCCTGTAGGGCATCGGAAATCGCGTCGATACCAACCACCACTACCTTGTCTTTCAGGCCGGCGTCGGTGAGGGCTTTCACCGCCCCGAGAGCCATTTCATCGTTATGGGCAAATACGGCGTTGATCTGATTACCATACGACTGTATCCAGTTCTCCATCAGGGACATACCCTGAGCGCGGTCCCAACCTGCCGTTTGCTGTGCCAGCAGTTTCATGCCGGGATATTTTTTCAGGATTTCCTGTGCACCCTGCGCCCGTTTAATTTGCCCGGCCTGACCCATGTAGCCCTCCATCATCAGCACGTTACCTTTGCCGCCCAGCCGGTCGGCAATGTACTGCATGGCAATTCGGCCCGCTTCTACATCGTCGGAGCCGACGAAGGCTGTGGGTTTCGCGCTGGTTTCGGAGTTGACGTTGATGATTGGAATGTTGGCAGCCAATGCTTTCGCTACAGCAGGCGAACAGGCTTCTACTTCGGCGGGGTTCAGAATAATGGCGTCGACGTTCTGCGCGATGAAACTTTCGACCTGCTCAACCTGCTTCAACGCTGACCGCCCGGCATCGACCGTAATCAGTTCGATTCCATCTTTTTCGGCCTGTTTTAGCATTTCGTCGTGTACGTTCACTACAAACTCGTGCTGCATACTGAGCATGGTGGCCCCGATAGTCAGTTTGTTGCCCCCATTGTCGGCGGCTTTATCGCTACCCTGACTACAACCGGTCAGGAGAGCCGTTGCGAGAAAAATGGAAAGCGGGTAGCGGAAGCTGGGGTGAGTCATACTACGTATCAGGGAATAACATTGACTGCGAATACTTTATTTTTTACTGATGCGGTATAACCGGCCCTGGTCGGTAACGGCGTACAGGACACCATCCTTTTCCATTACGTCGCGGAAACGCTGTGACTGGTCGGCCAGCAGTCGCTCTTCGCCCACGACCCGGTTGTTGTCGATCACTAACCGGGCAATGTGCATCCCGCTCAGGCACCCGACAAACAGGTTGTTTTTCCATTCGGGAATGGCATCGCTGCTGTAGAACGTCATGCCACTGGGCGATACGCTGGGGTCCCAATAATAGACGGGCTGCTCTAAACCCTCCTGCTGCTGGATACCCGCCCCTACCTTCGGACCGCCATATTCGATACCGTAGGTGATGGTAGGCCAGCCGTAGTTTTTGCCCGGCTGAACCCGGTTAATTTCGTCGCCCCCGCGTGGGCCAAACTCACCTTCCCACACATCGCCCGTAACAGGATTAAACGCTAAACCCTGAACGTTGCGATGTCCGTAGGAATAGATTTCAGGACGTGCGTCGGCACGGCCCGCAAACGGATTGCCGGAAGCCGGTTGCCCATCTTTCGTAATCCGAATCACCTTGCCCAGCCCGGAGTTGAGCGACTGCGCCTGTGGTCGCGTGACCAGATCAGAGCGTTCGCCGGTGCTAATGATCAGGTTGCCGGTTTTATCGATGAGTATCCGCCCACCGTAATGCAGCGTCCCTTTATAAGCGGGTGTGGCCCGGTAGATGACCGTCGGATTGTCAATTTTCGTTTCGTCGGTCGAGAGTTTGCCTTTGGCTACGGCGGTCAGGTTGCCCCCTGCGGACTGGGGTTCCGAAAATACCCAATAGACCATGCGGTTCTGGGCAAAATCGGGATCGACCCGCAGGCCGAGTAACCCGCCCTGCGCCCGCGAATCGACTTTTGGCAGCCCCGTTATGGGTTGGCTCACCTTGCCGGCTGCGGTCGCAATTCGCATGGTGCCTTCGCGCTCGGTGATGAGCAACCGCCCGTCGGGCAGGCTCGTGATGCCCCACGGAGAATTCAGCGATTCGCTCAGTACGGTAGCTTCGTAAGGCGTGTTGGTTTTCACACCTGCCACGCGGGTCTGGCCCGCAAAAGCTGGTTTATACGAAGGCGAGTTGGGTTCTTTGGTTTCGACGGGAGCCAGCCCCGTGTTGCCCGGTGCGGACGATGTGCGGGTATCGGTAGTAGTTTGGCCGCAGGCAGTCTGCATCCAGATCAGGCCAGCCAGTAGTACACTTAAACGAGTCATTACAGTTTGCGATTGAGCTTTCATAACTTCTAAAATGAGTAAAACCCATGCAAGCTACTCAGCAATGAGTCGCCTATGTGAGTTTATTACAAAAATAGTAGTCACAGACTACGCTGAACGGCACACGCCGGAGGAAGCACCCAACAGGGCGGGGGGTATCTACCTATTCCGGCTCCGGTTCAGACCGTCCAGCACGACGGCGCCGATGATGATGGCCCCCATGACGACTTCCTGATAGTACGACGATACGTTCAGGAGGTCGAGGCCGTTGCTGATGACGCCGATGAGCAACGCACCGATGAGCGTACCCGTTATGGTGCCGCTGCCGCCCGACGTACTGCTGCCGCCGATGATGGCCGCAGCAATGGCATCCAGTTCCAGCCCGACGCCTACGTTGGGCTGCCCCGTGCTGATGCGCGAAGTGAGCAAAATACCGGCCAGCGCGGCCAGTCCTCCGCAGAGCGTGTAAACGGCCATGATGACCCGCGCCGGTTCGATGCCCGACGCGCGAGCGGCCTGTTGGTTGCCGCCGATGGCGTACATGTACCGACCCAGTACGGTCTTGCGGAGCAACGTAGCGCAAACGGCGAACGTAGCGATCAGCACCAGAATCAGCGTCGGGATGCCCAGAATCTTACCCCCGCCAATAAAGTTGAACTCGTCGGAAAGATTAGAGATAGGCCGACCTTTGCTTAGGATGAGGGCCAGTCCGCGCCCGATGGTCATAGTGCCGAGCGTCACGATAAACGGCGGTACGTTGCTGCGGGTAATCACGAAGCCGTTGAAGGCACCGAAGCCCACGCCCGTCAGCAATCCGACCAGCACCGGCACTATTACCGGATACGTATCAGGATGGGCAAACGTAGCGGCTACTACGCCCACCACCGCCACGATGGAGCCAATGGAGAGGTCAATGCCGCCCGTGATGATGACGAACGTAACGCCAAACGCCAGCAGCGCGTTGATAGATACCTGCGTGACGATGATGGTCAGGTTCTGTACCGTCAGAAATTTGGGTGTCACGACCGACAGCGCGACGCACACCAGCAGCAGGGCCAGCAGCAGGCCGTACTGCGTCAGTCGCCGGATACGGGATTTGTACGTGTTAGTGGATTTTTGAGTGGGTGGGGTTGCGTTCATACGAGTCAATCACGGGTGCATGGCGTATTGCATAATCACTTCCTGGGTGGCTTCGACCCGCGACAACATAGCGGTTTGGCGACCTTTAGCCAGCACCAGAATGCGGTCGCTCAGGCCCAGTAGTTCAGGAAGTTCGGAAGAGATCATAATTACTGCAATGCCCTGTTCCGTGAGTTGCCGGATGAGCCGATAAATTTCGGCCTTCGCGCCGATGTCGATGCCGCGTGTGGGTTCGTCCAGAATTATCAGCTTCGGCGATGCGAGCAGTACTTTGCCAATGACTACTTTCTGCTGATTGCCGCCACTCAGATACCGAACGGCCTGCTGCTGCCCGGCGGCTTTGATACGCAGATCGGCCATGACCGACGTAGCGGTGTCGGCTTCGCTACGTTCCTGCACCAGTCCTCCGCTCACGTGACTCGCCAAACTACTGAGTGTCAGATTCTGCCGCACCGACAGGCCCGGAATAAATCCCCAACCCTTGCGGTCTTCGCTGACGTAGCCAATACCCCGCCGAATGGCCTGCCGGGGCGAGTCGATACGTAGCGGCTGACCGTCGAGCATGATTTCGCCCTCGTCGGCGGTTTCTAAACCGTAAATAACGCGGGCTACTTCGGTACGTCCGGCACCCATCAACCCGGCAATGCCCAGCACCTCACCCGCCCGCACGTCGAACGTAATGCCCGAAAACGCCCCGCGTCGGCTCAGGTTCCGCACCGACAGCACAATTTCGCCGGGCGTTACCGTAGCGTCGGGAAACAGGCTGTCGATAGTGCGACCGACCATGAGCCGGATCAGCGTGGGTTCGTCTAACGTAGTGGTTGGTTGCGTGGCGATGTACTGTCCGTCGCGCAAAACCGTGATGGTATCCGAAATGGCAAAGATTTCGTCCATCCGGTGCGAGATGTAGATAATGGCTACGCCCCGGCTGCTGAGGTCGCGGATGAGGCCGAACAACGTAGCAACTTCGGTGTCGGACAGGGCTGAGGTAGGTTCGTCCATGATGATGACGCGGGCCGCTCCGGCGTATTGGTCGTTGGAGATGGCTTTCGCAATCTCGACCATCTGCATTTCGGCCACGCTGAGGTGCTTCATCGGCGCATCGGGACGTATCGCAACCCCCATCTGCCGGAGCAATTCGCCCGCCTGCCGGGTCATCTGCGCTTCATCGACCCAGCCCCAGCGTCGCGGTTCCTGACCCAGATAGATGTTCTGCGCAACGGTCAGTTCGGGCACTACCAGCAACTCCTGATGAATCATGGCAATGCCCCGCTGCCGAGCCTCGCGCACGCTGCCGATACGTAGCGGTTCGCCGTCGAACACGATCTCACCCGCGTCGGGTGTTTCCAGCCCGATCAGAATGCGCATCAGCGTCGATTTGCCCGCGCCATTCTCACCCATCACCGCATGAACCTCCCCGCTACGTACCGTAAGCTGTACGTTGTCCAACGCCCGGACACCGGCGAAGGATTTTGAGAGATTTCTGACGGAGAGAATGGGTTGCATATGATTTTAAATGGGAACACGGATTGTACGGATGATACGGATTTACACAGATAGAATATCAAATCAAAAATCTGTGTAAATCCGTATCATCCGTACAATCCGTGTTCCATCCAAATTACATTGCGAAGCTTTCTACGCCTGTGTCTTTCCAGCTACGGGCATTGGCGGAGTCGATCACGGCTTCGCAGACTTTCTGCGTTTCGAGCGCGTCCTGAAAAGTGGGGTGGCACGGTGCGCCGGTTTCGATGCTTTTCAGAAAATCAGCGACCTGATGAATGAAACTGTGCTCGTAGCCGATGCCTAAGCCCGGCACCCACCACTTGCCCATGTACGGCTGATCGCCATCGGTGACATGAATCGACCGCCAGCCGCGCACAATGCTTTCGTCGCGGTGGTCGAAATATTCGAGCCGGTTCAGGTCGTGGAGGTCCCAGCGAATCGACGCGTGTTCGCCGTTGATTTCGAACGTATAGAGTGCTTTGTGCCCCCGTGCGTAACGCGTCGACTCGAACAGGCCCAGCGACCCGTTGGCAAAGTGGCAGTGAAAAATACAGGCATCGTCGATACCTACCGGCTCTACTTTGCCTGTGAGTTGGTGCATCCGCTCTTTCACGAAGGTTTCGGTCATGGCCGATACGTCCACAATAGCTCCGTTGAGCCACATGGCCGTGTCGATGCAGTGGGCGAGCAGATCGCCCGTCACGCCCGACCCGGCGGCAGCTACGTCCATGCGCCACAGGCCCGCCCCGCCCTGCGGCAGATCGGCGTTGATGGTCCAGTCTTGCAGGAAGTTGGCCCGGTAATGAAAAATCTTGCCCAGTTTGCCCGACGCTACAATCTGCTTCGCCAGCGACACGGCAGGAATGCGCCGGTAGTTGTACCAGACGGTGTTGGCAACGCCTGCCTTGTTGATGGCATCGACCATCTGCTGCCCTTCGGCCACGGTGCGGGCGAGGGGCTTTTCGCAGAGAATCATTTTACCCGCTTCGGCAGCCGCGATGGCGATTTCAGCGTGGGTATCGTTAGGCGTACAGATGTCCACTGCGTCGATGTCGTCGCGGGCGATAAGTGCCCGCCAATCTGTTTCGTAAGCGGCATAGCCCCATTGCTCGGCAAACGCCTTTACACTGGCTTCATTGCGCGAACAAACAGCCTGTAATACCGGCCTATATTCGAGTTCAGGGAAAAAATGCGCAACCTGACTGTATCCGTTGGAGTGGGTTCGGCCCATAAACCCGGTGCCGATCAGCCCAATGCGAAGGTTTTTTTTCATAGTGTTTGTGAAACCCCACCCCAACCCCTCCCCGTTGAGGGAGGGGCTTTTGGCGACCGGATGGTTTAGCCCCTCCCTCAATGGGGAGGGGTTGGGGTGAGGTGTATTTTATTCGCTCCATCCGTGCTTTTCACGGACCTGTATCATGGTGGCTAAAATATCGTTCCAGGTTTGCTGATTGTTCATCACAGCGTTGGGAAACATGCAGCCGTCCCAGCAGATGTGCCGCATTTTTTTGGTCAGGTTGCCATTCTCGTCGCGAAGCCAGAAACCCGCGTCGTTCGCTACGTCGAGTTTGCCGTTGGGGTCGGTTGCCTGGCAGTGCCGACCGGTTTTGTCGTGCGAGCCGGAGCCGAACACCGTACCGTCGTTCTGCGCTACGTGGAAGTCGATAGTCCACGGACGTAGCGCATCGGTGAGGGTTTTCAGGGCGTCGGTCAGTACGGAGCGGTCCTGCCAGTCGTAGCCTTCGGGCAAGATACGGTCCTGTTCGCGGTTATAGCCCATCGTGTAGAGCAACGTGTGCGACATATCGGCCTGAAAGCCCATGTTCGGGCGGTCAACCTGTTCGAGGGTGTCGATCATAGTGCGCCAGGAGTGCATGCCTGCCCAGCAAATTTCTCCTTCAGCAGCAATCTGCTCGCCATAGTCGGCGGCAATGTCGCAGGCTGCGCGGAAGGTTTTGGCAATAAGTTGCGTACTTCCAACCGGGTCGGCATCCCACTGCTGGGGCGAGCTGGCCGAATCGACGCGGATAACGCCACTGGGCCGCATTCCCAGCTCACGCAGCACTTTCCCGAAATGACAGGCTTTTTTCACCATGTCTAAGAAATGCGCCCGGTCGGCATCGCTGCCCAACACCGGCCCGCCCCAGATGGGAGCTACGAGCGAACCAACCACGAGGTTGTGCGACGCAATTTTGTCGGCCAGTCGCTTGATGTCATCGTCTGAGCTATCAATATCTACGTGCGGACCCATCAGGCCGAGATCGACGCCATCGAACTTGATGCCATTTACGTCGGCGGCAGCGGTCATCTGAAGCAAATGGTCGAACTCGATAACCGGCTCGGAGTCGGGGCCTTTCCCGACCAGTCCCGGCCAGGTGGCGTTGTGAAGTTTAGGGTAATTGTTCATGGTTTAAAGGGTTATGACACGTAAAAGGGTTATGACACAGAGATGCACTAAGACGCACAGAGATACACAGAGGATTATTATTATGAGATAGAGAAACAGTTCTCTGTGTATCTCTGTGTGTCTTGGTGCATCTCTGTGTCCCAAAAAAATGTCATAAAACCAAATCAGGGTTATTGGGACCGAAGTGTTTGAGCATTACGAGCGGGTCGCAGGTAGAGTGGTTCGTGATGGTTACGCCTTCCAGCGCAGCCTGTTCGCTCACGAAAAATTCGTCGTTGGTCAGTTGGCCGTAGCGGATGAGGGCGGGCGTTTCTACGTTCCAGACCCCCATTTTGCCGTGACCCTGCATCATAATCAGGCCGTAGGCCGCGCTATCTTTAATCGTCACGGTTTGGCCGGGCATCACGGTCAGCTCTTTCGCACTGAAGGCGTCACTTTTATAGCATACCCACACCTCGCGGTAGCCTTCGGCAGCCATCTCCGCTTCATCATGAACCGGGAGCGGAACCATATAGCGATTTGCCATCATATTGGGGTCGGTGTTGAGTTCCCAGTCGATAGCTTCCATAAGCAGGTCGTAGTCGCCGATGCGGTCGGCGGGTGTGCCGTTCCAGAGCAGTTCTTCGGGTACGATGGCCTCGTTCACCAGCGACTGATACATAGCGAAAATATCCGACGCTTTCTGTGGTTCGTAGGTACACAAGCTACCCGGCGCGTGAAGCAGGCCCGGCGGCACGTCCCAGCCCGTACCCGGCTCAAGCCGATAGGCCGACGAGTAATTGGTAATTTTATTGTCGCCCTTCGTAAAGTTCATCAGGCACTCTTTGATCTGCTCTTTCGAGGTGCCTGGTGCGATGCCAATGAACGTGTATGGATAATCGCCCCCGTGGTTGTTCAACTGGGGCGGGAAATAATACGCTTCGGGTTTGCCAAGTTGACCGGTCAGGGCAGCCTGCTCATCATTGTGGTGGAGGTGGTGGGGCAGCGGACCCATGTTGTCGAAAAATTTCGAGTACATAGGCCAGGCCCGGTACTGATTCCAGAGCCGGTCGCCGATGAGTGCGCTTTGTAGTTCGTCAATGGCATCTTTTAGCGTAATCTGCTGTATGCTGCCGCCATCGTCAAAGACAACCATACTCAGCCCTTCGTTTTCGCCGGTAAGTGGACCGTTGCGGGCGGGCGTCGTTGAGGAAAGCCAGCGTTCATCGATGCCGCCCCGCACCCCGCCCAATACGTAATAGTCGTCGGGATGGAGTTTGATACGTCGGCCAGGAACGCAAAACGAGCGGGGCACCCAGGTGGGAGCCAGCCGTAAAATGCCGTTGCCCTGTTCGAGGGCTTTAACGACTACACTATGGGTTGTTGCCTGCATAGATTCTGGGTTTTTACCCCACCCCCGGCCCCTCCCCTCGAAATAAGGGGAGGGGTGCGGAGTGTCAGGGCGACTTTATAAAGTCAGACTATCTGACTATTAAATGGCAAAAATTAAACTCTAACACCTTCTACTTGCCTCCCTCCCCTTGTTTTAGGGGAGGGGCCGGGGGTGGGGTAATCACCGCAATTTCCAATTCATATTCTCTACTCTCGCCCGGTTCAATAAAAATCAGTGTGCCGGTCTGCCGGGCCTGCGCCTGACCAATGGGCGGGTGCGTACCGGGTTCGAGACCCGTCACGTATTCGCCCCGACCCCAGTGCTGCCAGTTGCTGAGCCACGGAAGCTGTTCTTTGCGAAACCGCACCTGAACGGCCAGTTTTAGCCGGTTGTTCACCAACCCGGTCGAACACCAGCCCGTTTCGTCGGCGTTGGGGTCGATAAAGGCGCAGACTTCGCCAGTACCGTTGTGGTCATCGAGCGGAGCGGGGCAGGTCAGGTACTCATTACCCTCGCGAAACCAGGCCAGACTCTGCGGGTCGTTGCGCGGTTGCAGCTTTCCATCGATACGAATGCGCGTACCGGCCTCAACCAGCGGCCAGCCAAAGTTGAGGTGATAAAGCAGCATGTGCGGGGCAGCGGTATTGCCCCGATTCGTAACTGTATCGTGAATACGGATTACCGGCTCACCTAACGTGCTGGCAATGGTCCGTTTTAGCTCCAGATTTGGGCCAAATACCTGCGATTCGCGCATTCGGCCTGTGATACGCATGGTTAGGTCGCCCGTGGCGGGGTCGGGTTGTCTGATGGATTCGATTTCGGCGGGGAGGTTGCTGATACGCCCGTGCAAACCGCGTTCGCCGTACTCGTCCTGATTTGGGCCACCTACGTTCGTAAGGCCACAGGTAGTCATCAGCCCACCCGGAAATGTACGGAGCCAGTCGATTCCTTTGTTTATGCCCGGTTCGGCGGAGGTTAGCCCGCCGTGACTTAGCCACGCCAGACTGTATTCATTCTGGAAAGCGTCCACAATGTCCATTGCCCGGTCCAGCGCGACCTTGTAGCGCAGCCCTGCCCCCGTATTGACCCAGGCGATGCGGGTGCCACGACCGGGGCCATTGTCGAGTACAGACGTTTCGATACCGCCGAGTTGGGCTACGTTGCCAACATAGGGTTGCCACGGTTGACTACTCACAGCGTTTTCAGCATCAGGTTGCGGTACTGCACTTTCATGGGCGGGCCAACGTGAACCTGTACGCCCAGTAAACCTTTCGACTTGCCATTTACGGTATCCCCGTCGATTACCTCACTCATCAGCACGTCGTTAACGTAGTGCTGCATTTTGTTACCCTTCACTACCAGATGAAACGAGTTCCAGTCGTTGGGTTTGACCAACGCTTTCAGCGAATCCGACGTACCGAGCGACCCCGTCACGGTGCGGCCCGTCCAGGCGTTGCGGGTTACGCTGGCCCGAATGGCCTCGGGCGTGGCCGGGCCGTTGTAGGCGTTAATCGTGGCTTTTTCACCCCGGTACGCCAGCGTCGTGCGTTTGCGCTCTTCGTAGTTCTGCCCCGTCCACATCCGGCGTCCGTCGATGTCGGCCTGATAGCCGCGCAGCGCGTAGGGAATGTCGGTGAGCCGGTCGCTGCGGTAGTTGATACCGGAGTTACCGGCTTCGGTGATGAGAAACTCGCCTTTCAGCTCAAAGTCGGCAGGCTCGCCACCTTGCCAGATAATAAACGAATTGTTTTTCAGCGTCTTATCGGGCTTGATTTCGCCGACGAGGTAGCCGTTCTCAACGCGCCAGTACGCCGTGTCGCCTTCCCAGCCTTTCAGGTCTTTCCCGTTGAAAATAGATGTAAAGCCCCTGTTACCGGTCGATTTCTGTGCCATCGTGGGCAAGGCGAGGAGAATGAGGGCGAGGAGGGGCAGGTATAGGATTGATTTTTTGTGCATGTCGTTCAGGATGGTTCCCTCACCCCCGGCCCCTCTCCCTGGGGGAGAGGGGTGCGAGTAGAAGGTAAGCGAGTTTATTTTCTCCCGTCTGGCTACTTCCCTTTCGAGCCTTCTTTATAGATCGGCGCATCGGCTTTGCCTCCCGATTTCAGGTAGGCAACAAGGTTACGAAGTTCACTGCCCGACAGCGGGTTAATCAGCCCCGGCAGCATCAGCGACACGGGCGAATACTTCCGGTTCACGACTGTTGCTTTGGCAATTTTCCGCACATCGTCGGGCACGAACGGGTTCTGCGACACAAGGAAGTTTGTTTTGTCTTCGCCCACCAATCGCCCTACAACCGACTTGCCATTTTTTAGCGTAAATACCGTAGCCGCGTACTGGTCCGATACCACTTTATCGGGGTAAATGATCGATTCCAGAATGTCTTTGTTTGAAAAGCGCGTACCTAATTGCGTCAGGTCGGGGCCAATGTCGCCCCCTTGTCCCTGCATGGCGTGGCACTTGCCGCACAGCATCACCGAATAAATTTGCCGTCCCTGCTCATAATCGAGCGGGTGCATCCCGATGCTGTCCACTGCCGCGAGGGCGTTCTCAAATTTCCAGGGCCGATAGCCTTTGGGTGCCCAGCCACCCTCAACAATGTCGTTGCCCGACGATGATAGCTTAGCAACTCCCGACATCTTGTCGTAGCGTTCCTGCTGATCTTTCGGGACGTTGTCTAAAGCCAATTTGCGGGCTTTGTTGATGAAGCCCACGTAGCTGCGGCCACCCTGATAATCGAACGCTTTATTGAACCACTGGAAATACTCCTCGCGCAGGGCGGGTGTCCAGCCGGTTTTGGCACTGCTCAGCATCGTTGCATAGAACGTTTGCTGGGCAGGCGGGAATTTTTCGAGCATCCGGGCAATGTCCATACCATATTGCGGGTTACGCATAATCAGGTCGTTGGATGCTGTAACCGTCTCACCACCAACGGCTCCCTGCCCACCTTCGTTTTTCAGGGCCATCAGCTTCATGGTCTTTTCTACCGCACCCGGTGCTTCGAGCGATACCAGCAGTTTGCAGTAAAAACGGTTCAAATCGGAGCGGTCCGTCGTTACGGTTTTGGCCGGGTAGAGCGGGTTCAGCAAGGCAATCACCTTCTCGCGGTCGGCACCTTCGGGCAGGCCAAAACGAGTACAAACCAATTCGATGGCCCGTAGCACATTCAGTTGACCTTCTTCGTTCAGGGCAGCAAGCTTCACGCCGGTCAGTGCATTCAGCATCTGGCTTTTCAGTGCTTTGTCGCCGTGGTGAGCCAGCGCAAACATGGCCTGACTGAGCCGCATGGGGTCTTTTTCGGCCAAAGCGCGGGACTGCCATTCGGCTACGGGCTGATGCTCAACGGCAAGGCGGGCAGCGTAACGAACAAAGCGGTCGGGGTGATTCAGGTGCGGCCACGCGGCATTCACGGCAGCGGGATTAGGGCCGGTATGGTATTGTTCCAACTGCGTCCGCAGCTTGTGTTCGGGCGTGACCGTTGCTACTACCGGAGCCGGAGTAGTTGCTTCCGAACCGGTGTAGGTTATCCGGTAAAGGTCTGACTCTAACCGACGCCCGCCCGTCAGGAAGTACATGGCTCCATCGGGGCCAATCAGGCCATCGGTAATGGGCAGGGGTGCGCCCGAAATAAACTCCTCAGCCGTAGCACTGTAGCTTGCGCCTTTGGGTTGCAGGTGCACTGCGTACACAATGCCGAAGCTCCAGTCGAACGCATAAACGCTTTTCTGGTATTTCTGCGGAAACTTCGCCCCCCGGCCCGCAAAAACGCCCGTTGGCGAACCCTGCCCCATGTTCAGCGTAGCGGGCAGGCAATCCATATAAGCCGGTGACCAGTTGGAGGCCGACGTGCGCCAGCCGAACTCGGCCCCGCTCGTGATGTGGCAAATGCGCGTTGGTTTGTACCAGGGCAGGCCAAAATCCCACTCCATGTCGGAGTCGTAGCCAAAGATGTCGCCCGCGTCGTTGAACGCAAAATCGAACGTATTGCGGAAGCCCCCGCCCATAAATTCCCACCGCTGCCCGTCGGGGCTGACTTTGGCGAGCCAGCCGCCGGGAGCCATCCGGTCAACGGCATGGCCGCGTGGGTCTCTGATGGCCGGGAACAGGTTGTCTTCCTGCCAGACATTCGGCAGTCGGTACGCATCGAGTTTGGGAACATCGGTGAAGTTGCCGCACATGACATAAATCGACTGCTTATCGGGGGCCAGCACAATGCTGTGGGGGCCGTGTTCGCCCTCGCCTTTAAGCTGTTTCAGCAGCGTAATCTGGTCGAACTGGTCGTCGCCGTCGGTATCCTGAAGCCGGTATAACCCGCTCGACTTATCGAACTCTTTATTTTCTTTACTGGGCCGGTGGTTCACCATCACATACAGGCTATTGAAGGCATACAGCAGCCCCTGTGCGTAACCCATGCCTACGCGCTTCGTGGTATCGCCGGGGGCGGGTGGCGGGCCAACCATCAGCTTTTCAATCTTCGGAGCTTCGGTAGTGCCAATAGGGGGCATAGTCAGCCGGTACAGAAACCCGTACTGGTCAGAACAGATCATCCGGCCTTTATCGTCGAACGCCATCGACACCCACGACCCCTGCTTATTGTCGGAGGGGCTGTAGAGGTGTTCGGCTTTGAAACCGGGCAACACTTTCACCTTATCGATTTTCGGATTGTCGAGCGGTTGTCGTTCGCGGGCGGCCTGCTGCGTGGTTATCCAGGCCGAGCCAGCCAGCACAAGAGCCGACAACAAAAAGCCAAGCTTTGCTACGTTGGTTTTATAAATCATGGTTTTCAGCGAAAAACGAATTAATTATTCAGCACTCAGACTACCTATAAAGTACATTGATACCCCCGTTTTACCTACCCGTACCCACGGGCTTTAGCCCATGAGTACGGGAGTTAGTCTTAGAAAAATGGCGACAGGTCAGACTCTACCGCTGGCAGCGGGTAGTAGATGTCTAAGTTGGTGAACGCATTGGGCGGTGGCACCGCCCCAGCCGGGAAATAATACGCCTGCGGGTTCGCTTTAACGCGGGCACCATAGGCCGAAATAACCTCGTTTACGCGGCCTGTTCTGACCAGATCGAACCATCGTTTGTTTTCAAAAGCCAGTTCCACGCGCCGTTCCTGATAGATGGCGTTCCGTAGCGCGGCCTGCGTTGAAGCGGTAGCAGGTGCCAGCCCGGCCCGCGTCCGCACCTGATTCAGGTACGTGATGGCCTCACCTAATTTACCCTGCTCCATCTGCGCTTCGGCCAGAAACAGCAGCACCTCCGCATAGCGATATACCGGCCAGTTCTGCCCCGTATTCTGGTGCTGAGCATGGGGCCGGGCATATTTCTTGATATACGGATACGTCTTGTTGTCGCGCAGACTCTGGCTCAGTACTACGCTACCGATAGAAATATCTTTGCGTTTGTCGCCGGGTTCGTAAGCCGCAATGATGTCGGGCGTTGGTATGTTGTTGTTTTCCTGCGACAGCGGCTGCGGATTCGAGGTGCCCGTGATAGGGGCCAGTTCGGCAGCCGTGATGGGAGCTGGCACGAACAGATAAATCTGGTTGCCGTTAAAACCGGCTGGCCCTTCCAGATACTGCACCTCAAACACCGACTCAGCGTTGTTTTTGTTGGCACTCGTAAACGAGAAGGCTTCGTTGTAATCGGGCATGAGCCGGTACGTATCATTGGTAACGACGTCGCGCATCAATGCTTCGGCTTCAGCCCACTTTTTCTGGTGCATATATACATTAGCCAGCAGGGTCTTGGCAGCACCCGACGTAACCCGGCCCGGCTCTTGCTTAGCTTTGTTGGGCAGCAATGGAATGGCCTCCGATACGTCTTTAACAATCAGCGCATACACTTCCTCGACCGTCGCGAGGGGCTTGGCGGCATCGGTGCGGCCCGTTGCGGGTTCGAGGTGAATGGGCACTCTGCCGAAATACCGCACCAGTTCGAAGTATGCAAACGAACGCAGAAACAGAGCCTGCCCCTTCAGATTATTCTTGAGGTCGGCACTGGAAAAGGTAACTTTGTCGATGCGGGACAGAACCTCATTCGTTCGGGCAATAATCTGATAATCAAGCCGAAACTGCTGAAGAACGGGGTTATTCGGCGTTACGCCATTGGATTTCGGCACGGCAAAGTCAGCTATATTTTGCGTGTTTTCGACAGCCCCAAACAACACATTACGGGCATAGTAGGTGTTGTCGGAGTGCATCTCGCCTAAAATCCACGCCCATGAGTTAAAAATAGGCCGAAGCGGTACGTAGGCTCCGTTTACCGCCTGCTGAAAGTCGGCTTCTTTGGTGAAGAACGTGGCCGAACTGAGTGCGGTTTCGGGAGTTACCGTAAGAAAATCTTTCTCGCAACTGGTCAGTGTCAGCGCGAACAGGCAGGTAGTTATATAGTTAAGTTTCATGTGGGTCGGAGTTTAGAAGTTGACGTTTACGCCGAGGGTGTAGGTGCGCGGAACGGGATAGTTTGAGAGATCAACACCGGGGCTGAGGTTGCCACCGTCGCTCCGTCCATCACCCTGCGCGCTGGTTTCGGGGTTGGGACCACCCCAATACTTGGTAAAGACAAACGCCTGCTGGATAGACGCATAGACCCGTGCCGACTTAAAGAATTTCCGAACCGCTTCGAAATTATAACCCAGCGTAATGTTACGGATGGTGAAATAAGACGCATTGGCGACGAAGTGGCTGCTGGGCCAGTCGCGCTCGATGCCGGTAAAGTTCCCTCCGCCATTGGTTACGCCGAACATACCCGCGCCGGGCGTAATGACGCGCCCGTCGGGGCCGACCCGGAAGCGGTCTTTCACGCCCTCAACCATGTTGAACACTCCATCGAGGTTAGCCGTGCTGTAGAGGTGACGTACCCACAACTGATTGCCATGAGAGCCGGAACCGACCACCGAAAAATCCCATTTGCCATATTGCAGACTGTTAGTAATGCCGTAAACGAAGTTCGGAAACGGGTTGCCGATGATAGCCCGGTCGTCGCGGTCTCCCCCGAACGTAACTACACCGTCGCCGTTTACATCACGCAGCTTGATGGTGCCCACCGCCGAGCGACCCGGAATAATGGGCGAGTTGCGAACATCTTCGGCACTCATGTAAAAACCGTCTTTTACCAGCCCGTAAAACTGCCCGAACGGTTGGCCCACCTGCGTGATGTGGAAACTGCCGTAAACCCGGTCGATACCCGGCGCAAGCGCGAGTACGCGGTTACGAAGGAAGGAGAGGTTGGCGTTGGTAGACCATTTCAGCTTGCCGACCGTGTTGCGGCTATTGACCGAGAACTCATGCCCCCAGAACTTTATCTCACCAATGTTGTCGTTGAAGTTCCCAAAACCAGATTCCTGCGGAATCTGCACGGCGAAAAGCAAGTTGGTGGTACGCTTTGAAAAGTAGTCGTAGGTAAACTGAATCCGGTCGTTCAACAGTCCCAGGTCCAGGCCCAGGTCGAACTGGTTGGTGGTTTCCCAGCCGAGGTTTGGGTTAGCCAGCGACGTGACCACCGCGCCAGTCGCAACGTTGTTGCCAAAAACAGCATTGACGGTGTTGTTTACCAGCGCGTACTGCGTGTAATTACCGATGTTGTTGTTGCCGATAATGCCGTAACTGGCCCGCAGTTTGGCAAACGAAACCGTCGAATATCGTTTCATGAAGTTCTCGTCCGACAACACCCAGCCCGCCGAAACCGACGGAAACGTACCCCAGCGGTTATTGGCTCCGAACCGGCTACTGCCATCGGTACGAATAGCCGCCGTAAACAGATACTTGCCTTTGTAGTTGTACGTCAGCCGCGACAGGTACGAAGTGAGTGCCCACTCGTTGACCGTATTGCCGGTGTTGGCCCCAATGGCTATATTAGAACCGATTGGAAGGTTGTTTGCGGCACGGTTGATATTCAGCGCGCCCTGAATGGTTGGCAGCCGGTCGTCAGCATAAGTATCGGCCTGAATATGAGTTATATCCTGCCGGAAGTATTGATTGGTGAAACCAGCCAGCAGTTCAAAATTGTGGTCTTTGATGCTACGATTATACGTGACGAGGTTTTCGTTCAGCCACGACACATCTTCGCGGGCCTGCCGGATTGATACAGCAATGGTCGGAATCGGTACGTTGATAGCACTGGTGGCCGTAGAGGGATTGAAGAAAAAGAACTTTGAGTTCAGATACTCGACGTTCATGGTCGATTTGAGCGTCAGCCCCTTGATGGGTTGATACGTGATATAGGCGTTTGAGAGCAGGTTGGTGTTGCGGGTTTCGTTTACCAGTTCTTCAGCAGCCCGCACCCAGTTCGGATACGCGAAGATGTTGCCCGTACTGCCGGGAAAGGTGTTGAATTTGGTCAGTTCACCGTTGTTGTCGCGGATGGGCATGACCGGCCAGGTGTGCAGCGCATTGAACAGAATGCCCGTACCCCGGTCGCCGTCGGTGCGGGGCGTGTTGTCGAACACATATGACGGAGCTACGTTGAAGCCAATCCCCACTTTATCGGAGATTTTGTAGTTCGAGTTCAGGCGCAGCGAGTACCGTTTGTACTCGTTGTTGAGCACTACACCCTGCTGGTTGAAATAACCCGCCACCACCGACGTGTTCGACCGCTCGCGGTTGGAGTTAATGGTCAGGTTGTAGCTCTGCACGGGGGCCTGACGCAACAGCGCACCGTACCAGTCGTTGTTTTTGTTGGCCCAGTCGGCAGGGTTAGCAAATTCTGGCGGCACCGGGCGGCCCTGATCTTCAAAGAACTCTTTCTTGAACTGAGCAAACTGCTGCGCGTCGAGCATTTTCACGCGTCCCCGCTCCGGCACCTGCTGAATACCGGCAAACGTATTGAAGCTAATGTTGGTCTGGTTGGGTCGGCCCTGACGGGTAGTAATCAGCACTACGCCATTGGCTGCCCGCGAACCATACAACGAGGTTGACGCGGCATCTTTCAGCACCGAAATGTCTTCGATTTCGTCGGGGTTCAACTGGGCAATGTTGCCCGTAATCGGGAATCCGTCGATGACATAAAGCGGATCGCTACCAGCCGATACCGACAGTTGCCCCCGGATTCGGATGTTGATCCCCGCTCCGGGCCTTCCGGTTGTCTGGTTGATTTGAACACCCGCCAGCCGCCCCTGCAATTTCTGGCCGATCTGCGACACGGGCAGGTCTTTAATTTCCTGTGCGCTAATGGTTTGCACCGCGCCGGTCACTTCTTTCTTTAGCTGACTACCATAGCCTACTACCACAATCTCGCTCAGGGTTTGATCGTCGGGGGAGAGTGTTACGTTGATGACCGTTTGGTTGCCTACCCCAATTTCCTGCCTGGCATACCCTACAAAGCTGAATACCAACGTAGCGGCTGTGTTCGGCACAGCAATTCGGAAACTGCCCGTACCATCGGTGGTTGTACCCTGCGTAGTGCCCTTCACCACAACGCTCACGCCGGGCAGGCCATTTCCTTGTTCATCAGCTACTTTACCCGTTACGGTTATCTCGGCAGACGCATTGCCGGTTGGCATAGAGAAGGTTCGTGTCAGTGGCAAAGCCAGCACAGGGCCGTTGGTTCGGGAAGTGTGCGGTGAGGGAGTACCCTCAGTTAGGCTGGGTAAGCAGCCCGCTATTCCCAGCAGGAGCATTAGTTTGGAAAAGTAATTCATCAGTCAGACAGGTTAAAATAAGGTTGAGGAAGCAAACAGTCGCCTGTTTTTCCACTCAAATAAAATCTTCCCTGCCGTGGCAACTTTCCTATACTTACCTATATTTTATAATAATATCGATAAAAATTTATATTTTCTATGTGCGGAAAATCAGAGCGATTTGCGAACAATGAGTCGGAATGCGTTTTCGATGTGTTCGCGGCTGTTAGTCAACACTAATCGTGCAGCGGTTCGGCCCATCTGGGCAAAGTCGGTCGATAACACAGTGATGCCATCGAGCAGAAACTCCTTGAGTGGCGTATCGTTATACGACAGTAGGCCTACTTCCTGCCCCAGATCATACGATGTGTTCTTAATCTTTCGAATCAGCTCTACCAAATCTTCCTCGATCAGATTGATATAAACATTGCCCCGGCAGATAGTTTCGTCGTGAATATTATGGAGGATTTTGGCGGTGAAATCGTACTCGGAGCAAAATTTATAGAAGCCGCTTTGGATGCTTCTGGGGTGATATGAGGAGTGCGGGAACAGCAGATTCAGCGTATGATACTTGCGCAGGATAGGCAACGCTTCGGTTAGTGCCTGATAAATATTCTTCTCGAAATTCTGGAAAGTGGCCCCGTACTGCCCTTGCACGCCCTCTACCAACCGATCAATCAACACTAATTTATGCTTGGGTAGGCCATTTATCAGCTCATATGCTTTCTCGCCCTCTTCGCGAAAGTGCGGCATAATAACATAATGGGTATGATTGTAGGCGTGGTTGATCAGCAACTCACGAAACAGCCGAAAATCGTTGTTATACACAAAGAAGTCGATGCCTGCACCCGCGCCCAGGGTTTCCACGAAAGCGTCGTAAATAATTTTCTTGTACGCACTTAACTTATTGAAAAGCAGAAAAATACGAAGCGTCTTACCTGTTGGCGTATAGCAGATGTAAAACCCTTTGCCTTTTACGCCCTCTACGATCTGATTTTCTTTGAGCATATCGTAGGCGCGCTCAACCGTTCCTTTCGCCACGTCTAATTCTGCACATACTTCGTGGATAGACGGCAGTTTGTCGCCCGGCAGAATATCGGCATTTTCAATGCCAGTTATAACCGAATTATACAGTTGCTGATATTTGGGCGTGTTAGAATAATCGTTGACGCGTAAGTGATAAAGCATAGCCGATCAGTATATCTAATTTCGTTTTTCATTGACCAAAATCAACGTTTGCTTCAAAACAACGAGCAGTTCACGGTAACGGCGGGCACCTTAACAGGCAAGCCTGCTTCTGAAGCCTGTCTGTATGAACTATAAGTTTATCTTTCTTCAATATACTCTGAGAAATTCCAGAAAGTGCAGAGCAGGCTGGTTCGTTGGAAATTGCCGTAGCCATTGACTCAAAGAGGTGAAGGTTATTTCGTGTAAACGCAGTATGTTTATGCGAAAAACTTCTGGCCTTTTTTCGTATGAAAGCACTCCTCCTTGGCGTTGCCATTTCGCTGACAACCAATGGTTTTGCTCAGCAAATCACGAACAATAACACGCTGAACGTACAGATCGACGGCAAGGCGTACACCACGCAGCCGCGCCGGGTTCGTATCGGCACGTTCTGGTGGATTACCGCCAACAGCACCAACCCCGACAAGTCGCTTCGTGTCTGGCTCGGTAGTTACGACGGCACCGACGCGCTTGCCTCAGGTACGTATTTGGTGGTAGATGCCGACAAAGCCTATACCAAAGATAGTCGTAAACGGGCCGAGCAATTGGGTAAATACAAAGGTATAGCGGCCATCAAATACGTTGAAGAAACCCGCTCACCCCGCATGGAGTATAAAGTGGGCAAATCGCAGAATAACGATGAGATTATTGAGGTAAAAGTTAATGCAGACGGTACGCTCGAAGCCACTTTCGGCGGTTCGCTGGCTGGAAGCCTTTGGAAAGAAAAAGCAGCCGCCACGGTATTCGGCGGAATGGGTCGTTTGATCGATAAGGCGCAGGATAAAGCTGTTACCAAAACTACCGGCTACGACTCCGATATTGATCCCGAAGGAAATGGCTACCGCAAAACCAGCTCTACCGACGACATTGTACTGACAAACGGGACGTTTAAACTAAAGCTTAACTAACCCGGCAAGACTGCCACTACAAATACAGCCGCAGGGTGCTTACGGCTGGTTAATCAGACCAAACCGGAACAGCCTTCCGGTTTGGTCTGATCGGTTTTTACAGGGTATAACCGCCGTTGTATTGCCGCCGAACAAACTGGTTGGCGTAGTCGTAGTTGGTAATTTTCATATTCTCGCCATCCCAGAGCAGTTTCTTCCGGCCCGTGAACTTGCCGTCTTCGCGGGCGAGGTACGAGCGCGTTGCCAGATTACCCATCAGCACGGTTTCGGTAAGCGGCCCGCTCTGATCGAACGACGACGACGTGTAGGCACCGTAGCCTTCTTTGCAGGCTTTCACCCACTGCTGCTGGTGCCCGTCCGTTTTGCCTTCTACGAGCGGTTTTTCGGGCGCGGGCAGTTCTTTGCCTTCAAACTTACTGGTGGGCAGCAGCGTCGGATTGTTGCCAAACAGCCCGCCTGTCAGCATGCCTTTTGTGCCGATAAACAGCATACCACCGTTGGTATCGCGAAATACCTGCTCATACTCAACGCCTTCGGGTAATTGGGGCCGGATGCCGCCATCGAACCACGAAAACTTGATTTCTTTGATTTTTCGGCTATCAGACGGAAACGTCAGGTGAACTGCCGATGAAGGCGGGCAAACGTCGTCATAGAAAGCTTCTTTGAAGAAATCGGCATAAACCGATCCCACGCTGCACTCGACCGAGGTAGGATATTTGAGGTTCAACGCCCGAAACGGCACGTCCATAAAATGGCATCCCATATCGCCCAATGCGCCCGTGCCAAAATCCCAGTAACCCCGCCACCGGAATGGCATGTAGGCTTCGTGGTAGTCGCGGTTAGGGGCCGTGCCGAGCCACAGCGGCCAGTTCACTTCAGGCGGAATGGGCTGGCTTTCGCCCTTGTCTTTCGGCGACCGCACTCCCTGCGGCCACGTGGGGCGGTTGGTCCAGCAATACACGGTATGTACGTGGCCGATGATTTTGTTCTGAATCGCCGTTTCTATGACTCGCGTGGCATCGCCCGAACTGCCCTGATTGCCCATCTGCGTTACGCACTTGTATTTGCGGGCGGCTTCGGTCAGCATTCGGGCTTCGTAGATGTCGTGCGTCAGCGGCTTTTCAACGTACACATGCTTGCCGAGTTGCATGGCGGCCATAGCAATGGGCGCGTGCATATGGTCGGGGGTGGTAACAATGACCGCGTCGAACGTTTTGCCCGCTTTATCGAGCATCTCGCGGTAATCCTGAAAATAGGGCGCGTTGGGAAACTGAGCGCGGTATTTTTTGGCCTGCCGGTCATCGACGTCACACAGGGCCGTGATGTTATCGGTGCCGCCGTTATATGCTTGTTTGATGTTGAAATCTGCTTTGCCGCCACAGCCAACAGCCGCAATATTCAACTTATCGGACGGAGCTACGTAGCCTTTGCCCAGCACATGGCGTGGCACAATGTAAAACGCAGCCGCCGTAAGCGCACTGCTTTGAAGAAACTGACGACGAGAAGCCATAGGAGGCAGTTAAAAATGAAAAGTGAAAAGTGCTACACCTACTCAAAGCAGGATAGGCAGCATTTTTCACTTTTAATTCTTCACTTTTCACTTTTTAGCCCATCACCTGACCCATTTTCATGGCTACGCCCATGTCGCCTTTCACTTTAAGTTTGCCACTCATGAAAGCCATCATGGGGTTGAGATCGCCCGTTCCCATTTTCACAAGATCGCTCACGCTGACGTGCAGGTCGCAGTCGGCGGGTTTATCGTCGTTGGAAACTATAGCGGGCGATTGGGTTGCGTCGATGTACACAACCCCCTGATCGGTTACGAGTTTGGCCGTGGCATTAAGGCTGTCGGCGTGGGCTGCTTTGGTCCGAATCTGGTCGGTGAGTTCCTGTAAGGTCATCTTGTCTGGGATTTCGTTGTTTCTTTGTGAAAACTCTGCCGCTAAAATAAGGTTTTCCAACCATGCGCTCCCAATTTCTGACGTTACTCTGCGTACTTACTTTCCTAAGCTGTGCATGGGGCCTGATAGATGCGGTGGTATCGTTCATTCAGACCGATGCCGCAGCCGCTACGCCCCTCATCGAACGAACCTACACGCCCGAAGAAAAAGCCAAACTCCCCAAAGATTATTTTGAAGATCGGGCCGCATCGGGCGACCAGCCCATGCCCGGCGATCCCGAACAGATTCGGTCGTTGTCGGTGGCTCAGTTCGGCTATTCGCTGCTGACGCTCATTGGTGCCGTACTCATGTTTCGGCTGCGTCGGGTAGGCTTTTGGGTGTATTCGCTCGGTATAGTGGTGGGCCTGATCGGGCCGGTGGCTCTGGCCGGTTTTGGTGCCTTCAACACCTCGTTCGGCGTATTTTTCAGCATTATTTTCGCCGGACTCTACTGGTATTGCCTGCCCGAAATGGAGTAATGCAAAATTGATTCATGTTTAGGGTATGGCTGACGCACGTAGAGACGCAACGGGGGCTGGCGCAGGCGCAAAGGGGCTGACGCAGGCGGAGACGCAAAGGGTTGCGTCTCTACGTCGGATGGTCAATTGTAGAGACGCAACCCTTTGCGTCTCCTTCGCGTCAGCCCCCTTGCGTCTCCGCCTGCGTCAGCCCCTTTGCGTCAGCCATACGTCAGTGCAATGTCAAATTGGTATACGTCTATAGATTCTTTTCCAGAACCTTCCTCAACTCTTCGGGTGCATCCGGCAAAGGTGCGTTTCGTCTGCCTACCTTGCCGACACGGTTGATAATCGTGGCCGACACGTCGTCGGTGGGGCGCAGGTAAGCCATCACGTCGCTAATCTGAGCCACATTCAGTAGCAGATGATCGCCCGCGAGGTTATGTTTCGCGCTGAACTCAACCCACGGGCGAGTGTCGGTCGTAATTAGCGTCAAATATACCAGCGCAACGTTGCGCGGGCCGTATTGCTCCCTAATACGCTGGGCATCGAGTGCGGCTTGCCGACCCGCTTCGGTTTCTGCCGAAGTCAGCAGCACGTAAACGACCTTACCCCGGTTAGCATCAACCACGCGGTCGAACAGGGTGCGCCCGTCGGCAACAGGGTTTTGGTTAATAAACACACCGGGGCTGATTTCCAGCGCGTTGGCCGTACCGTTCGCTTTTTGCGTGGTTTGCACTGCCGCCCGGATGCGGGTGCTGTCTTTCACTTCGAGCCGGTACAGTTCATCGAGCGAGAGCGTCAGGGCCGGGTCGGTTAGTTGCCGGCGGGCGTGGTCATAGAGGAGTTGGGCAAAATTGAGCGTCAGACCGGGCAGTGCTGCGGCCAGCCAATAGGCCGCAACATACTCCGCCGACGCGCTGCCAAAACCGCTCCCGGCGCGTTGAATCAGCGACTCGTAGTTTATGATTCGTTGTAACGAGTCGTCGTTGCGCCGAATTATTGTTGTGAAGAAACGCAGGTCGTTGGCAATGGCCGTGTTCTTCTCCTGAAACGTCTCTAACCGGCTTCGTTCATCGGGCGTGAGATTACGGCCATAGCGCAGCAACAGCCCAGACAGGGTACGAACCGATAAATTCGTATTGCCCGACGTTGTGGTAGGCTGCTGTTGCACAACATACTCGGCAAAGCGGTTCATGGCCGATGCGCGGGCGGCTGTCAGCAGGCGGTCGTTGGGGGGGCGGAGCGAATCGTTCAGAACCTTAACGATAGCTTTACTTTCGTAGCTCGCTTTGTCGTACAGAAACGAAGCCGCATTGTAATTCCCTGCCGACATCACCCAGCGCGTAAGCAGCGGAAAGGGTTTCTCCTGCCGCGTAAACAACAGAAACGGAGTTTGGTAAGTCGACGCGGCAACCTTGAATGCGTTCTGATCGTCAAGATTCTGCACCTTTTCCGGGAGTTCCTCTACGTCGGTTTTCTGCGGAGATATAGCCTCGAATGCCTTAAATCGGGCAAACTGCTGATTCACCTGCGCATTGACGCCCCCAAACCGAAACGGCACCGAAGCCGTGAACAGCGAGTCGGCGTTCAGGTCGATGGTCAGTGTACCGGGCGCGGCCAGAAAGGGCGTTGATATGCGCCCGTAGTTGAAATACATTTCCTCCTGTGCGTAGACGAGCGGCATCGTTACCCGAAACGTGCCATCGGCATTGAGTGGAGCCGGACGTATGAACTCACGCCCGGCCTGCAAAATGTTGTTCCGGCTCACCAGCACCGTTGGCGACTCGCGGTAGAGCCGGGCCGACAGGTTCCGAATGCGCCCCGTTACCGTTACCGAGTCGGGTGTTTGGGCAAACAGCGGAACCGAAAGAATGATAAAAAGAAATAGGCAGCGATGCGGCATAGGTCGTCAATGTTGACTGTTCAACATTTTATTCATTTTGTTTTTATGCCATGATACTGCTCCTCTTCCACATAATCGGTGCGGAGCGGGTGCCCAACCCAATCGGTAGGGAGCAATATTCGGCGCAGGTCGGGGTGGTTGGTGAATTGAACGCCTACCAGGTCGAACGCTTCGCGCTCGTGCCAGTCGGCGGTGCGCCAGAGGTGGGCAAGGCTCGGCACAACGGGCGCGTTACGCGGCACCGTTACGCGCAGCATCAGATCGTGTTCGTATGGAATCGAGGTCAGGTTATAGATCATGTCCATCGTATTGGCGTCCGGCTTAGACTCGCCGGGGCCGTTGTCGATGGCCGTTACGCAGGCCAGCAGGTCGAAAAACAGCCGCTCATCGTTGCGTAGAAACGAGCAAAGTTCCACCAGCCGGTCGGCAGGAACGATCAGAAATGGCTGCGGATTAGCTGTGTTGGCAACAAACGTGTCTGCACCGAACTGGCTTTGAATGAGCGTGTTAATCTCAGGAAAGGTCATAGTTGAGTTGGTTATCTGTTAGGCCAGCCAGGCCAGCCACTGCATCCAGTTCTGCACCCAGAACAGGAACTTGGCCGCAAACTTAACCGCCGGTGCCGACGAAGGTTCGAGCGTCAGACTATTGTTGTTCAGGTTCACGTCCATGTAAATTTTCTGTTTCGGATCGACCGTGGCCCAGACTACGTTGCTTTTCTCATTGAGCGTGAAGGTTCGCTGCCGGGCTTTGCCGTCCCAGAACAACAATAGCTCGCGCCCGTCCTCGAAATGCACCCGCACGTCTACCGGCATCTGCCCATCAAAATTACGCAACACCGTGATGAGTTGTTGTTGGCGACCATTTCGCTTCCGGTTTCTGAGCGATTGTAGCTGGTAATCAATCACTTTTTCGCCGTACAACACCTGCTCGAAAAACCAGTTCATATCGAAGCCATATCGTTGCCCGAGTCGCTTCGGTACAATCTCATTTACGATGTCGATAAAATTCTGTGCATTAGGGTGTTTGAACTGCCAACGCCGAAAATACGTCTGCATGATTTCGTCCATCACAGGTCGGCCCACCAGCCCGTCGAGGGTGCGGAGCCACGTTGCCGTTTTCATATACGTTAACACACCATACTGACCGTCGGGCAGTTGCCATGTATTGCCGAACGATGAGCCGATAGCCGGATTTTCCTGATGCACGTAACTGTCGCGGGCGGTTTCAGTGTCGCCGATTCGGAAGCCAAACAGGTCTATCTGCGACGTGCGCAGGCCGTAGGTAGCGTCCATAATCCGGCCTTCGTAGTATTGATTAAACCCTTCATCGAGCCAGGCTTCTTCAAATTCATTACTCGCCAGCAACTGCATAAAATACTGATGCCCAAACTCATGCACCGTTACGGCTTCGGGGGCGCGAACGTTTTCGGGCAGGAATGAAACGGTTCCTGCCGTGATGAACGTGGGATATTCCATGCCCGCCGAGCCGTTGCCATGAAACGGGGGATCAACAACGGTCAGATTCGGAAATGGGTAGCGACCGAGGTGTTTATCGAAATAGGCCAGTGCTGCTTTGGCCGCATCCATGTGCCGGTCGGCCTGATGTGCATGTTCAGGCTGCATGAGCAACCGAATGGCAACCGAGCCTGCGGAAGGTCGTTTCCAGAAGCCATCTACGACCAGAAAATGCGGAGAAGCCGTCCAGGCAAAATCAACTACGTCTTCGGCATGCCAGCGGCTGATGCGTGTATTTTTCGGGCCTGTTTTTTCGCTGACTTTCAGACCTGTAGCACCAATAACGTATTCGTTCGGCGTGGTGATGTTCACGTCATAAACGCCGTAGTCAGCGTAGAATTCCGAGTGGGCGTGAAACTGATGGCAATTCCATTGACCCGTCTTTGCATAACGTGTTCCGGCGGGTTCGTACACCCCGATTTTCGGAAACCACTGACCCACCAAGAAATAATCGCGGCTGAAACCGGTGCGGGCAAAAATCGCAGGCAGTTTAGACCGGAACGCTATATCGAGTACAATGGTCTCGCCCGGCCCAACGGGTTTGCTCAGCGGCACCCGAATCACTGTGCGGTCGTCGCGGTTGTTATCGTCGGGTTGAATAAACTCGTAAGCCAACGCTTCGGATGCCCGCCCCGGTTGACCGCGAACCTTCATCGACGTAATATCGATAGAGCCATACGGGTTTTCTTTAGCATTTCGATCAATCTCATTGCCCCGCAACTGCCCGCCCGACTCGCGCATAAATGTCGATTTTTCGTCACGGAAAGCGTTGAGATACAGATGAAACCGCAATTCCCGAATCACATCGTTCGAGGGATTACGCCACGTCAGCGTTTCGCGGCCTGTCAGCTTTTTAGTAGCCGGGTCGAGCGACACGTCGATCTGATAATTTGCCAAACGCGGACTAAGTGGCTGCGCGAAAATGGGCTTTGGCGATTGCGCGTAGCTGGCGAATACTGAACAGCAAAGCAGTATAGAAGCAACTAATTGATTCATAACCATCTAATAGTCAACACAGTACCAATGTCCAGTATGGTTTCAGTCAATGCCCGCCACCGCTTACGGTTGCCACCACGTTTGTGCCGACAAATCGGCTGAAGACGGTAATCAGAACGAGCAACAGGCCAATCGGAACGAGCGAGAAATAGAAAGCGGTCTGGCCGCCGTAGGTTTCAAACACATAGCCGGTAATGATAGACCCCGTGGTGCCGCCGAGGGCCGAAAAAATCACGATCAGTCCTGCCATTGGCCCGTGCTGATGCAGCGGCAAACTGCTCAGAATGGCCGAGTTGATGGCTGGGTAAATAGGTGCAATAAACAGCCCGATCATTGGAAACACGAACGCAGCCAGCGGAGCGTCGCCCCAGCCCGTTACAGCCTGCCCACCAACGCCCGCAGCCAACGGCAGAGCCAGCAGCACTAATCCGCCCGAGATGACCAGACAAGTCATCAACAGCCAGTACCACGACACCCGACGCAGCAGCAGCCCGGCCAGAAACCGCCCCAGTGCCGTACTGGCCGCCAGAATGCTTGCCATCTGAATGCTGAGCGAGGTAGGAAGGTTCAGAATTTTGCTGTTAAAGGTTGGCAACCAGCTCATAATACCCTGTTCCATCAGCACATACACAAAAGCCGTCAGCACAAATACCAGCACCGTTGGCAGCAGCACCAGCCGGAGCATATCGCCCAAATCATCGACAAAACCCGTAGAAGCTTCGCGCTTCACCTTCGACTCGTCGATGGGCGTTGTCAGCAGCAGCAGAAAGGCCAGCCCTGCAATGGCGGCCAGTACATAGTAAACCGTTAGCCAGGCTGTTGATTGCGGATTGGCGTCATCTACAAACGCGCTGAACAGAAAATAACCCGACAAAACGCCAATCATGAAAAACGATTCGAGGAAGTTCATAAAACTGGCATGCTCGTTCCGGTCGTTGGTAATCAGGCCGATGGTGGCGAAAATCGAGACTTTTATCAGCGCGAAACCGGCTCCGGTAGCGGCAAACAGCAGTTTGGTAGTCCAGAAAGCAGGCACCTGTGGCATCAGCAGGCAGGCCAGCATCACGAGGGCGAGAGCCGCAAGCATAGCCCGTTTGTAGCCGATGCGCGTGATGTATGACGCCACTAAAAACGATACGACCGCAATGGTCAGGTCTTTGAACGCTTCGAGCACGCTGGCACTCGATTCGGCCACGCCGTAGTTGTTTTGTACCTGCAAAATCACCGTTCCAACGCTGTTGAGCAGAATGGCGAATACGAAGTAATTCAGGAGAAGAGATAGTTTAACGCGAATCATATAGTGGGGTTGGGGCACAGAGATGCACAAAGAAGCACAGAGATACGCAGAGGACAAAATCGCATAATCTCTCCGTGTATCTTTGTGCTTCTTTGTGCATCTCTGTGTCCCAAAAAATGACTCCTACTCCCGACATTCTTTTCGGCGAACTTTTCCGCGACGTGCAGTTAGGCCGCGTCTTCCCGGATTCCAAAACCTTTGTCGATTGCATACCTAAAGCAGCCCCCGAAACGATTCTGGCGGAGTATCTGACCGAAAAACAACAGCCGGGATTTGACCTGAGCGCGTTTGTACGAACGCATTTCGAGCTGCCGGGCCAGGTAGCTTCAGATTACGTGAGCGATACGACACTTTCGACCGCCGAACATATCGACCGCCTGTGGGACCGGCTCACGCGCCCCGCCGACGTGCCCGTACCGGGCGACTCGCGGGTGCCGCTGCCGCATCCGTATGTGGTGCCGGGTGGGCGGTTCCGCGAAATCTTTTATTGGGACAGCTACTTCACCATGCTGGGGCTGAAAGAAGCCGGGCGAACCGACCAGATCTGGCAAATGCTCCAAAATTTTTATCACCTGGCTAATTCGCTCGGCTTCATTCCGAACGGCAACCGAACGTATTTCCTGAGCCGGTCGCAGCCGCCCTTTTATGCGCTTATGGTCAACCTCTTAGCTGAGGCTACGTCGGAGCCAATCATCAAGTTCGAGCATGTCAGTGCGCTTCAGCAGGAATATAAATTCTGGATGGCAGGGGCCGATCAGGTAGATGAGCATACGCCCGCGTACCGGCGCGTGGTAGCTGTGGGCGAAAACATCATTTTAAATCGTTATTGGGACGATACGCCCACCCCCCGGCCCGAAGCGTATCGGCAGGAGATTGAACTGACATTCGAAGCCGAAGCACTGGGCGTTGCGCCCGAAATTCTATATACGCACATTCGGGCGGCCTGCGAATCGGGCTGGGATTTTAGTAGCCGGTGGTTTGCCGACCCGCACAAGCTGGCAACCATCCACACCGCCGACATCGTGCCGATTGACTTGAACTGTCTGCTGTTTTCGCTCGAAACAACAATTTCCGATGCCTGGGGCCAGGTTGGTCATGCCGATGTTGGGCAACCGCATCAGGAAGCAGCAACACTGCGCCGAACACATATTCAGAATACCTTCTGGAATGATGAAACCGGCTTTTTCCACGACTACGATTTCGTGAAAAAGCAACAAACCCCGGCTCTGACACTCGCGGGTGTGTTTCCGCTGTTTTTCAACCTTGCCACGCCCGAACAGGCCGCCCGCGTACACGACCGGCTCAAAACGGATTTCCTACAGCCGGGCGGCTGGGTAACAACGCTCGTCAACTCTGGCCAACAGTGGGACTGGCCCAACGGCTGGGCACCCCTGCAATGGATTGTGTACGAAGGGTTAATGAACTACGGCTTTACCGAAACCGCCCACGAAGGCCGCGACCGCTGGCTGGCCCTGAACGACAAGGTTTTCAAAGCCACGGGCAAGATGATGGAAAAATACAACGTGGTCGATGCCGCGCTCACCACGGGCGGGGGCGAATACCCAAACCAGGACGGCTTCGGCTGGACAAACGGGGTGTACCTGGCGTTGAATGATAGAATGGTTGAATGATTGAATGCTCCTGCTACTCCATTCAACCATTCTATCATTCAACCATTCAACAAAACATGGCACTGTATTTGTTAGCAACTGTGTATAACAGGTACGTTAGCCATGAAGAAGCTCATTTTAACCGTGTTGGCCGCCGGTATGACGACCGTTTCGTTTAGTCAGAAAGCGTTTATTTTATCGCGTCAGACCAAGAGAGGCTTCCTGGCTGCATCGGTGGGGGGGAGTGTACCCGTGGGTCGATTCAGCAGCATGTCGGCGGCTGATGAGCAGGCGGGTATGGCCCAGCATGGCCTGTCGCTGAATGCGTCGGCAGGCTACAAACTGATTGGCTCCATCGGTCTTATGGTTCGGGGCGAACAACACCGTAATGGCCTGAGTACAAACGCTATTCTGGGCGACATTGTGCGTAATGATGCCGATGTTTGGGTGGCACAGACTGGTAAATATACCATCACGAGCGTTATGGCCGGGCCGTATATAGCTGTGCCGATGGGCCTGTTTTCGGTCGATGCGCGGTTGCTTGCGGGCCGGGCGCAGGCCATTCTGCCCGCTACTGCGCAAAGTGGCAATTTCGGCAACCTGAGCATGGGCGTTGAAACAACCGGCGGAACAAGTATGGCTACATCGTGGGGGGGTGGCCTAACGCTTCGCTATCGGGCGGGCCGCAGTATTGCCTTTCACGTCAACGCCGATTACACCCACGCCCAATTTGAGTTCACGAACCTTACTACTAAAGTCTGGGACGGTAACGGGCGGGTTCAAACCAACATAGTCAATGCAACCCGGCCTGTGGGCTTAGTGAGCGTGTCGGGTGGTTTATCGTTGTTGTTTGGCAATCAGCACCGTCCGTTCTAAGAACCGTTCGGGCGGTTTCGGAAGCATCTTATCCGAATCTTATTGCAACCCGGCGCGTAGTCTGGTAGTTTAGTAGTTGAATCTGAACTAATTCGATTATGACTCCGCTCCGCCGACATGCCGTTCTCCGGCGTGTTAAAGACATTACCCTCAGCACCACGCTGAGCTTAGCACTGCTCAATGGCACTGTGCTGCTTCAAAGTTGCGGCAACGGGCAATCCGACCGCGAAGAAGCCCGCACCGAAACCACGTTTAACCGGGGCGTTCGGACGTTTATCACCGAAACCTCACCCGGCAATTTTAAAATCACCGACGAAGTAGAAGCCAAACCGGGCGAAGCCGGTGCCGTTGTTAGCTACTACGACGGCCACCGCGATACGCTCGGCGTTGAAGCCGCCCGCCGACTGGTAGAAAACGACCAATCGACGCGCACGTACCTGAACAATCCGTCGGGCTATCATCACAGCAACGGCCTGGCAAACGTACTCTTATGGGGTAGTCTGGGGTATATGCTGGGCCGCTCAACAGCTCCACAATACGCTAATGACCAACGACGCTATGGCGCGGGCGTTTATGCCAATCCGGGACTGTACCAACGCTCGACGCAAATCAGCGAGAATGTTCGCGGGTCGCGCGTAGTGCGCACAACACGACCATCGGGCGGGCGTAGTGGTTTCTTCGGCGGCAGCCGGGGGCGAGGCTTTTCGGGTTAATGCTTAACCATCGGTTATCGGGCATAACAAATAGTTGGCTACTAAACCATTAAGCTTTCGTTATGTGACTGTCTTCCAACTTGAAAAGCCGTAACTTTGCCGTATGGATCGGCAAAAAAATGTAGAGCGGCTGCGGCAGGAATTGTTTGATATTTGTATAATCGGAGCGGGGGCAAGTGGTGCCGGAGCGGCTTTAGATGCGGCTCTGCGCGGCTACCGCGTAGCTCTCGTTGATCGGGGCGATTTTTCGGGTGAGACCTCCGCCCGGTCTACCAAGCTTATCCACGGTGGGGTTCGGTATCTCGAACAGGCTGTAAAAAATTTCGATTTAGCGCAGTTGAAGCAGGTACGACACGGTTTGGCCGAACGCCGGACCGTGCTCCGCAATGCTCCGCATTTGGCCCATCCGCTCGCCCTGCTGACGCCCGTTTTCAGTGCGTTCGAGGGGTTGTATATTTCCATTGGTCTCCAACTCTACAGTTTTTTTGCCCGCCACGATTCGTTCCCGCAGGGCCGCTGGCTCAGTAAAAAAGAAGCCTTCGCCAAATCGCCGATGCTGACGCCCCGGATGCACAGCGCGGTGCTGTATTACGACGGCCAATTGAACGATGCCCGCTACGCGCTGGCACTGACCCATTCTGCCGACGAAGCCGGTGCCGCCGTTGCCAACTATGTAGCGGTTACGGGTTTCGACAAAAAAGACGGAATGCTGACCGCTGCCACCGTTCAGGACGAACTGACGGGCGAAACGTTTACCATTCGGGCCAAACTATTTCTAAACTGCACCGGACCGTATAGCGATGCCGTTCGGCTGCTGGCAAACCCCACCCTCGACCGGCGCATCCGGCCCAGCAAGGGTGTGCATATCGTACTGCCCCGCGAAACGCTTAACAGCGACTGTGCTATCCTGATCCCGAAAACGTCGGATGGGCGGGTGGTGTTTGCCATTCCGTTTGAAGACAAAGTCTTCGTGGGTACTACCGACGATGACTACCGCGATCTTAACAGCGAACCCGTTCTCGAACCCGCCGAGGTCGATTACCTGCTCGAAACGCTACAACCCTACTTAGCCAAAACACCCGACCGTTCGGCGGTGCAATCGGGCTTTGGCGGCATTCGTCCGCTCATTGTGAGCAGCCGGGCCGATACCAAAACGCTGCTGCGCGACCACGAGGTTGAACACGACCCACAATCGGGGCTATTGAGTTTGCTGGGTGGCAAATGGACTACTTACCGGCTGATGGCTCAGGATGCCATCGACCGTGTAGGCGAGATACTGAGTCAGACCGCTAAAGGCTCAACCGAAACGCATTATTTGGTGGGGGGCGAGAACTACCGCTTCGATGACTGGGCAACGCTACAGAGCCGGTATAATCTGCCCGCCGACGTTTGCCAGCATCTGATGCGTACCTATGGCACCCGCGCCGAACGAGTGGCTCAACTCACCCATGAACAACCGGAACTGGCCGAACGATTGACTGATAACCAGCCGTTTATTGCCGCCGAGGTCGTTTATCAGGTGCGCCAGGAAATGGCGATGACACCCCGCGACGTGCTGGCCCGACGCTGGCGACTCGAACTTGCCGACTGGCAGTTGACCGCCCAAATCACTCCGAAAATTGCCCACCTGATGGCTACTGAACTCGGCTGGAGCGATACGCAAAGCCGCGAACAGATCACCGCTTATCAGAACCTGCTGGCGTCGTTCCGCAAACGAGCGGGGCTATCGAGCTTCGTTTCGGAGATCATGTTATATTAGTTTAAAACTTGTACAACATACATAAGTAGAATAAGTTATTCATGTGTAAAGACTAGTGGATAAGACGATCAAGAGAGAAATTTTTTCATTCTTGATTGTTTTTATTCAAACAAGTTTTTTATTCGTGCTAAATTTGCAACCCCAAACGGAAATACTTATGAGCAAGTACTTAATGAAAGGGGATGGTTTTAAGTGCCGTACTGATTTCCTGTACTCAGTTCCTTCTTTTTTGAGTGGTATGGGTACAGTTGTAAACTTAGGTGGAAACTACTTTGAGTTCAATACTTCGGAAAGTAGCAACGAAGCTGACAGACTAGCCATTGCCAACGACTTTTGTTTAGTGGGACAAGATTTGCAATCTGCGATTGATAGCGTTCTGAACACATATCAACGTCAGTTGCAAGAATAATAACTTATTGTGGAATCTACAGGATCACCGAAGGAGAAAAAGGCTCTTGTCGCGCACATTGAGAGAGAAATTAATAGGAAAGACCCCGATATATTGCGGGGTCTTTCTCCTGACAAAAGGGGGAAATTAATTGAAACAGTAGCTATAAGCGTGGTCAAAGAACACAGTGGACCATTGCCAGCTCCAGAAACACTCATAGAATATAATGAGGCTGTGCCAAACGGTGCAGACAGAATTGTGACAATTTTTGAAGAGCAGGCACGTCATAGAATGTCTTTGGAGAAAGTAGCAGTTGGCAGGCAAACTTTCCAGAGTCAATTAGGGCAGTGGTTTGCATTAATTCTTGGCTTATCCACCGTTGGTTGTGGCACATGGTGTATATTGGAAGGGCACGATTGGGCTGGGGTGGGATTGTCAACAAGTGGTTTGATCACCTTGGGAGTCGCTTTTTTAAAAGGTAAAGAAAGTCAGAAGAAAGATTTAGAAGAGAAAGCTTTCTCCAAGAAATAATTACATTATTAAACTGGTTAATATTGAGTTTTTCGTTCCCAATCGTACATTACTAACTCTACTTACGCCGACTATCAGCGTCAGCAACACTTTACGTAAAATATAAGCGTATATAGTGAGCAGGTGCCTTGCTTTGCAGCAGCAACCTAACTCAATCGCTGCCTTTTATGACTCTACAAGCACTTCGTGTATCGCCCGACGTCCAACTCCGCAATCTTGGCTGGGACTGGATGCTTGGTAAGGACACGCTACCCTATCTAACCAATGAAGTTCTGACGATTACGCCCAGCGAAGCCGATGCTTATGCCGAAGCAGCTAACGAGTTATTTGAGATGTTTGTGGCTGCTGGTCAGCATGTTATCGACACCAATCGCTTTGCTGAATTAGGTATCCCAACCAATCTGATTGACCTGATTAAACTCTCCTGGGACGATGACCGCCATATTCACCTTTACGGTCGGTTCGACCTGGCGGGTGGCATCGATGGTCAGCCAATCAAGCTGATTGAATTCAACGCCGACACGGCTACCTGCCTGCCCGAAACGGCAGTGGTACAGTACGCGCATCTGAAAGCCAATGGCTTAGATGAAGGCCAGCAGTTCAACGCCGTGTTTGAAACGCTGACAGGGCAATTTGAGGAGCTATTGGCCGTGAACCCTGACCTGCAACCTACGCTGCTGCTGTCGGCCATGCGTGAAGTACCGGAAGATGACGCCAACGTAGCCCTGATTGGCGAAGCAGCCAGCGAAGCCGGGTTTGAAACCGAGTTCGACTTTATCGACAGCGTTGAGTTCTCGGCAGAAGAAGGTATTTTCTGGTTGAACTCGAAAACCAGCGAATTTGAAAAACTTGATTTCTGGTTCAAATTAGTGCCGTGGGAGTCGATGGCCGAAGAAGAACCGGACCTGATCGAAATCCTGACGGAGATTGTACGGAAGCGGCTGGCCGTTATTCTTAATCCAGCCTATACGCTCCTGTTTCAGTCGAAATACATCCTGAAAATTCTCTGGGAGCTATACCCCAATCATCCGTTGCTGCTCGAAGCCGACACGAAGCCACTGACCGGAAAAGCCTGCGTTGAGAAAGTGCTGTTCGGGCGCGAGGGAGCCAACGTCCGTATCCTGAATGCCGACGGTTCCGAACGCACAGCCGCTGACGGTGACTATGGCGACTACCCGAAAATCTATCAGGAATATGTTCAGTTTCCACAGGATGCCGCCGGACATACATATCAGGCAGGCGTATTCTACGCGGGTGAAGCCTGCGGGTTAGGTTTCCGGCGAGGTGGACTCATCATCGACAATACTGCCGGATTCGTAGGGCACCTTGTTCAGTGAGCAGTCATCAGCCAACAACCAACAGTGTTTGCTGTGTCATATACTGTTGGTTGTTGGCTGATGACTGCTCACTGAAAATCAGGCTTTTCCCTTCGCGGCACGGCGGGCTTCTTTCCGGCGCATCACGCGGTCGCGTTGTTCGGGCGTCATGGCGTTCAGGCGGGCCTGACGCTGTTCGCGGTGAGTCTGTTTGAAGGCTTTGCGCTCTTCGGGCGACATTTGGGCCAGTTTGGCTTTACGATCGGCTTTGCGAGCGGCCCGCTGTTCGGGCGTCAGGTGGGGCTTGCTGGAAGGTGTCGGGTTTTGAGCGTAGGCACCGACCGATAAAAACAGGGCGATGGCGACAGCAGCAATCGTTTTTGTGTTCATAACTGTTCGTTGTTTTGGCGGTTGGACGCTGCCGGCTGGCAATGGTTTAAGTGGGTCAACGCGCCGATATACGAGGTATAGGAATCTTTTTGAGAATAAAGCAGTTAGCCACAACTTATTTTGCCTGCTTATGGTTCATTAATAAACATATAGACGTAATTCGGGTTGCCTTAGCCGGATTGACGTATAGAGGGACTCATTCTCGAACAGATATCTGGACGTTTTGCCCACGATTGGCCCGCGAGACTAAACACGCACAATGGAAACGTTCAGCAAAAAAGAGAAAGAAAAACAGCGGATTAAAAAGCGCAAAGACAAACAGGAAAAGCGCGAAGACCGCAAAGCAAATGCGCAGAAAGGTCAATCACTCGATCAGATGTTGGCCTATGTAGATGAGAACGGCAACATCACATCTACCCCACCCGACCCTCGCCGGAAACGGACGGTCAATGAAGAAGATATTCAGATTGGCGTGGCCCGGCGCGACGACACCGCTGAAGAAGTAGGCTTGCGTCAGGGTATTGTAACTTTTTTCAATGCCTCGAAAGGATACGGATTTATCCGTGACCTGAAAACGCAGGAAAGTATTTTCGTACACGCCAATGCCCTGACGGAGCCAATTGGTGAGCAGGACAAAGTAAGCTTCGACGTGACATCGACGCCCAAAGGCTTGAATGCAATCGACGTCAAAAAGAACGCTTAACCTGTCTATATATTGGCTGCTAACACGATCAAATCGCCCTATACGTCCATTCCGCCTACGTCTGACTCGGCCTATTGGATGCTTAAATTTTCAGACGGCAAAACTAGCATTTACGTTCCCCGCGACCGCGAACTCGACCGAGAGTTGAAACGCAAGTTTCAGGCCGAAGTAGCCGCCCGAAATCCGTCGAACCGACGCCGGAAAGACAGCCGGTAACAACGATACACGAATTGCGCGGATTGGACGGATTATCACGGATTTCATTCAGAGAACATCCGTGATAATCCGTCCAATCCGCGCAATTCGTATGCCACCTTTTTATTATTTTTGGTCAAAACCCGGCCTGCAATGGAAACGAAGCAGCCAGCTATTTTCGAGGAGTACGTTTCAGAGGATATTACGTCGCTTAATCATTCCAAACTAATTCATCGGTTGAGCGTTGCCCTCGACCGATATGAGGAGACGTATGACATAATGCCCGAACTGGAATTAGAACTCTCGACCGGCAAATGCAAGCCCGATGTAGCCATATTTCCAAACTTGCCGCTCGATTGGCTGAATGATGTCATCTATTACAATCAGCCGCCGATTATTGCCATCGAAATACTGTCGCCCAAACAAGCTCTGACTGAGTTGACCGATAAAGCCTACAAACAGTATTTCCCGGCTGGTGTTCAGAGCGTTTGGCTCATTATTCCAACCTTACGCATTGTTCAGACGCTTCTGCCCGATGGCTCCATGCAGACCCACACAAGCGGCACCCTCCACGACCCTGTGACGGGCGTAGAGGTGGATTTGGGGTATCTATTTCGGTAAAGATGGCACACGGATTGGACGGATGGTGCAGATTTTCACGGATATTCTTCAACTATAATCCGTGAAAATCCGCACCATCCGCCTAATCCGTGTGCCATCACACCAAATCACGCTCCACAATTTTGCCACTCGCCTTCTCTTTCAGAATGACTTTGTGCCGACCGTCGTGCGTCACTTCTTCTTTGATGAGGTAATGGTCGGCGTCGTATTCCACTAAGTCGGTGCCTGCTGAAACGCCTTCTTTACCACGCCATACGGGCAACTGCACTGGCTCCCACTGTTTGGTTCGGGCCGATTTATAGGCCGCATCCAGCACGGCGTTTACCACGTAGCCATCATAGAAGGTTTCGGCGGGTTCGCGGCCCTGCTCGGCGGCTTTAAACATGTCGGTAAACATATGGTTGTAGCCCAGATCATTGACCTCATCGCCGACCGGAAACAACCAACCGGCGTTGCTTTCGGCTTTTTCGGCTACGTAATCGCCTGCTTTGCCGGTGGTAAACATCTCGAAGCCCGTGCGCAGGAAGTTGTTGATCCAGATGGTGCCTTCGGTGCCCATTACCTCGTCGCGGAGGTCCATGCCGCCCCGGAATGTCCAGCTTACCTCAAACTGCCCAATAGCTCCGTTTTCATATTTCACGAGCGCGATGGCATGGTCTTCGGCATCGATGGGTTTTACCTGCGTGGCGGCCCAGCACATGACCTCAACGGGCCGTATGTCTTTGCCAATAAAATTTCGGGCAATTTCAACGCAATGGCAACCCAGATCGAGCATACAGCCGCCCCCGGCCTGTTCTTTATCCCAGAACCAGTTGGAGTGCGGACCGGGGTGCGTTTCGCGCGATTTGGCCCACAAAATACGGCCCAGCGAACCGGCTTTTACGGTGTCGAGGGCTTTCAGAAACTTGGGCGAATAGCACAGGTCTTCGAGGTAGCCGCCGAAGATGCCCGCTTCTTCTACCATCTTCATCATTCGCAGTGCTTCGTCGGCGGTGCGGCCCAGCGGCTTGGTGCAAACCACGTTTTTTTTGTGTTTGGCGCAAAGCTCAACGGCGGGCGCATGAAGGTTGTTGGGCAGGGCAATACACACCATATTCACGTCGGGATGGGCAATTACCTCTTCCATATTGGTCGACCAGAACGAGCAGCCGTAGTCATCGGCGAATTTTTGTGCGGTTTCTTCACGCCGGGCGTAGATGGCAATGACCTTATCGCGGCTGCGCTGGCCGTGGAGCGACTCGGCATAGAAGCGGCCAATAAAACCGCCCCCAAGCATGGCTATTTTCTGCATAATGATTTAGTTCTTTGTCGATAAAAGCAAAATTCGCCCCGTTCTCATGCCTGACGTTCTCGATATTGATACAATTTTCTTCTCGCTCTGGGGCTACGACATGAGTTACCTCGAATTTTTTGGTGTCGTAAGCGGGGCGGTGGCGGTGTGGTTGTCGGCGCGGGCCAACGTCTGGAGCTGGCCCATTGGCGCGGCCAGTGTAGTGCTGTTTTTCTTTCTGTTCTACCAGATTCAGCTATATCCCGACATGTTTTTGCAGGTCTTTTTCTTTGTTACAAACCTGCAGGGCTGGTGGCGATGGACACACCCAAAACCCGGCGAAGAAAACGCAGCGCAGGAACTACGAATCACCAGAATGCCCATTCGTCAGCTTGTCATCTGGACGGGCACGGGCGTAGTGGCAACAGGGCTGCTCGGTACGTTCGCCAGCAACCTGCATGAATGGTTTCCGGTGCTGTTCAGCCAGCCCAGTGCGTTTCCGTATATCGATTCGTTTACGACCGTGATGAGCATTGTAGCCACGTTTCTGATGATCGAAAAGCGCGTTGAGTGCTGGTATGTGTGGTTACTGGTCGATCTGATTCTGACGTATATCTATTTTGTAAAAGGCGTGAAGCTGGTAGCGGTCGAGTACTTCGCGTTTTGTTTCATTGCCGCGTTTGGGGCGTATAACTGGACGAAAGAATATCGAAGCTACCCCGCTCAGCCGACATCCGTATCATGACAACCGGCTTGATTTTTGGCAAATTTATACCCCTTCAAGTATTTGTAAGTGGCTCATAGTCAAAGCGACTTGCAGACGTGCGCGAAATTATGGGGGATTGGCTCGCCGATTAGCAGAATCAATCTGGTAGTTTTGTCGACAAGTATAAAATAGATTGCATAAAATTGCACAAAAGAAATAAATTTGCACTTTAACAAGCTGATAATTATGATATTAATGTTTTAGATATATAATTTTGCAGTAGAAACCAAACAGTGATATATTATGGCAGTTGCCAAGCAATTTCTCAAAAGCAAACCTATTGCTAAAGTAACGTTTGAATTGCCGGCTGAGGCCGTTAATGGTGCTAAATCGGTCGCCCTGGCCGGTGAGTTCAACAACTGGGACCCCGCTGCCCAGGTTCTGAAAAAACAGAAAGACGGTTCCTACAAAACCACCGTCGAATTGCCCGTAGGTGGCGAATATCAATTTCGCTACATCCTTGATGGCACAAAATGGGAAAACGATTGGGCTGCTGATAAATACGTAGCCAGCGGTGTATCGGGCGAAGAGAACTCGGTAGTAGTGCTGTAAGACCCGCAGAAAGGCATTAACAAAAACGAGCAGCCACGGTGGCTGCTCGTTTTGCGTTACCCTCACCCCAACCCCTCTCCCAGAACGGGAGAGGGGCTTAAGGCCGGTTCGCTCCCCTCTCCTGTTTTAGGAGAGGGGCCGGGGTGAGGTCTATTTCCCCGCCTGCCCGTTGGTCAGCAGGTTGAAAAACTGATCGAGTTTGGGCGTAATGATGATTTCAGTACGGCGGTTTTGCTGCCGACCAACAGGGGTAGCATTGTCATCTTTCGAGATGTACTCCGAACGACCGCCAGCCGTCAGACGCTCCGGCGAAATGCCAAACTTCCGTTGCAGCAACCGTACTACCGACGTAGCCCGCAGTGCGCTCAGGTCCCAGTTGTCTTTGATCGATGTGGTGGCAATAGGTACATTGTCGGTATGACCTTCTACCAGAATGTCGAGGTCTTTATGATCGTTCACTACGCGGGCAACCTTTTCCAGCACCGTTTCGGCGGCTGGCAGCACCTCGTAACTACCCGACCGGAACAGCAGCTTGTCGGACAGCGACACGTAGACGACGCCCTTCTTCACCTCTACCTGCACGTCCTGATCGTTGATGTCGGCCAATGAACGTTTGAGGTTCATTACCAGGGCCAGATTCAGCGAATCTTTCCGCTGAATGCTCTGGTTCAGGTTGTTTACGTACTTGGTTTGTTCGTTGAGCGTTTCCAGCGATTTCTTGATGCTTTCGGCTCCCGATTTGCTTACAATCGACAGGTCCGACATGCGGTCGAGCAGATTGGTGTTCGTTTTTTCAGATAATCGATTTGCGCCTGCAAATCGCTCATTTGTTTGTCTTTACCTTGCAGATCATTGTCTTTCGACGCCAGTTGCGTGCGTAGGTCTGCCGTGCGCTTGTCGCAATCGCTCAATGAAGCGATGGCTTTGTCACGGGCTTCCTGAAGGGCGGTAATCTCGGCCTGACGTTTTTTGCTATTGCAGGCACCCAGCATAGCAACGGCAGTCATCAGAATCAAAACGCGTTTCATACTACTTAGTGGAAATGTTAATTAAGAAACAAAATTGATCAAGAGAACGATAGTTTACGCCACCATAGCGCAATCGCGGCACAAAAGTAAGTGATTCGCCATTACGGTGTTAGCCTGTCTATCAACTCTAAAACGCATCAACGAACTATGTTTCCTTATTTATTTCAAAAAATAGTACAATTTTTTGCCCGTACACGCTCAGAAGCCACGAACGGCGGTATTTGGCGTTTTTTGAGACGGTAAAACGCAACCCAAAAAATCTTTATCAGGCAAATCATTCTCCTACCAACGTAGCCTTGCAATGACTCGTTTTCTTTTGATTGTACTTTGTGCCATAATTGTGCAACAGACTATGGCTCAGTCAAACACAGATATTATCTACGTTGGCACCTACTCGCTCCGGGGCAGCGAAGGCATTTACGTGTTCCGTTTTGATCGAAAAACCGGCACCATGCAGCCGCTTCAGGCAGTTCAGAACGACAAAAGCCCGTCGTTTCTGGCCCTGCATCCGTCGGGGCGGTTTCTGTATTCGGTCAACGAAGGAGCCGAAAAGCACGGGGGCGTCAGTGCCTATGCCGTTGATCAGGCTACCGGCAAACTTACTTATCTCAACAGTCAGCCATCGTTGGGGGGTGGACCATGCCACATCAGCCTCCACCCGACCGGCCAACTGGCTTTCGTATCAAACTACGGCGGGGGCAACCTGACGGTGTTGCCAATTGAATCAGACGGTAAGCTTGCCCCCCATCCGACACGGCTCAGCACACGGGTAGCGGTCCAAATACCAAACGACAGGATAAAGCCCATGCTCACTCAGCCACACCTGCACCCGGTGGTCGGGCCGTGTACGTGGCTGACTTAGGCACGGATAAACTGCATACCTACGAAATCGATGCCAAATCGAGGAAAGTAAACCCCGGTCAGCCTGCCTATGTATCGCTTACGCCCGGTGCAGGGCCGCGCCATGTGGCAATTCACCCGAACGGCAAGTTTTTGTACGTAGTTGAAGAACTGACTTCGTCGGTGAGCGTGTTCAGCCGAGACGCTAAAACTGGTGCGTTGACGACCGTTCAGAAAGGAGTAAAAACATTGCCTGCTGATTTTACAGGTCAAAACACCAGTGCCGATATTCACATCGATCCATCGGGCAAATTTTTATATCAGTCGAATCGGGGTCATAACGCGCTGGCTATTTTTAGCATCGGTGCCGATGGTAAACTGACCAAGGTAGGCGATCAGCCAACGATGGGCAAAACGCCCCGCAACTTCATGATTCACCCATCGGGCGAGTTCGTGCTGGTGGCGCATCAGGATTCGGACAACATCACCATTTTTCGCCGAAACCAGCAAACCGGTTTGCTCACCTACACCGGTCAATCGGTCAGCGTTCCGGCTCCGGTTTGTTTAATAACAAAGTAACGCGGCTGGAAAGCCGCCCGTTAACGAACTAAAGCTTGCCCGTCAACGAATTAAAGTTGCGGCTTTCCAGCCGCGTTACTGTACTATGAAATACTTCGTCCTCTTAGCCCTTTTTGCGTTCATCGCCCCGACCAAAAAAGTGACGCTGTTCAACGGCAAAGACCTGACCGGCTGGAAGGTCTACGGCACCGAAAAATGGTACGTCGATAACGGCGAACTCATTTGCGAAAGTGGCCCTGATAAAGAATACGGCTATTTAGCTACTGAGCAGTTCTACAAAAACTTCGACCTCTCGCTACAATTCAAACAGGAAGCCAATGGCAACAGTGGCGTGTTTTTCCGCTCCACTATCGAAGGCACCAAAATCAGCGGCTGGCAGGTAGAAGTGGCTCCCAAAAACCACGATACCGGCGGAATCTACGAGTCATATGGCCGAGGCTGGCTCCAGCAGATTCCCGACGAAAAAGAGTCGATCCTGAAACCCGACGACTGGAACACCATGCGCATTCGGGTCGAGGGCGACCATGTGCAGACGTTCCTGAACGGTAAGCCGATGGTAGACATGCGTGACGAAAAAATTGGCGCGGCCAATGGCTCCATCGCGCTCCAAATTCACAGCGGGGGTGGCATTAAAGTACGCTGGCGGAAATTAGTGCTAAAGGAATTATGAGGTTGAGCCGCCACCCATAACCAGCCTGCCGCATGGCCGACGCGCCCAAACGAACCATTTTGTCTACCGTAAAACAATACGGCAGCAAACTGTCGAAATTTATTCGTGGGCGAGTAAGATCAGGTGAAGATGCCGATGATATTTTGCAGGATGTCTGGTATCAGTTGAGCAACGTTGTTGATTTAGAATCGATTGAGAGTATGAGCGGCTGGCTGTATCAGGTGGCCCGCAACCGCATTACCGACCTTTATCGCCGACGCCCCGAAGACAGCCTGAGCGACCTGACGCTGGACGACGACGACAGCATTAGTTTCCGCGATGTGCTTCTGACCGACGCCGAAACGCCCGACGATCAGTATTTCAAAGATTTGTTCTGGAACGAACTGATGGCCGCGCTCAGTGAACTACCCGAAAATCAGCGTACCGTATTCGTACAGAACGAACTGGAAGACCGCACGTTGCAGGAGATTGCCGACGAAACTGGCGAAAACCTGAAAACCATTATTTCGCGCAAACGATACGCCGTTCAGCACCTGCGCAAACGGCTGAAAACTCTTTACGACGAACTCGATTCGCTATGAACCACAACCCGCGACGACGTTTCTTTTTTCTACCATTCCTGCTCATCGCCCTGCTGGCAACGTCGGCAGCGGTGTTCTGGCTCTGGAATAACGTGCTGGTAGCAGTTGTGGCCGTGAAACCCGTCGGTTACTGGCAGGCAATGGGCCTGCTCGTGTTGGCACGGCTACTGTTTGGCGGATTTCGGTTTGGGCCACCGGGTGGTGGCCCCGGATTTGGCGGCCCGCCCTGGCGGCAAAAGTGGCAGTCGATGAGTGCCGAAGAGCGCGAAAAGTTCAAAGCCGAATGGCGACGGCGGCATGGTTATAAGGGGAACACGGATTAGACGGATACTACAGATGAACACAGATTTTGATTGTACCCCAAGCAGAAATCCGTATCAATCTGTAACATCCGTCTAATCCGTGTTCCCATTTAAAAAAAATCACAATCCGTTTAAAGTAATTTCTCCGCTTCTCCGTCATCCTGATTGAACGCCTGTTAAACTGCGTTCGATCAAGACGATGAATATCATCCTAAAGTCAATTCTGGCCGGTCTGCTGCTTGGCGCGGCTCTGTTTATTCTGCCCTTCTTTTTGCTTCGGGTATTCCTGTTTTTTCTGCTCATTGGCGGACTGTTCCGGCTCATCCGAGGCCGCCGTGGATTCGGACCCCGTGGATTCGGTTATGGTCGCCGGGGTTTTGCTTATGGCGGGCCGTTCGGGTTTGCCGACCGGGTTCGGCAAATGAGCGACGAAGAATATACCGCCTTCAAAGAACGCGGCTGGAATCGCTGCGGTGACGCTCCGGCTCAATCGAATCAATCAACCGAAACCACCAATGCATAAACAAACCCAATCATGCAAAGACGCGTAAACCCCTGGGTCGTTGCCCTGACAGCGGCCCTCACCTTCGGGAGCCTGCTGGCTTTCGTCGGCCCCCGTTCGTTCGACCACCGCTGGGGCGGTCGGTACGGCTACGAACGGCAACACGGATTGGGTCGTGGCCACTGCGATGGCAACTGGCGCGACGCGGCCCCGGCCAAACCTGAATCGAATTCAATTACTCAATAAACAACAAACGCAATGCGAGGACAATGCAATCCGGGCTACGGCTCAGCCCGTCAACAGTATGGTAGCCCTTTTTACGGCAAGTTCGGTGGCCCGGCCTGGACTGGCCCGGCGATGGTTCGTCGGCCAAAATACAACGTACCGATCAACATTCTCGACCGGGGCGACGCGTTCGACGTTTACGTCTACGCTTTAGGCTTTGACAAAGAGAATATAACAGTTTCTGTAGCCGACGATCTGTTGCATATCAGCGGCACGCGTTCGCTTGACGCCGATCAGGAGCCGAATTTCGTTCGGCAGGAGTATCCGGTGAAGACATTTGAGCGTGTAGTGCAACTCAATGATAAAGTTGATGTGGCAGGCATTTCGGCCCGGCAGGAAAACGGCGTACTGATTGTGACGCTGCCTAAAAAACCCGAAACGCCCACACAACAGGTCGCAATCGCTTAAAAAAACGGCTTAAACAGGCTTCCGACTGTTTCAACGAATAATAAAGCAAACAGCCGGGAGCCTGTTTGCGCCACGAAGGGCGGGCAACTCAACACTGAGTCGCCCGTTTTTTGTTACAGGCGATAAAACTACCGCCAAAAAATATTTATCGTTCGGACTCAACCCTTTTGCCATACAACGCGTCTAAGAAAAGCAGCCATCCAAAAACGCTGTTTTTTCGTATCTTTCGCAACGAATTTATCCTCTTCCATGCGCCGAACGTTTTACGTGTCTCGCTTCTCAGCCACCCTTGCTGGCTTAGGCACGGTTGGTCTGCTGACCGCTTTTTTCCCGAATAAACCCTCACTTGAAAAAACGTTCGCCCGCATCAACCGCGAGGTGCAACAGAACAGCCGTGCTTACGAAACGTTGGCCGATGCATCCGAAAAAATCGGCCACCGCCTGACGGGTAGTGCAAACGGCACCCGCGCCGAGCAATACGCCTTCGATTTGCTGTCGTCGTATGACTTTAAAGAGGTTCGGTACGAGCCGTTTGAGGTTGAAGCCTGGGCCCGCGACACGGCTACGCTGTCTGTGGTGCCGAATCGCAGCGACAATTTCCGCGACGTGCCGGTGGTGGCTCTGGCGCACTCGCCCGTGCAGGCGCATGTGAAGGGCGAAATCATCGACGTAGGCAACGGATTAGAAGGTGACTTTGCGGCTCTGAAAGACAAAATCAAGGGCAAAGTCGTATTAGTAAACATCGGGCTGGCGGCTCCAACGAAAGGGGCACGTAACCTGCATCGCTCCGAAAAAACCGCATTGGCAATTCAGTACGGCGCATCGGGCGTAATTATGGTGAACCTCGTGCCAGGCAACGTACTACTGACCGGCACGGCTTCGGTAACGGGCAAACTCATTCCGATTCCATCGGTCTGTATCTCGCTCGAAAGCGGGCAGGCGCTGCGGTCGTGGATGCAGGAAGAACCCAGCCGACTCCATGCCCTGATCGACATGACCAACACGAGCCGCAAAATTCGCGCCCGTAATGTGATTGCCACGCTCAAAGGGTCGAAATTTCCCGACGAAAAAATCATCGTTGGTGGGCATTTGGATTCGTGGGATTTGGCGACGGGGGCTATCGACAATGGCATCGGTTCGTTTGCCGTGATGGACATTGCCCGCACGTTCCGGGCCTTAAAGCTGAAACCCCGGCGCACCATCGAGTTTGTGCTGTTTATGGGCGAAGAACAGGGGTTGCTCGGTTCGCGGGCGATGGTCGAGAATCTGAAAAAAGCGGGGCAGTTAGACAACGTTCGCTACATGCTGAACCTCGACATGACCAACGACCCCACCGGCCTGAACGCCTTTGGTCGCAGCGACATGACGACCTTTCTGAGCAGCGTGGGCGAGAGCATGAAACGCACCGAACCCACCTTTGCCAACCAAATGATGAATCAGGCCGGGCTGCACTCCGACCATCAGCCATTTATGCTCGAAGGGGTGCCGGTAGTGGGCATGAACGGCCACCTCGACCGGTCGGTACTCGACTGCTACCATGCCAACTGCGACCGAATCAATCTCGTTGACCGCGAACAGATGCGAAATACGGTTCGCTACGCCAGTATGCTGCTGTATGCCCTCGCCGATGCCGAAAATATTCCAACGCGCCGACAAACCGACACCCAAACCCGCGATTTCCTCGTGGCGCAGGGATTGCGAACGCCCCTGCAAATTGCCAACGAATGGCGGTGGAAGGAGTAAGCACACAGGTATTTTTTTAGCTAACTAATTAGTTTTCATACCGTTCACGCAAAAAAACTTTGTTATTTCATTCCATACGAACAGGTTTGTAGTGTTCCAAACCTATTCGTTATGAAGCGTAACGAGTTTTTGTTGTCCGCTTTACTGGCTGGCCCGGCTATCAGCCAAAAACCGACATTAGTCTCCCCCGACGTACCGCGCAAAAAACTGGCCCCGTTCTACGTGCCGCCCCATTCGGAACCGCTGATGCCTGGCGAAGAGGGAATCAGCCTGCGCCTGAAAGTACGAACCCGTGATACCGACAATCAGTTTGGCTCGGTTGAGTTTGCTATTGCTCCCAAAACGATTGGGCCGATTCCGCACGTTCACGAAAATTTAGACGAAATCATGTTTGTGCACGAAGGCGAAATGCACGTGATGGTGGGCAATGAGGTAACGATCGTAAAAGCCGGTGGCTACCACATGCGTCCGCACGGCATCATACACTGCTTCTGGAACGCTTCTGACCAGCCCGCCCGCTTTACCGACCTGTTTTTTAACCAGAACTTTGACGACTTCTTCGAGGAGTTATTTTATAAACTTATGCCCCGTTGGCGCGAGCAGGGCATTGGGCGTGGGTCGTCAGAGGCTGTTCGGCAACGCGCCGACCTCAACAAACGATTTGGCCTGACGCAGTTTCCTGAAAAACGACAGGCCATCATCGACCAATACGGCCTGCGTGGGTAATGTGCCGAAAAAAACGAGAAATATGGTACTTCAGGAATACAAACCCAGCCCGGCCCTCTCAGCCTACATTCGCACGTTCAGACTCGTTCAATACGAGTATAAAGTAGATGGTAGCCTTCCGGTTAAGGCTTACCCGCCCCGCCCCGAACACTGCCTGAGCTTCTACGCCCGCGATGTTGAACAGGTCGAATACGATTATAGCCGTGTAAAAACAGGCAACATGCGAACCGTTTTGTTCGGGCAGCAAACCGAAGTGAGCAACCGACTGGTTGGCAACGTTTTTTTGCTGATTCAGGTGGTGTTCAAACCCGGTGCGCTGTTCCGGCTCACGGGCATTCCGTCGGGTGAGTTAACGAATCAGTACATCGACGCCGAAACGGTGTTTTCGACCAACATTAAATTCGTTAACGACCAGATTAACGACTGCGCTACATACGTCCAGATGATTGGGGTGGTTGAGCAATTTCTGCTCGGCGAACTCGCACGCAAAGCCATCCGGCCCGTTCACGCGCTCGATTGCGCGCTTGGGACGCTCTTTGGCAACGATGCCGTGCCGGGCGTCGATTGGCTGGCGGGGCGGTCGTGCTTGTCGGTGCGGCAGTTTGAGCGGGCTTTCAACGAGCGCATGGGTGTTTCGCCCAAATTTTACCTGAAAGTGCTGCGGTTTGAAAACGCTTTCCGGCTCCGCAACAAATACCCCAACGCCGACTGGCTATCTATTGCCCTTCAGTGTGGTTTTTACGACTATCAGCATTTAGCGAAAGACTATAAAACCCTGACCGGCTACGGCCCCAACGCATTTCACCAGATTGACCTAAGCGGCCCCGAACGCTTGTTTGGCGAAGCCGATACGTACTAAAACTTGTCGTGTTTTTACCACCAAACAGCCCGACGGGCGGTTCATTTTTGCCTAAACATAAACCAACATGACAATGCAAAGACGAACCTTCATGGCTGCCACCATAGCGGCCATGCCAGCCGTAGCACTGGGCGAAAACCTGACCGCCACGACCGCCCGCCACGACAAAGGCTTTGTGGTGAAAGCAAAGCAGAGCCGCTTCAACGAATCGACCAAACTTTACGGAACAAGCCCCAACGACATCAAGGTGTCGGGTAAAGACACCGACGGGCTGCTTACCCTATTCGAATATGCCGGCAATGAGAAAGGCGGGCCACCCCTGCACGTACACCCCCATCAGGACGAAATCTTCTTTATTGTAGAAGGCGATTATCTGTTTCAGGTAGGTAACGATACGCACCGTTTGCAGGCAGGCGACACCATTTTTCTACCCCGCAATGTGCCGCATACGTTTGCTCAGACATCGGCACGCGGAAAAATGTTTTTTCTATTTCAGCCTTCGGGTAAAATGGAAGATTATTTCCGGGTGCTTGCTGCACTGAAACAGCCGCCAGCACCCGAGCAGGGCGCGAAAATTTTTGCCGACCACGATATGCAGGTGGTGGGGCCACCGCTTCAGTTTTGACGCGAACGAACGGCGGGCCACCATGTTCAAATGCTTTACTCAACCAGCAGATGCCCCACCAGGTTACTGGGTATCTGCTGGCTCAACAGATACTATTTTTTACTTCTTTCACGCATCTAAAGCCATGAAAATGATACTCTCTTTTTACCTGCTTCTGCTGTTTGCCGGGGCCGATATCGGCTGCACCAACGCTACCAGCAACGTTCAGCCGCAGATAGCCGGTTGTCGTAAAATTGTGGTGAGTGAAGATGGCGACGAAACGGAATACGAATTCGACGAGCAGGGCCGTTTGAGCAGCTATCTGGGCGAGTCGCTGGCTGATTATTACAAAAACAACTTTAGCTTCAAACGGCAGTGGAGCTATGAAGGCAGCACCATCACCCTGAGCCGCAGTAATGAAAGCTGGGCATACGATATGCTCGATGGCTCTAAAAATGGCTTTGAACAAACTTTCTTCCCTACCGATAACGGCAAAGGCCAGAAAATAGACTCGTGGACATCGTTGGGCTTTGAAGATGGGCAGGTAGTAACCTCTACACATGAAGATTACACCTACAACGCCAACGGCGATTGTGTTCAACTAACCAACGGTAATGTGACAATTGACGGCGTAACAACGGCCAAATACACCGCCGATTTCAAGTACTTCGCCGATAAGCCCGCGCCCTTTGCCGGTAAGCCTTTTCAATGGTTGATTGAGTCGGCCTGGAGTGCCGGGGGCCACACCAACAGCCACCTCACTGAGAGCGAAAAACTCACCTTCGAGCGGATTGACGACCCCGACATAAAAGCCGTGATGAACCGAACCGTTATTTATTCGTATCAATACGACGGAAAGGGCCGCGTGAGCCGCATCCAGATTGATACGGAAGAGAAAAACACCGTCACCCACTTAGACGACGGGCGAACCTTTACCAACACCGAGAAAAAACAGAAAGTCGTAACGTTTACATATGACTGCTGATTGATAACCCTAATTTCTGAATCATGCAACGCCGTTCGTTTCTACCATTTCCTTTAGTGGCTTCGGCCCTGCCCGCTGTATTTGCCGAAATTGGGACCACCCCGCCCAACCAGTACGTGCTGGTACGGTCGGGAGAGGGCCGCAATGAAAAACCGTTACGCATCCAGGACTCTGAATTTCATATTGTTGTGTCAACAAAAGACAGCAACGGCCAGTGCGTATTATTCGACACGCTCCGGCACGGGCCATCGGGGCCAGCCCTGCATCTGCATACCGACGTAGACGAATGGTTTTATGTGGTCAGTGGTACGTTTAAATTTCAGGCGGACAACGACACCCTGCGTTTGAACCCCGGCGACTCGCTGTTTGTGCCGCGCAATATGGCCCATGCGTTTGTCAAAACCAGCGAAGGCACGGCCCGGCTTCTGGTGATGCACCAACCCGCTGGTACAATGGAAGAGTTTTTTCAGCAAACGAGCCAATTACCCAACCAAAGCCTCGAAAACCGCAAAATAATTGCCGAAAAACACGGTATGAAGATTCTCGGACCCAGTCTCAAACCCGATTGAGTTCACGAGCCTTAGTCCCAACACTTTTCTGCTGGCCGACAGCGGTTCGCCCGAGCGGGCGTTTGGCGTGGCCGAAACGTAGTGTATTTAATCAAAATTTACACTTGTGACATCCTGCTCAGGCGAAAGGAGAACCTTTTTGCGTCAGGTAACGGCCTACGTTAAACGATAGGCCCTCCATAACCTCGATGTCTTTGTGCCAGTCCTTGACCTGCCAATCGTCGTGCGGGGTTGCGACGGTTACTTTTTTGGCCTGGGTTGTAATCCAGATCACGCGTTCGACGCCGAAGTTGAGCAGTTTTTGGGTCTTCTTGAAAATATAACTGTCAGTATCCATATCAGTAGGATCGGCTGATATGTCTACTTCGATAACGATTTTTGGCGGAACCTGCGCATAAAATTCGTCAATGGCTTCAATGGGTAACGTAGCGTTGTCGAAAACCAGAATATCGCCCGCCAGATTGTTTCGCCTGTCGAGATGCAATCCTGCTTCGCTCGATAAAATGGTGAATTGACTATCGTCTATTTGCTTGCCAAGCCAAATAACAAGGTGTGTAACAATTAATGATTGTAAAGAACTTGACCCCATAATTTCCGAATACGTTTTTGTGCCGCCCAATACGTCGCGATAGCCTTTGTAATGAATAGGCTTGCCATCCATGATTTCATAGATGAGGTACTCCGGCACTTTAGCTTTGGGCTTTCTGGTCTGCACGCCCGATTTGGTTGCAATCATCTGCTACATTCGTTGCTCTTATCCAAAGATAACCAAAATTTTCGCCCGCAGGGTCAATCGGCGTGGGTCAATGACTTCTTGACCTTACTACAACTCAACGGCCCGACAAAAGAAGATTCTGTCGGGCCGTTGAGTGCAGATAGTTCTACTGGCTCACTCCGCCCAAAGCTGCGTTGACGTTAATGCGACCCCAGCCGAAATTGCCGCTGCGGTTGGGGTAATTCGATGAGGCCCGAACGAGTTTTTCGACCACCTGCTCACGCGTCTGACCGGGGTTTTGCGCCCACACCAGTGCAGCCATACCCGCTGTTGTGGCCGTTGCCGCCGACGAGCCACCAACCGTTGAGGGCGGATTTCCGCTCATAGCCAACGTGGGAATATGACGCCCGTTGCTGGCTTTTTCCATCACCACCACAAAATCGATCTGACTACCGTCGTGGCAGGCATCGCAGCGTTGGTTCAGGTTATCTTTAACGCCCGTAACAGCCTGAACTTCATCCATACTGGCCGGAAAAATAACCCCAACCCAGCCCGCCGACCAGCCAAACGAAGTGCCACCCGCGCAGAACATCAGCTTGCCCCGGTTGTAGGCGTATCGAACGGCATCAGCCACCTGTGAATTGTACAATGGCGTTCCCAACGACATACTCGTAATCTTAACATCGGCCCGATTGCCCGCCAGCACGTATGCATCTGCTACCCCTTTCATCTCGCGCGATTCGTTCAAAACCACATCGACAGCCGCCCGTACTGACACCAGACCCGCGTTGTAGGCCACGCCCACGGCGGCTCCGTCGGTGCCGCGTGGCCCGGTCAATACACCCGCCATCGATGTGCCATGCCCGCAGCCGTCGTTCGGCGTTTCTGCCGAAGACCACGGCCATGCTTTGCCGAGTGTGACTAATTTTTCAACACGCCGGCCCGACGAGCTGCCCTGATTGAACGCGCTTCCGAGGTTATCCTGATCATTGCTAACGCCGGTATCGATCAGCAGCACGTTCATACCCGCACCCGTGCTGCGACTCCATCCGTCGCGGATGCCATGAAACGGATGATGCCACGGCGATTTGGTGTTGGGTGAAACAGTGTTATAGTCCTGCCCCTCGAAAAGCGGAATATCGGCAATGTTGGAGCCACAACCGCTGCTCGATGCGGTCTTTGCCCGGCTGCCCGAAGCCTGACCGGGCTGATACCCCATCGGCTCCACATACCGCACTGCATTCGACTGTCGCAACTTCCGAATGGTTTCTATACTGCTCACGCGTAAGTCCATGACAGGCAGCGTGGTTTCAGCGAAAGCTTCAAGATCGGCTGCGGTGAGAGCCGGGTTCAGTTTGCGTTCTTCCGCAAAAGCCAGCTCGAAAAGTTGTTGCCGGGCCTGCCGCCAGTTGGCCGCAGTAATGTCGATGGTATGAATCGTTTCGCGCAGATCGGCAGACATGCTGGCCGGTTTGTAGCCGATGGATAAAATACCGTCTGATTCGCGCAGTGCCTGCCAGATCAGTTGATCCGAGGCCATTGACCAGCGAAAGTCGCCCTTCGTTCGCATCGTTTCGCGGATAAACCCGTCGATGTCTTCCGACGAGTTAGCGGTTTCGGCTACTGGCACTACCGGCTCCAGACGGCCCTGACATGCATAGAGAGCCAGCGTCAAACTGACGATGTAGTATAATCTTTTCATACAAAAGGAGGGTTTATGAGTGAATGGCAAGTATAAACAATTTATTCTTTTTCCAATATAAATTTGTTATTAATCAACATAAGATTCACTGAACGGTCGGTATGTTACACAAAAAAAGCCGCATAAATGCAGCTTTTTTTGTACTCAGACGTAACGAATGAACCGTGTCTATGCTGTCTACAATGGAAATACTACGTTAAACGACAGTGTCATTTCGTCGTCGGTTTTCAGGCCCATCAGTGAGGGGCGTTCAATGTTATGCGCACTCATCGTTATCGGAAACCCACCGGTAATCGTCATTTTACCGGCGGCATCTTTGCGGTTGGCCCGCAGCGTAACGGGCCTTGCAACGCCGTGAAACGTAAGATTACCAGTAGCAACCAGTGTTCCGCCTTCGCCTGCTTTGATGTCTGAACTGGTGAAGGTTACGTTTGGGTACTTCAATCCATCGAGTACTTCAATAGCGTGCGAATCGCGGTTGTTGTTCTTACTGTCGAACGACGTCACTTTAATTGACACGGCCACGCTTTCGGGCTGTTTGGTTTCATCGTTGTAGATTAACGCGCAGTTGACTTCGCGGCTCACTCCCTCCCACTTATGCAGCGGATGACTGGCCGCATATGTAACGGTCGACAGTGATTTGTCGGCCATGAGCTTTCGCTTTGCCAGCGGTGCCACAAATGCACACAGCAGCATTGCAGCCAGACTGCCAATTAGTAGCTGTTTCATAAAAAACGGACAATCAAAAAGTTAACGCCACAACCGAGAGTGCATATGCCCCAAACGTAGTGTAAGCCGCAGCCCGATGGTAGGGTTTCAGGCTAAAATCATTTTCAATCTGGTGTGCCAGCACGTTGGTGGCAATCATACCGGCGATATGCACAATTGCCAGATACTTATGCGCCTTTATCCAGGTAAACCCGCGCCGGGCACCCACTGCCGGGGGCGGAGCGGTGAGCGAAAGCGTCATGGTGGTGGCATACGAGATGTTGATGAACGTAGCCGTTCGTTCGTGCCAGCGTTTTGTATCGACGTACTCCTGCCCCTGGGCATTATAAAGTTTGGCACCCAGCAGACCCTGCGCCACAAAACCGGCCAATGTAATGAATCCGCCAATCTGATGCGCTACCAGCATCGTTCGCCTGATTTTCAGCTCCTTTGCCCGGCCCTCGATGGTCAGCGGGGCTACGTTCATAGCCCGTAGTAGTCCCTTTGGCCCCCAGAAAGCCCGCTGCGTAAAAATCATGCGGTCTGGCAACAGCGGCTGTTTTTCAGCCGGTTCGGTCAGGTCGGCCAGCAGGTCGTCGGCAGAAGTGGCCGCCGAATCGGCGGGGGCTGGCAATGTGTCGGCGTCGGCTACTATTCCAACCGGAGCCAGCAACCCAACCGAATCGGCAAATGGCAACCGAATGGCGTTTCGACCCCAACACGGCCCCATCAGAAAACAGCAAACAAGCAGCAGAGTATAGCGCATGATGGCAAGATAAGCAGTAACGCTGTTAGGCTGTGACCCGAAGACGATTTCCGTCGGTACTCAACGCTGTTTTGTACACCGTCAGCGCACGGGCTGCCGGGCCAACCTGTACTACCCCATTGGCACCAAATTCAGAGCCATGATTACTGCACCAGAAATCATCTTCATTCAGTCGATACTGCACGTCGGTGCCCTGGTGGGTGCAGGCTTTCGAGAGCGCAACATAGCTCCCGTCTTTGACCCGCGCCACAATAATGCTGTCGCGATATGCAAACTGACCGATTGTTTTGAGTTTGCTGAAGTCGCTGGTAGTCAGATCAAGCGTAAAGTCAACATTACTGGGGGGAGCCGGAGCGGGGGCAGGGTCATCGCTGTCGCTGGAGCAGGACGTGAGCGTTCCCATGCAGTAGAAGGCCATCAGAGCCGCGCTGCTTAGTCCGAGGCTCCGCAGAAATTCGGCCCGGCTTTGTTGATTGTTGATAGTTGGTTTGGTTTCCATAATCTGATTTTCGTGTAGTTACATCAATAACGGTTTACACTGGGTCTGAGTTATGCCATTCTGTGGCAAACAGGATTAAAATTTATAACGAACAGAAAAAAACGCACCTGTGCTGAGCAGGTTAACCTTGTAAAAACCAACGCCTTTCAGCGGCATTTTCAGAAACGGCTCCACCTGCCACGACAGCCGCCGGTTAATGGTTCGCTCATAGCCTACCGACAGATTCAACTGGCTAAACCCGTAACGGCTCGTACTATCGATCAGTTTATTCGTGTTACGAATTGCCGGGTCGTCGGGGTTGGCGTAATTATACGTGTACTCTTCGCGGTTCAGGATGTAGCTGGTGCCGCCTGCACTCACAAACCAGCGGCTGCGTACCTGCCCGTCGGCATCGGCCCGCCGAATAACGTCGTAGCGCAGGTTGATCGGTATGTCGAGCATGTCACATTGCCCGCTGATACTCTCGGGTTTTACTGGCCAGTATTTGTAATTGTAGGGTAGTTGATAGTCTGACGGCAAGGCGCGGTAGACTTTCGTGCTACGCAATACGCCTGCCTGAACGCTCCAGCGCGTTGCCAGCCGATACTCGGCCATTAGCCCAATATTGGTGCCGGGCCGCTCAAAATTACGCAGCCCCACCGCGCTCAAATCCGGCGAAACGACAAACCGAATGCTCAACCCCCGCTCCGAAACTACCGGTCGACGCGCAGGCTGTTCGGTTTCTGTTGCGGGTTGGGCAGGAGCCACCACAGGGCGACCCACGAACGGCAACGCATTCGGCCACCGGGCGGGTTTGGGTGTCAGGTTCTCAAAAGACGTCGTTGCCGGTATCATCAATTCGGCGTTAGTTGTGGCTGTATCCAGATTACGCATCGGCGCGTTCGTCGAGTTTACCGCTAATTCGGCCTGCCCATTCTGGCGAATATACTCAATACCGACAACTGGCTTTCGATTGCGCGAATCGGCAAAAAGTAAATCGTTGGCTCGCTGGCTTTTACGAATACGCCGATTCGCAGCCGGGCGTTGCCTGTCCGCATTTTCGGTTAACCCGTCCGTGGTTTTCTCAGTCGGTTTTTCATTATCCATTCTTCGAGTAACGACCGGAATCTGAGTCCGGCCCTTAATCACGGGTTTGGGAGATGAAGCAACCTGCTCCGGCAGAGTCGTTTGTGTGGCCGACTCGACCGCATTTCCAGACACGGGTTCGTTTACGACCGCATTCGCTGTTGGCAAACGCCCCGGCTCGCCAACCTGATCTGGAACAGTTCGCCGATTGCTCTGCTTCGTTTGTTGGTCCGTCTCGCTGCGAACGACAGGGGCCGATGCCACACGGGCGGGCGTTGGGCCACGATGGTTTTTGTCATACGCATACCAGCCCCCCCCGGTCAGCAATAGTAACAGCAACATCGGTATTCCCCAGCGAATAAAATGCTCCCAAAGGGGCGTTGGCACTAACCGGGTTTTTTCGTGCGTATCCAACCGCCGTTGCATGTCCTGCCAGGCCAGCGGGTCGAAAGGTGGGGTAAACTCTTCAGTCGACTTTCTGAAGAGTCCGTCCAATTGGTCATCGGTTAGCTCTTGCATACTCGTCGTAGTTTACTTGTTTAATCAACAGGCGCAGATTTTCGCGCGCCCGCGCCAGATTCGACTTCGAGGCACCCACCGAAATGCCAAGTTGTGTGGCAATTTCTTCGTGCGTAAACCCATCCATAACGTAGAGATTAAATACCAACCGATATCCGGGCGATAACTGCTGAATCAGACCCAGTAATTCTTCGTGGGCGAGTTGGCTGTTTGCGTCGGCGGCATTAGTAGCCAGCGTCTGGCTGGTTTTTTCTACGTCTTCGTGGTAATGATGCCGTACTTCCTGTCGGTAGTGATCAACGGCGGCATTGATCAGAATCCGCCGAAGCCAGCCTTTGAACGGCTGCGTGGGGTCGTACTGCTCCAAACGCGTAAAAACCTTCAAAAATCCATCGTTCAACACCTCCAGCGCACCTTCGCGGGTAGGCGCATAGCGCAGGCAAACGCTCATGGCATAGCCGTAGAACTGCCGGTACAGCAACTCCTGGCTCCTGCGGTGGTTGCGTAAACAACCCGCCAGCAAGTCAGGCAAAGCTGGTATGACAGAAGCGTTAGCCATGGTATAGTTGGCGGTCTTTTGTTAGCAGTCGTCGGTGCTTTTGGCATTAATCTCTGCCAGCCAAAACCTATTGGACTGGTGCTTCGGGCGTATTTTTGAATACAACAGGCCACACACCAGGACGAGGTACGCTTACGCCTTTATTACTACCACGCTGCCCCTGATCGCCCCCGAAATAATATAACGGCCAACCCTTATACGTCACCTGTGTTTTGCCATGTATGGTAGTCGTAGTAAAGTCGGCCCGATTCAGTGTAGAGGGTAGTTCACCAATGGCAGTCTGCCCCGAAGGCAATTCAAAAATGGGCCAGGTGGGGTTATTGCTCAGATCGGCGCGGGTGTAATTGTTTTTATTACGCCGGTCGTTAATGAATGCGTAGAGTGTTCGCCCCTGGCCGTCAGTTAAATATAGCGAATTGCCGGTTCCTTCTCTCATATCGAAGGTATAATTTTTTCCGTCCATCCCTACCAACTGCCGCGAGGCAATCAGGATATTGTAGTTTGGCTTGGCAACAAACCAGACATTCCCTACGTTTTCGCCCACCACGTCGCCCGGCTTCACATCATTTTTAAAATAGTACAGCGGCCAGCCCTGATACGCGGTTTGTTTGCTGCCGTCGGCGCGGGTGATCGTCGTAAAATCGGACGCCACCATGCCTGACCCTACTACCGGATTTTCTTTATAATAAATGGGCCAGTTGGTCAGGCAATTACCGGCGCAGTTCGACTGCCCATTGGCATCGGGGGCAAACACATAGAGCGTTTTACCATCAGGCCCGGTCAGCACCCGACCGAGCGACGTAGAACGCAGGGCCACATCGGCGACGGGCAACGTTGGGTCTTCGTTGGTGCAGGCCAGCAGGCACGTCAGCAACAGAGCTACCGATAGCAACAGGCGGTTGGAATAAGCGAATGGTTTCATTGCGGTGACTGGGTTAGACAGGTGAAAAACTGAGCACTCGAACCGGTTTATCAGCTATACGGACGCTTGCCCAAACAGGTTGCGTTGGGTCAAAAATTTTTTATCACCCCGATATGGGATAGTCACCTGCGCCTATGATACAAAAAAGCCACACTATCGGTGGCGTTCTGTAAATGTTGTACTGAGGAAAATCTGATGAATCAGAAGCTTCAATCGTTCAATCCTTTCCCATCAAGAATTTGTTGTACACATTTTTCAACCCTTGACTGCCGGGTTTTGGCTTGTTTAGGCGCAGAGAAATGAAGGAGATACGCTTTTTGCCGCCCTGGTGTCAATGTCTCGAACGCAGTTTTGAGGGCAGGCATTTCATCTAATGTCTGTTGGAATTCTTCAGGAATTACAAATTCTGTTCTTTCCTTGAAATTTACCTTTAAACCAGCTTTCTCCGCTTCTATCGCTTCAAAAATGTAGGCTTTCAGGGTAGGTTTCATCTTAACTATTTCCTGAACACTGGTAAATCGAATCTGGCGGGCGGCCTGCACATTCTCCGTTTGTTGGATTAGAATACCTTCGGCATCATGTAACAAAGCACCTTTAACAAACAAAAAGGCACAGTATTCTTTGAACACATGAATTAAAAGAATATTACTTTTTTGAAACGTGTAACAAGGAACGCCCCACTTTAAGTCTTCGGTCAGCCCACAGTCAAGAGCAATTATTCTCAACTGCTCCAGTTCTTCCTGCCACTTCCTGGCTTTATTGTAGTACCAATCAACCTTAGGATTCATGATGAGTTACTTTAGCTTGTTTGCGATGTCCTGTAATCGGTTGTGTGCCATGTTCATACCGTGGCCGAAAGGTAATTGCAACACTTGGTCTCTGTGAGCAACCGACCTGTATAGTATATGAATACTTAGTTTACTGGCATGATCGGTGAGCTTCTGAAATTCAAGGAACTCAAGCTGGATGGGGAAGGGGGTATTCTCTATTTCAAATGTGCGGGTGATTTTCTGATTTGAGCTAAACTCATGGATCACTCCATTCGCCCTGAATATGGTATTACCCTCAGCGTCAGTTGTTTCAAATTGATAACTGCCATGTTTTTTACTTTCCAGTTTCAGCACTTTTGTTCCCATCCACTGCTCAATAAGTTCGGCCTCTGCATACGCTTTAAAAAGCAATTCCAACGGCAAATCGAACTCCCGCGTAATCGTCAATTCCTGTTTGCCACTTTCGGCATTTATCTTCGTTTTTCGTTCCACGTAGTTTATTGTTTTGATTGGTACTGCTTCATAATCGTTTCCAGTTTGTTGAATTGATCGTCCCACATTATGCGGAACGGCTCGATGAAGTCGGCTACCTCTTTCATTTTTTTTGCATTAATATGGTAGTAAACCTCCCTGCCGCTCTGTTCTTGTTCAACTAATTCACATTCGGTGAGTATTTGCAGGTGCTTTGAAACAGTCGGCCTGGCTGTGTCGAAGTTTGCCGCTATTGCACCGGCTGTCATAGATTGTGATGCCACCAACAGAAGTATAGCCCGTCTTGTCGGGTCTGCTATAGCCTGGAATACGTCTCGTCGTAAATTCATTATGTAGCTATTTGACTACAAATATACGTGTAGTCATTTAACTACGCAAATTTTTTCTGCGATTTTCCTATATGCTAACTTTTGATAACGTGCGGGCCGACGTTGTGAATAGCAACGTCGGCCCGCATAATTTTCAGGAAAACATAAGACTTATTGTTTTACAAATCGGCGGCTAATGCCCCCCGTGGCCGTGTGTAGTACCAGCAGATAGGTTCCGGTGGGGAGTTGCTGTACAGATAACCGGATTGTTCCGCTACCAGGGCGAAACGGCTCCAGCATGGTTCGGCCCTGCACGTCTGTCACAATCACGGTTTCGATAGCCAGTCCGTCGGCGCGAACCTCGAGCACCTCGTTTACCGGATTTGGAAACAGCGTAATCAACTGTTCAGCATTGGTCTCAGTACTGGCCTGCCGGGCGGCTGAACGGGCCTGGGATGTTGTGTCGGCAGACGCCGTTGCCGAATCGGGCTGCGTCTCCTGGGCGGGAGCGTTCGGGCGATTGCGCACATAGCGGTGAGTGCCCGTGCTGTTCCAGCCACAGAAAATCAGCGTGTCGCCAGTGGGCGATACGCCCAGACCGCGTGCTTCAATGTTGCCCAGGTCAGGCAGCGGCAGGGTCCAGAGTCGTTTGTTAACTTCATCCCGAAAGTGGAACGTGGCGGGTAAGACTCCGCTGGCCCGTACAGCAAAATAGGCTTTCTTATCGTTTGTAACCCGTATTCCGCTGCTACCGGCGGCTATGCTGTTGATTTCTTCAGCCAGCGTGTAGGTAACGCCGTTGGTGCTAACGAACTTCTGCACCTGTGCCGAGCCGGGATTGGGCAGATATACCACCCGCCCATCGGGTTCCATAGCAAATGAACGCGACAGAATCCGACCGGGCAAGGTAATCCGGCGTACCAACTGAAAGGTATCGCGCCCGCTTATCTGGGTTTGCTTCAGCACGTACAGAAAATCTTCTCCCCATAAACTTGGCACATACACGTCGCCCGTGCTGCTCGGCTGCGGCACCGTCAGCGTGTTGGCACTCCCGTTCGAGCGTACCGGCGATTGCCACGACGCGATAATTCGACCCGTGCGGGCATCCAGCTTAAACAGGCGACTGTTGCGCGATAGCAAAATGTTACCATCTGTGTCAGTGCCAATACCGGTGTTATTACTGTTGCCCCCCAAAGCCGACCCGATAATCGGAGAAAATGGTAGCGGAGTTCCGTTGGGTCGCTCTATGTACACGGCACCACCCGACGCGCTAAAGTCAACGTACCACAGATTACCATTTCTGTCGAAGGTTGCTCCATAACCATTCGGCGCGTTGGGTAGCCGACCGGCGTAGCGATACGCTGGCGCGGGTACTTCAACCAGTTCATCTAAGGGTGCATCGCTCTTCGTCAGGGTAATGCGCGTAGCCGGACCATTCGTTAGGTTGCGCCCGTCTGATGTAATCAGGCGGTGGAAGAACGTGCGAGACTGTCCAGCGGGCGTATTGCCCAGCAGGTTATACCAATCGGCTTCGGTTTGTTTGAGATTTCGCACGCGTCCGGTGCCAGCCTGGTAAACTACGTTGGTAAACATAGAGTCGGTGGCTACCTGATAGAAATAACTTACGGCATCGCCCTCGGCGTCGGTAGCTTCGTCCCAGTTGATCTCGAAAATAGCCTCGATGTTGCGTACTGCAAATACATTGCGCTCGGGTCGATTAGCAACCTTCGTAGTCATAGGAGGCCGATTGTTGGGTTCATACAACTGACTCCTGATTTCGCCAGTGGTGTCGGCCTCGGTGCGAATGCGAATGAACACGGCTCCCGCTTTCAATTGCTCGACCAGATCGTCGGATGCGTTATCCTGGGCAAATGAATAGGTCCCGTTTCGGCGATCAGGGCTGCTAACGGCCATAGGGAAGAGTAGCCGTCCTGCGTCGCCGTTACGTCCGGCATAGAGCGCAACAGCATCGGGCCGATTTAGCAAATTACCCTTCAGGTTTTTGAAATCGCCATCGATGAGAATACGGTTTCCGGTAATGCTGGCGTGGGCATTGCCTACGGCCTGTTCGGGCTGGGCCACTTCGCGGTTCAGAGCCGACAGGCGTGCATTAGCCTCGCGCTGATTCGACAGAATATCCCGACGAACCGAGTACGTACCGTTATAGCCATAGATGATTCGGGGCAACACCTTGTAATCGAACAGCGGCATGTCGGCAGGGTCTCGGTAAGCAATTTCGTAGGTTGTATACACGGTTGTATCGCGCAGGCGGGTGGTGCCGTTGGCATAGAACACGTCCATAATCGTTACGGTGTTGGTGGCAGCCCGATCCAGAAAGAGCCACTGACGCGGCCCTGAACCAGCCGCGCCCGCGTTGAGCAGTTCAAGCTTACCGCGTTTGCCGGGGTAGTAGGCGTGGTGGTGCCCACTCACATAGGTCTGAACATTGTTTGTCTCCAGTATACTCCGCAACGAATCGGCACGGTCGAGAATGTTGCCGGGCGCATCGCGTTCCTGCGCTACACTGTACAGCGGCAAATGCCCGACCACAAACCGCATCCGGGCCGACCGGGCTTCGGGGGTAGCCAACTGCGTGCGTAACCAGTTCAGGTTATCGTTCGTAATGGTCGATGAAGACGCGTCCCAGGAGGCAACAAACAGGTCTCTTACCTTGAACGAGTAATAGAACGGAAAGTTGCTGCGGTCAACGAAAGGCAGGTTCGTCTGCGTAGTATCCCAATAGGTTTTGGTCAGATTACGCTCCGTAGCAAAAGCCGCCGACCGGATGCCATCGTGATTGCCAATCGTGAAACCAAACGGTGTTTTACTGGCACGGAACGGTGTCATCACACTCCGGTCGAAGCCGCGCCACATGCCCTGAATCACGGTTGTGCTGGTGATAGGTCCCTGCCCGGCCACCATATCGCCCCCGCAAAGAACGAGGTCGGGTCGCCAGATACGCGGGATGCGCTGCATGATGCTGTCTACCTGCCATTCGTAGGTTGCCGAACCTAAGCCGGAGTTCAGGTCGCTCACTACGGCAATCCGAACGTCGCCCCGCTGAGGCAGAGCCGGAAACTTCTCCATCGTTACGAGCCGGATAGCATCGACCGACACCCGGTTGCCACGCCCCTGCCCCAGTAGTTCGAGGTAATCGCCAGCAGCCAGCTCAAAGTAGCCCAGTACGTTCCATTTGGCTACCGTTTCATAGTCGTTCTGATTGACGCGGATTGTATCGCGCCGACCGCCCATCCGGTGCAATACGAGCGGCACGTTGGCGGCATTGGCTTCATTGACCGTCCACCAGGCGGCAAGTTGGTAGCGTCCGGCGGCCAGTCCGTTGAACCGATACACCGCTTTATTGCCTTGCCCCGGAGCCGTTCCGCGAGCGGGCGTGCTGCCGTAAAAACTCGACTGATTCAGCCGCGACCATAACCCCGTTTCGGCATAATTGGGGCTGTCGGTATCATAAATCTGTACCTCACGCGGGGGCGTTTCGGTAGCCTCTGTCCATACCAAAGCCGATGCATTGGCGCGCAGGTTGTTGCGGTCGCCCCCGTCGACATTGGTTGGGTTGTTCACTACTTCGTCGCGAGCGAGCATAGTCGATGAGCCTCCACCGTCGAGGTTCAGAGCCTCACGACAGCCTAATGCCTGCATCATACCGGCCAACTGAGGCAAGGTCACACCGGCACTGGCCCGTTGTCGCCCGTCGACCACCAGTACGATAAGCGCATTATCGTCGCGGTAGCCGATGGCTGTGCGCGGGTTAACATCGACAAATGCCGCATCATTAAATAACTCTTCGTTGGCGGTCAGACGAATCTGACCACCCTGTACCAGCACAGGACCACCCCCAACGGCCTGACTGGGATTCCAGGCGGTGGCTGCGGTTGGCGTAGTTGACGTAGGCTGAGCGGGAGCGGGCTGGGTATCGTTGATGGGGCTGGGACTGGCATACTGCACCACCTGCCCATCGGGCAACGTATAGACCCAGGCAACGTCGGGTCGGCGATTAACGAGACCGAACGCGCCCCGCGTTGGGAAGTAAGTACGACCGTTGCGGACGAGCGAGAGAATATTGCTGGCAACGGACTCTCCATCGCGGATAATCAGACTAACCGATTCATTCGATGAGAAAAAACCGCCGTTTACAGCGAAAATGCCCCGGTTTCGTTCCGACGCCTGTTTGGTTGTTTCGAGTCGGAAGGTAGCACCACGGGGTTCGCCAACGGCCCGCAGACGCAGGTTTGGGTCGTCGGTACGGATTACGGCGTACATCGCCCGGATAGGGGCCGACGTACCCGGCAACGGCATGTATGTATCGAACACACGAATGCTGCCCGGTAAAAGCACATTGACATCCTCGCGGGGCTTCCAGGTCAGTGTAAACGAGCCAGACGTGCTATTCAGCGGAGTTTGCGCCTGGGCCATGCAGCCACAAAAAAGGCCCGCCCACAGAACGTAGACAAGCCTGAAAAATCGTCGGTAAAGTTCGGTATGCATCGAATGTGCTATGTTGGTTGAGGGCACAAAATTGGGACATGCCCTGCTCCAAACCACTTCCGATAGCAACCTTAACAAAATAGTAATTCTATGCAGTCAATGGCAACAAATTCATCACATGGTTTTTGCCGCTTACTTCCATCCGCCCCCCAACGCCCGATAAATAGTGACTACTGCGTTCATCTGCTGCATCCGGGTATCGACCAGTTCGAACCGCGACTGTACGGCCTCGCGCTGGGTTAGCAAGACTTCCATATAGTCGGCGCGGGCCGAGTTGAACAGCGTGTTGGAAATCGTAATCGACTGGGTCAGTGCCTCTACCTCTTTCGATTTGGTATCGTAACTTTTCTCAAGATTACCAATTCTGGCAAGCTGATTGGCAACCTCGACATAAGCGTTAAGAATAGTACGCTCGTAGTTATAAACGGCCTGAATCTGCCGGGCGTTGGCACTGTAATACGTGGCAATGATTGCATTCCTGTTGATCAGCGGTCCCGCTACGTCGCCCGCCAGCGAAAACAACAGCGACTGAGGTGTTTTCAGTAAATACGCCGGATTGAATGCCTGATAACCAAGTCCAGCCGAAATACCCAGCGATGGGTAAAACCTTGCTCTGGCTACCTGCACGTCTAATTTGGCAGCCGCCAGTTCCTGTTCGGCCTGACGAATGTCCGGGCGGTTAGCCAGTAGTTGCGCCGGGATGCCAGTGTGGATAGTAGCTGGCAACAGCGTATTAAATGCCGCTGAGTTGCGGGCAACAGGTTGCGGATACCGCCCTGCCAGAAAATTGATATGGTTCTCCGTTTCTACAATACGCTGCTGAATGCCATACTGGATATTCTGCGTGTTGAGTACCTGCGCTTCAAACCGGCGCACTGCCAACTCGGTTACTCGGGTGGCTTCTTTCTGCAACCGAACGATCTTCAGCGCATTGGTCTGAATCTCGATGTTTTGCCGAACAATATCGAGCTGATTATCAAGGGCCAGCAGCTCATAGTACGACGTAGCAATCTCGGCAATCAGATTTGTTGCGGTGAAATTACGCCCTTCTACGCTCGCCAGATACCGATTCACGGCTGCTTTCTTGGCGTTCCGCAACCTATGCCAGATGTCTACCTCCCAGGTGGCAAAAGCACCGCCCGAAAAGTTGGGCAACGGTTCGGGAATTTCTTTGCCGGGCCGGATTTCGGCACCCGCTTCGGTGGCACCAAGCAGCGTATAACGGCCTATCTTCTCGATACCCGCCCCGCCCCGCAGCCCTACAAAGGGCAGGTATTCGCCGGTTCGGGTTCGAATCTCGTTCTGGGCAATCTGAATTTCCTGCGCTGTAATGTTCAGTTCCTGATTGTTACGAAGGGCCGTGTCGATCAGGGCTACCAAGTTGGCATCGGTGAAAAACGTCTGCCACTTTAGCTGAGCCGAATTGGTTGAGTCGGTCGAATTGCCATACTGTACCGGAACAGCGCGGTTCTCTGTCCGGGTAGTCAAAGCGGGAGTTTTGCAGGCCATTATTGCTACCGCCAGCGAACCCACTGCCAGGCAGTTATATATGCGTCTTTTCAGCATGATTGGTACTTTCTTCAGGTATGGGAAAAGCATCTAATTGATGAACCAGATTGTCGCTCAGCGACTCGTCATCTTCGTCTTTAATCATTTTCCGGCCATCGGCCAGACTGCCAAATATGTAGTACAGGCCAGGGATGATGATAACCCCGAAAACGGTTCCGAACAGCATGCCCCCCAGGGCCGATGCGCCAATGGTACGGTTGCCAATTGCTCCCGCGCCGGTTGCAATGAGCAGCGGAATCAACCCCGCTACAAAGGCGAAGGAGGTCATCAGAATTGGGCGGAAACGGACCCTTGCCCCTTCAATGGCCGCGTTTAGAATAGTTTCGCCCTGCTGCCGCTTCTGAACGGCAAACTCAACGATCAATACGGCGTTTTTACCCAGCAGACCGATCAGCATGATAAGGCCAATCTGAGCATAGATGTTGTTTTCCAGCCCCATCAGCTTGAGTACCAGAAACGAACCAAATACGCCAACCGGCAATGAAAACACTACTGCCAATGGAATGATAAAACTTTCGTACTGGGCAGCTAAAACAAAATAAACGAAAGCCAATACAATCAGGAATACATAAAGAGCCTCGTTCCCCCGAATCGACTCGTCGTAGGATAGCCCTTCAAAAGCAATGTCGTAGCCCCTTGGCAATGTCTGACTGGCTACTTCCCGAATGGCCTGTATGGCATCGGCGGTGGTATAGCCCTTCGCCGGAAGCCCCTGTATGGCTGCTGAGTTGTACAAATTGAACCGGGTGATTTCATTCGGCCCCTGCCCTTTTTTCAGCGTCATGAAGGCTGAGTAGGGCACCATTTCGCCTTCGTCGTTTTTAACAAACAGCTTCAGAATATCGGAGGGCAACCTTCTGAAGCTCGGATCAGACTGCACGTAGACTTTGAAAAACTGGTTGAACTTAATAAATCCCTGTTCGTAGGTGCTGCCAATCATAATGTTGAGGTTGTCCATCGCTTTGCCGATAGACACGCCTTTTTGCATTGCCAGCTTATTATCGATTTCAAGTTCGTATTGCGGGTAATTGGCGGCAAAAAAGGTAAACAGGCCCGTTAGTTCTTTCCGCTTGCCCAGATTATCCATGAATTGCTTGTTGATTTTGTCGAATTCACGATAGTCCGTATCGGTGGTTTTGTCTAATAAACGCATCGAAAAACCGCCCGACGTACCAAATCCGGGAATGGCTGGTGGTTCAAAGAATTCAACAACGGCCCCAAGGCTCTTCGATTTCTCCTCCAGTTCTTCCATGATTTCCTTGACGGTATGCTTGCGATCCGACCAGTTTTTCAGGTTGATCAGACACGTACCGGCGTTAGAACCACGTCCTTCGGTCATAATCTCGTAACCAGCCAGCGAAGACACCGTTTCTACTCCCTCGATTTCCTCACAGATTTTCTGGAGCCGCTGCGACACTTCATTGGTTTTTTCCAGGGTTGACCCCGGTGGCGTCTGGATAATGGCGTAAATCGTACCCTGATCTTCGTTCGGGATAAACCCGGCGGGCAGAACAGTATTCTCATAGACGATTCCCAACCCGAACGCGAGCAGGATACCAAACGTAAGAACTCGGCGGTTGACAATTATTTTCAGCAGACTCACATAACGTCCTGTCAGGGTATCAAACCCCCGGTTGAACCGGTCGAGCAGGCGGGTCAGCAGGTTTTTCTTCCGGCCAGTTCCATGATTGTTTTTCAGCAACATGGCGCACAACACGGGCGTGAGTGTTAGCGCGATGAGGGCCGAGATTACAATGGAACTGGCCATCGTGATGGAGAATTGGCGGTAGAACGTACCGACCGGCCCCGACATAAATGAAATAGGCAGGAACACCGACACCATAACGGCAGTGATGGCGATAATGGCTCCGCTGATTTCGCCCAGCACTTTTCTGACCGCGTTAAACGGAGACAGGTGCGGCTCTTCCTCCATCTTGGCGTGTACGGCCTCTACCACCACTATCGCATCATCGACCACAATACCGATAGCCAGCACTAAGGCAAACAGCGTCACTAAATTGATGGAAAGACCAAAAAACTGAATGACAAAAAACGCTCCAATCAACGATACCGGAACCGCCAGAATTGGTATCAGTGTAGAACGCCAATCGCCCAGAAAGATAAAAACAACTAAAGCGACCAGGATAAACGCATCGCGCAGCGTGTCGATGACCTGCTCGATGGACGCATCGAGGAACTGAGAAACATCATAGCTTATTTTGTAATCTACGCCCGGCGGGAAAGAGGCTTTCATCACTTCCAGCTTCGCTTTCACCTCGGCTATGACATCACTCGCGTTGCTGCCATAATTCTGTTTCAGCACGATAGCCGCCGAAGCTTTGCCATCTAAATTGGAATAGATATCAAAAAACTCACTGCCCAGTTCAACCCTGGCTATATCTTTCAGGTGTATGCTTTCCCCCTCCGAATTGGCCCGAATTATAATGCCCTCATACTCTTCCGGCTTGTTATACCTTCCTTTGTAGGTAAGTACATATTCCAGCGACTGGGCAGCAATACCAGAGCTTTGACCGATCCGGCCCGGTCGACCAATAATGCTTTGTTCGCCAATAGCCTTCATGACCTCCTCAACGGAGATGTTGTAGGCCCGCATCCGTTCGGGATTTAGCCAAACGCGCATCGCATAGCGTCGGCTTCCCAGTATCTGTGCCCTCGCTACCCCTCTCGTCCGCTGTATTTCAGGGATCATTTTGACGGTAGCGTAGTTGAACAGGAATTTTTCGTCGATACTCTTATCTTTAGAATAGAGGTTGACGTACATCAACATACTGGGCTGGATTGGCGTGATGATAACGCCTTCACGCTGCACCAGTTCGGGCAAAAGCGGCATCACCTGATCGACCCTTGTTTTCACCCGGATAACGGCATCGTTCGGGTCGGTACCAGGCTCAAAAATAATGCGAAGGGTAGCCTCACCTGCGCTGGTGGCATCGGTAGCGATGTAGCGCATGTCCTGAACGCCGTTGATGGCCTGCTCCAGCGTAATCAGCGTGGATTTAACCAATACATCGGCACTCGCTCCAGGATACGCAATAAATATATTGACAGTGGTAGGAGCAATATCGGGAAACTGAGAAATGGGCAACTGCTTGATAGCCAGAGTACCTACGAAAACTATCATGATTGAAATCACAATAGCGAATACTGGTCTGCGTATGAATTTGGTGAACATAACGTCAATATATTAATGTGTAATGCGCAATGATGAATGCGCATTCTTCTATTCAGCATACAGACCCAAATGAGCTATAACCGACTCAGGCTGCATGAATTTGGCGTGTATTTTTTCGTTCTCCTTTACCTGACGCAGCCCTTCCAGCAGAATCCGGTCGTCTTTTTTCAGCCCGCTCTGCACCACGAAAATGTGTGGCATTTCGGCGGCTATGGTGATTTCTCTGGATCGAATCACGTTGTTTTTATCCACCACGTACACATACTTTTTTTCCAGAACCTCGAAGGTGGCTTTCTGCGGAATAATCAGGGCATTTTTGAGCGGTACGGTCATTCGGACATTACCAGTTTCACCGTGCCGCAGGAGTCCTTTCGGATTGGGGAAGGTGGCGCGAAAGGCGATGTTGCCGGTCTGATTGTTAAAGTCGGCCTCGATAGTTTGCACCACGCCCGGATAGGCGAACAGTTCGTTGTTCGCCATCACTAAGTTCACGTGTACCTGGTTGTTTTGCTGGTGCGTTTTGTAATCGAGGTATTCAGCTTCCGGCACGTTGAAATACACCCACATTTTGCTGTTGTCCGACAACGTTGTCAGCAAATCGCCTTCATCGACTAAGCTCCCCAGCCGGACCTGAAAGTGGTCCATGATACCCGAAAAAGGTGCTTTAATCTTTGTAAACTCCAGATGCGTCTGGGCTAAGGTTGCTTCGGCTTTTGCTTTGTCTAACTTGGCCCCTACCATAGCCAGCTCGTTAGGAGCCACGATCTTGTTGTCGGCCAGTTTTTTAGTATTCTGGTATTCGATACCGGCGAAGTTAACTTCTGCCTGCGCTTTCTTCAGTTCGGCTTCGTAGAGTTTGGGCATGATCTGAAACATGAGCTGCCCCTGCCGCACAAACTGCCCTTCATCAACAAAGACATTCTGTATATAGCCGCGCTGCTGCGCCCGTAATTCAATGTGGCGGAACGAGTGAATCTGAGACACGTACTCTTTCGTGATCGTCGTGTCTCTTTTCAAGGGGCTGGTAACCATGAACTCGACCAGTTCTTCCTTCTTTTCTTCCTTCTTCTGGCAACTGGCAAGGCTCAGCAAACTGCATAAGCTAATGAGCGGGAGGTATCGATTCATATAGATTTTCACGTTTATCGGGTCGAACCAGGTTTTGCAAATACAGTACGGCCAATGGGCCCGAACATGCGTACTTACGGGTACAAAAGAGCCTTTGCCAGATGAGAACCGCATGAGAAATGAATTAGAAAAATGTAAAGCAAAGGGCTTCGACGCCCTCGTATGAGCGCAATAAACCATAAATAGTACTATTTTCTATTGAATTGATCCGATTATGCGGCCCCGGTAGAATGCGTAGAACATCAGCGGAAACACGAGCAGGGTGAGCAGGGTGGCGGTTATCAGGCCACCGATAACCACAATAGCCAGCGGTCTGGACGTTTCGGAGCCGATACCCGTGGAAACGGCGGCTGGGATCAGTCCGATGGTAGCCATTAGGGCTGTCATCACTACGGGCCGAATGCGGGAGATGACGCCTTCCCGAATGGCGTCGTTCAGCAACAGCCGGTTGTGCAGGTTTTTCTTGAATACTGAAATCAGGATTACCCCGTTCTGGATGCAGATACCGAATAGGGCAATGAACCCGATACCCGCCGAAATACTGAAGTTGACGTGGGTTATGAGCAGGGCCGCAATACCGCCGATGATGGCAAACGGCACATTGAGCAACACCAGACCAGCGTCGCGGGCATTACCAAACAGCACGAACAGAATCAGGAAAATACCCAGCAAACTAATAGGCACTACCTGCTCAAGCCGGAGGGTGGCCCGTTGCTGATTCTCAAAATCGCCCGCCCACTTGACCGAGTAACCCGCCGGTAATCGGACGTGAGCCGCTACTTTTTGCTGCGCTTCGGCAACGGCCCCGCCCATATCGCGCCCCCGCACCGAAAACTTCACGGCACCATACCGCTGGTTGCCCTCGCGGTAAATCAGAATTGGGCCGGTCTGGGCGTAGATGCGGCCCAATTCCCGAATTGGTATCTGTGCCCCGTTCTGGGTTGGCACCATCAGGGCGGCCAGTTCGGTTTCGTCGGAGCGAAACGGTTTTTCGTACCGAATACGAAGGTCAAACTTACGTTCGCCTTCATAAATCTGGGTGGCTGCTTTGCCGCCAATTGCCATCTCGACCACTGCTTCAGCTTCGGCTTTGTTTACGCCGTAGAGGGCCAGTTTCTGCTCGTCCAGTTCGACCCGCAACTCTGGCTGACCGATGTTGCGGATAACGCCCAGGTCGCTGATACCCGATACGGTGGCTAACTGCTGCTGAATTTCGCCCGCTTTGCGCTCTAAGGTGTACAGGTCGGGGCCGTACACCTTCACGGCAATAGACCCCTTCACCCCCGATACCGCTTCGGCCACATTGTCCATGATGGGTTGCGAAAAGCTGAAATCAACGCCCGGAAATGCCCTTAACTTCGCCTGCATCTGCTCAATCAGTTGCGCTTTGGTAAGGCTGCGTTTCCAGTCTTCTTTGGGGAAGATGCTGACCAGAAATTCGACGTTATAAAAGCCCGTTGGGTCAGTGCCATCGTTGGGCCGCCCCGTTTGCGACACAACCCCCTTCACCTCAGGAAACTGATCGAAGATATGGCGCATCTGCGTAGTCAGCCGAACCGATTCGGGCAGTGATATGCTCATCGGCATCGAGGCCCGGATGTAGATTGAGCCTTCGTCCAGTTCCGGCAAAAACTCCGTACCGAGCAGGCTAAAGCCCGACAGCCCAACCACTACCAACACGGCTGCTGCGAGCAGGCTCATCCGCTTATGGGCAAACGTATAGCCAAAGGCGCGGGTGGCGTTGCGGGTAATGAAGGCGACAAACGGGTTGTGTTTCTCCCGTACATTGTGGCGAAGCAGAAAACTGGCGAGCACCGGCACCAGCGTCAGCGTAAAAATCAAGGCTCCCAGCAGGGCGAAACCCAGCGTCCAGGCCAGTGGAGAAAACATTTTGCCTTCCACCTGCTGAAACGAGAAAATAGGAATCAGGCAGGTGATGATAATGAGTTTGGAAAAGAAAATGGCCTTGCCCATCTCAACGCCGGTTTTTCGCAGAATGCCCAGCTTAGCCAGTTTATTGAATCTGGTCATCCCTTCCTTGTGTGCCAGTTCATCAAGTGTCACAAAGATTCCCTCGACCATCACCACAGCACCATCGACAATAATCCCGAAATCGATGGCACCCATCGACAGCAGGTTGGCCGACATGCCCTTGAGCCGCAGGCAAATGAAAGCAAACAGCAGAGCCAGTGGAATGATGATCGATACGGTGAGTGTGGTGCGCCAGTCGGCCATAAACAGAAACACAATGACCGTTACCAGCACAATTCCTTCCAGCAGGTTATGGGTGACGGTGTGCGTGGCAAAATGAATGAGCGTTTCGCGGTTATAGAACGTATCGAGCCGGACATCGGCGGGCAGAATGTTCGTGTTCAGTTCGTCGATTTTGGCTTTTACCCGTTCGATTACCTCGCTGGGGTTTTCGCCCTTCCGCATCACCACAATGCACTCTACTACGTCGTTCTGATTGTCGCGACCTGCCTGCCCCAGGCGCGGCAGGGCCGACTCGGCCACCTGCGCTACGTTACGGACCATAATGGGCGTACCGTTCACGTTTTTGATAACAATGTTGCCGATGTCCTGCTGGTTACGCAACAGCCCAATGCCGCGCACTACGTAGGCTTCAGAATTTTTCTCGATTACGTCGCCCCCCACGTTAACGTTGGCGTTGGCAACGGCCTGGTAGAGTTGAAGGGGTGTAATGTTGTAATCGAGCAGACGGTGCGGATTAACTGATATTTCGTAGGTTTTCACCTCCCCGCCGAAGCTTACCACGTCGGCTACGCCCGGTATGCTTTTCAGTTGCCGCTCAATGGTCCAGTCCTGGATGGTTTTCAGTTCACGGGCCGAGCGGGTGGGTGAGCGGAGCGTGTAGCGGAATATTTCGCCGGTCGGGCCGTAGGGTGGCTGCACGTCGGGCCGGATGCCATCGGGCAGATCAACGCTGCCAAGCAGGTTGTTGACCTGCTGTCGGGCAAAACTGTCATCGACCCCATCCTCGAACATAATCTTTACCACCGATAGCCCGAAAAGGGTAGTAGAGCGGATGTCCGTTTTCTTCTGTACGGGGTTCAGCCCGATTTCCAGTGGTATGGTCACGAACTTTTCAATCTCCTCTGCCGAGCGGCCAGGCCACTGCGTGATGAGGGTGATCTGTGTATTGGTTACGTCGGGGAAGGCTTCGATGGGCGTATGCTGGTAGCAGAACCAGCCAGCCACAACGGCCAATGCCGTCAGAAAGAACACGAAGAAGCGGTTTCTGAGCGAAAAGGAAATGATTGCTTTGATGAATGTCGTCATGGCGTGATTACCCGGTTAGTTGCTCAGTGCATTGTAAATGAGTAATCCGTTTTGTGATACCACCCGCTCACCCGCCTGTAGGCCGCTGGTCAGGTAGGTTCTATCACCAATAGTTTTGAAGACGTTCACCTCCCGCACCACCGGTTGCCCCTGCTGCGTAACGGCTACCACGAAGTTGCGGCTCTTGTCGAACAAAACTGCGTTGGCCGGAATAGCCACCCGCTGCTCGTGTCCGGCGTACTGTACGCTTACGTTGGCAAACATTTCAGGTTTGAGCGTGAAATCGGGGTTGGGCAGTGTGACGCGCACCCGGAGGGTCTTGCTGTCGGGATCGAGCATGTTGAATACCTTGTCGATTTTTCCCCGAAACACGCGGTCAGGATATGAGAGGGTGGTTATGGTTGCCTGATTGCCTACCTGGATATGCGACAGATCAGACTCATATACGTTGGCTATAACCCAGACCTGATCAAGATTTGAGATGGTGAACAGGTTTTCGGGGTCGTCGGAGCGGAGTTCCATACCGGGCGACGCGCTTTTTTCGACTACAAATCCGCTCATAGGGGCTTTAACGGCGTATGCCGACCCCGCACTGCCCATAATGCGCTGCCGTTCGCCCACGCGGGCCAGCTCGCCTTTGGCCGCCAGAAATTGCTCGCGGGCAGCCACTAAGTCGCGCTGCGAACTAAGCCCGGCTTTTGTCATGTCTTCAGCCACCTGTAGGTTTTTCTGCGCTACGGCTACCTGCCCGCGAGCCGCCACAGCCTGCTGCGAGAGGTCGGCCAGATCGCCGGAACGAAGCATAGCCAGCACCTGCCCTTTGCGTACGTAGTCGCCGAGGTCGGCCCTGACGGTTTCGATATGTCCGCCTACCAGCGGAAATACTTTGACTATCCGGTCCTGGTTGAAGGTGATTTTACCCGTCAGCGCAATCTCGTCGGCAACGGGGGCCAAGCGGGCCGTGTCGATACGGGCATTTGCCAGCAGATTCACGGTTGGCTTGTCGGTCTGCGCCGACTGATCTGATCTGGCCGTCGACTGACACCCGGCCAAAACACCTGTTAGTAGGGCAAGAGTTGCCCAGACCATCCGAATCAGGTATGCATGAATATGCTTGTTCATAACGAATCAGGTTATTGATTTACAGCAGGTTATTTTGCGACTAAGACATTGGCTCCCACGGCAAAATTGAGTGCTTCGAGGCTCTGTTGTCGGTCGTTCTGTAGTTGATTGTACTGAATCTGGCTGTTTTTGTAGGAATCGAAAAAGTCCAGAAACTCCACTACATCGATATTTTGCTTGCGGTAGTTGGTAATCACGCCTTCGATTAGCCGGGCAAAATCGGCGTTGAAGCGATTATCGAAGGTGTAGTAAAGCTGTTCGGTTTGCAGCGCTTTTTCGTATGCCCGCTGTACCTCGCCCTCTACCTGCAACTGATAGGCCCGGCTCAATTGCTGACTACTCTGGGTACGGATGGCTGCCGCCTTAATGTTGCCCTGATTTCTGTTGAAAAACGGCAGGCTGCTCCCCACACCAATCCCAAAATAGTTGGGAATGAAGCCCGCATTACGGTCGTAAGTCCCCTGAAGCGTCAGATCGGGCACGGCCAGTGCTTTTTGCAGAATCAGGTTCTGTTGTTCCAGTTTAACCCCGTCGCGAAAGGCTTTCAGGTCGAATCGGCTTTTTTCGGCGGTCTGATACAAGTCGCTTACGTTGAGCCGGGCTACGGTCGCCGAATCGGTTGCTGCGGTTTCGCCGACCGTTGGCTGTATGGCTATGGTTGGGGACACGTTGAGCAGCACTGTCAGATCAGCATTAGCATCGGCAACCCGGCGAAGAAATTGTTGCTGTTCGGTAGTCAGGTTGAATAGGTATGCTTTCAGGCGGGCAAGGTCTTTCAGTGGTATGTTGCCTTTATCGTACTGTTGCTTAAACAGGTTCACCGTCTGGCGTAACGTACTGATTTCCTGTCCATACACACCGAGAGCCTGCCGGGCATAGTAGAGATCGTAGAACGTAGACCGTACCTGATATGTCAGCGTTCGGATAAGGTCATAAAAGCGGTCGGCGGCTAAGGTTGTCTGCTGGCGGGCAATAGCTAACTGCTTGTTTCGCTTCCCTGCCAGCAGCAGCAGTTGCTGCACCTGCACTACCTGCTCGGAGTTGGTTCTCCGAAACGGCATAAACTCTCCCGTTTGGTGGTTATAAGGCATTTGTTCTACATAAATGGTGGGATTGTTGATTAGCCGAGCCTGGTATTCATAGGCTTGATTTTCACTGATACCGGCCTGAGAGGCAAGCAATTGCAGGTTCCCCGAACGAAACTGTGCTTCGGCCTGAGCCAGAGTCAGCGTCAGGGTATCAGCAGGAGAAGCGGCTTCAGCCTGACGCCGTTGCCCCAGCAACAGAGTACCGGTCAGCAGCAACCCGAAGACGAAAAAGTGGCAGCGGTTCATTACTGTATCTTAGAATCAGGTTAATGGCTTTAGCGACGGGCATGGGGTTTCATCAGGGAGCCGGGTGGCGAGGTCAGCGGCAGACTGTCTTTGTGGGTATTGTGCCGTCGATGCACAGCCATACCTTCGGCGATGGCCGTTTGACCCGTATTTTTCGATTCTGCTGGCAGAATACCAGCCGTTTGTCTATTTCGCTCATTGAGCTGATATAGATTCAGTAGCAGTGAGCCGGCTAACCCCAGCAGTAAACCCGCCGGAAGGATATTGAAAGGGCGTTGGGTTTTCATGGCAACAGGTTCTTTTGTGCGTGTAATGCCCCAAAAGTCAGTTGGCCGATTAAAAACGAGATGAGAACAATATGAGATTGTATATCACGCAGCGGGCAGAGCAGGCAACTCAATATGAACGGTTGTGCCTACGTCCGGGCTGGATTCAATCTGAATACTTCCGTGATGCAGCGTGATAAGCTGCTTTGTAATAGCCAGCCCTACACCAAAGCCCTGCACCCCCGCCACATTGTGCCCCCGCACTAAAGGGCTAAAAACGTGCGGCAGGTCATCGCTGGTAATGCCACGCCCCTGATCAGTTACCTGAATAGTATATCGGTCGGCGTCAGTTAACTTTTCCAGCACTACGCGCACCGATGCCTCTGAATACTTGCAGGCATTGTCGAGAATGTTCGCGAAAGCGGTGGTTAGCAGTAACTGATTTCCAGTTACGATGTAATAATCGTCGGATAAGGTGCCAAACGACAGGTTGATTTGCCGTCCGGCATATTTCTGTTGCACCTGGGCAATGGCGTCGAGCAGGCACTCATCGAGCCGAATGGGTGCCATTGTGGTGGAGCTACCCGATGCTTTTGCTAAATTAAGTAAGCTATTCGTCAGTTGAATTAGCTTTCTGATTTCGTCTATAGCACTGCGCATACTCTGCCGCCATTGGGCCGGGTCGGTATCGTAGGTCAGTGAGATGTCGAGCGTACCCAGTACGTTGGTTAGGGGTGTTCGCAGTTCATGCGATGCGTGGGCTACAAACTGCCGCTGACTCTCAAATGCCCGCTCCAGTTCTCCCAGCAAGCCGTTGAAGGTGATAGCCAGTTGAGCGATCTCATCGCGCCGGTTGCCTTCGTTGACACGGGTATGGAGGTGGTTGGCCGATACTTCACGAACGGTCTGGGCCATATCGGCAAGGGGCTGCAAAAATCGCCCGGATACGTACCAGCCAGCCAGCAGAATGAGCGCGAAGCCACCGAGGTTGCCAATCAGAATAATGAGCAGCAGGTTTTCGCGTTTGGAGCGGCCCAGCCCGTCGTAGCCTGTCACAAAAACGTAATATGGCTGGGTTCCCTGACGAAACACCACGCCAACGCCTTCAGCTTTATCAATAGTGAAGGCCACCACCGGCTGTTTCGTCAAGGTCGGCAGCAATGACCGTTCTTTATGTTCATAAGAAGCATTCTGGTTATCGAACAGGGGGCGGAACTGGCGATCATAAATACTGATCTGCTCATCAGTAAGGGTGAGCAAGTCGCTGGCCCGCACACGCGCACTAAGCAAATGGGCCACATCCTGTCGCCCAATCAGCACGCGCCCGAATACCTGCGCCTTAGCCCGCAGTTGCCCATAAAACTCCTGCCGACGGTATACCGAATAGAATGAGTAAACAAAAGCGGAGAACGTAAACTGAATGGCCAGCACCAGAATCGTAAACAGCAGCGTCAGTTTATTCCGAATAAGCATGACCAGTTATTCACGAAGTACGTATCCCATACCCACTACCGTATGCACGAGTTTAGGCGTAAAATCCCGGTCGATTTTACGGCGCAGGTAGCCAATGTACACATCAATGACATTAGTATTCGTATCAAAATTGACGTCCCATACCCGCTCCGCAATATCGACGCGTGAAATAATCCGGCCCTGGTTGCGCAGCAGGTATTCCAGCAATGCGTATTCGCGGGTGGTAAGGTCAATGCGTTTGCCCGCCCGCGTAACTATTTTAGATTCAGGATTCAGCACCAGGTCGGCCAACTGGAGGGATCGCTGCGGAGCGGTATGGTGCCGACGGGTAAGTGCCTGAGTACGTAGCCACAACTCGCGGAACTCAAAGGGCTTACTCAGGTAATCATCAGCTCCGGCACCGAAGCCTTCGGCCTTGTCGTCTAAACTATCCAGAGCGGTCAGCATCAGGATAGGAATCTCCGTATTATGCTGCCTGATTTGCCGACACAACTCAAACCCGTTGATATGTGGCATATTCACGTCGAGGATAATTACATCGTAAGGTTGCTTGTTGAACATAGCCCGACCCGTCTGCCCATCGTAAGCTACCACTACCTCGCAGGCTTCAGCTTCAAAGCCTTTGCGGACAAACGATGCCAGCTTTGGATCATCTTCAACAACCAGTATCTTCATTCTTTTCCCTGTCGGTTCACTTGCCTTTATTTTCTAAATATAGAAGCTGTTTAGGAATTTTAAAAGCTGCTACCGTCAATTGACAAGGTTTAGCCAGCAGCATCACTCCTCATCGGCTTGCCGGTCAGCGCGGATTTCGGGCAGCGTGTCGGGGTCAATCAGGCCAAGCTGGGCGGCATGTTCGGCGGCAGCAACGGTATCAGGCACCAGCAGCATCGGCACGTTTTGCGCATCAGCAGCCCGAATTAGTTCGCGCACGGCCTCGTCGCGCCGATCTTTCGCCGTTACGTCGCGGATGTAGATGGCCCGGATACGACCCGGATTTTCCTTTACTACCTGCGTATAAATTTCGGGGTCCTGTTGCCCACTATCGCCAATCAGCACGAACGCCAGTTGCGGATTCACGTCCAGCACCTTCCGAATCATCGCCAGTTTGTGCGTGTGGTGCCCCCCCGACGACAGCAGTTCGCGATTCAGGCCAAAGTCACGCAACAGCAATGGCCCTTTTGGCACGCCTTGGATACGGAAAAAATCGACCAGCAGATCATACAAATTCCACGGACTACTCGACACGTAATAAATTGGGTTAAAGAGGGTTGTGATCGGCCCGCTCTGCAACGCCCGGTAAAACGCAGCCACACCACCAAACGGCAGACGGGTGTAGGCATTGCCCAAAAACGTAAGTTTCGCCGTTTGCACCAAGCTCGTGGCTCCCGTTACCAAAACAGTATCATCAATATCGGAGATAACGCCAAACTGACTAAACGGGGGTGACACCATCAGATGCCCATCTTTCACGACAGGTTCGCCCGTGACCGGTTGCATGATGCCGTTGAGTGCATACCGCACCGGAAACCATACCCGACCGGGATATGCTGCCAACAGGTCGTTGGGCGGGTTAATTGTCACCTCAAAATAGCCTTCGCTATCCGTCACGGTGGTGTGTGTTTGTCCAAATGCTTCGACGCTCACCGTTACGCCCGGCACTTCATCGCTTTCAAAACGCTGATACGTTGCCAGCAGATTCTCGATAAACGTGTCGTTGTCGGAAGGCGTACTGAGGTCGCGCTCACGCAGCACGCGGCCTTTGAGCCACACCGCCGTTGGTGAACCAAAACCCCGGTAATACACAATTTTATAAGGCTTGTGGGCATCGAGACGGCCCAGCAGCCGGTTTTTCAGTCGCTCGAAGGTAGATTGATCGGTCATGACGCAGAAATCGGAAACATGAAGTTGGTACAGGCTGTTTCGGGTAAGCCGCACTTTGGTGGTAACTTTGCACGATATAGTAAAAACCATGAGCAAGCAAATTGTTTACACCGAACAGGCTCCCGCGCCTATCGGTCCGTATAGTCAGGCAGTAAAAGCCAACAACACACTGTACGTTTCGGGTCAGGTAGCTATTGAACTGGCCCCGCTGGGCGACATCCGGGCCGAGACGCAAAAGGTAATGGAAAACATCGGAGCCATTCTCAAAGCCGCCGACATGGATTATGCCAACATCGTGAAAGCCAGCATTTTTGTGAAAGACATGAACAACTTCTCGGCCATCAACGAGGTATACGGCCAGTTTTTCAGCCAAAACCCACCGGCTCGCGAAACGGTTGAAGTGGCCCGCCTGCCCAAAGACGTCAATGTTGAAATTTCAGTGATAGCCATTTTTTGAATGATTGAGTAGTTGACTGATTGAATGAGGTGGTTCAGGTCTTCATTCAATCAGTCAATCATTCAGTCATTGAACCATTTCCTATGCAAAACTCTGTTCGCGTTCGTTTCGCGCCCAGCCCTACCGGCCCGCTGCACATTGGCGGGGTGCGAACGGCACTATACAATTACCTGTTCGCCCGCAAGATGGGCGGAAAAATGCTCCTCCGCATCGAAGACACCGATCAGAATCGGTTTGTGCCGGGAGCCGAAGAGTACATCATTGAAAGCCTGCGCTGGGCTGGTATTCAGATTGATGAAGGGCAAGGCGTTGGCGGTGACAACGGGCCATACCGCCAGTCGGAACGGCGCGAGATTTATCAGAAAGAAGCACAGCGGTTGGTCGACGAAGGCAAAGCGTATTACGCCTTCGATACTGCCGACGAACTCGATGCCATGCGTGCCCGGCTCGAAGCAGCCAACGCGCCCGCTGCTCAGTACAATGCCATCACGCGGATGCAAATGCGCAACTCACTGACAATGAAAGCCGATGAGGTCAGCAGCCGCATCGACGCTGGTGAGCCGTATGTGATTCGGCTCAAAACGCCACGCAAAGAAGAAGTACGGCTCAACGACATCATCCGGGGGTGGGTAAACGTGCATTCGTCGGCTATCGACGACAAGATTCTGCTGAAGTCCGACGGCCTGCCGACCTACCATCTCGCCAATATCGTTGACGATCATCTGATGGGCATCACCCACGTAATTCGTGGAGAAGAGTGGTTGCCCTCGGCTCCGCTGCACGTGCTGCTGTACCGCTACCTCGGCTGGGAAAGCACGATGCCACAGTTTGCCCACCTGCCGCTGCTGCTCAAACCCGAAGGCAATGGCAAACTCAGCAAACGCGATGCCGATGTCGGCGGCTTCCCTATTTTCCCGCTCGAATGGACAGATCCCCAAACGGGCACGGTGGCGCGGGGCTTTCGCGAAGAAGGCTACCTCCCCGAAGCAACGGTCAACTTTCTGGCTCTGCTGGGCTGGAACCCCGGCACCGAGCAGGAACTGTTTACGATGGACGAACTAATTGCCAGTTTCGATCTGGCCCAGGTGCATAAAGCCGGGGCGCGGTTCGACATTCAGAAGGCGCAATGGTTCAACCAACAGTATATTCGGCAACGGCCCGATGCCGAACTGGCCCCAACCGTACAGCAACAGGCCGAAGCCGCCGGTTACGACTGCCCACTCGAACGGGCCGAAAAAATCGTGTCGCTGCTGAAAGGCCGCGTTAGTTTCGCCCGCGAAATTTTCGATGAAGCCAGTACAATTTTTAACGCGCCGACTTCGTATGATGAAACCGTGGCAACCGCCAAGTGGAACGCCGACGCCGTGCGGGCAGTAACGGCCTTCCGCGACGCGCTGCAACGCTATAGCGGCCTGTTTGTGGCCGACGACATCAAACATCTACTGTCTGATACGCTTACACAGGCAGGCATCAAGCAGGGCAAAATCATGCAGGCTATGCGGCTGGCCCTCACAGGCGTTGGTGCCGGCCCTGACCTGATGCTGACGCTCGAAATTATCGGTAAAGCCGAAACAATGGCCCGACTGGAACAGGCACTCGAAACACTGAAGACACCGGTCAGTTAACCCAAAAAGACCAGAGATATGGCAAAGAAAAAATCACCCGACGAAAACGACAAGCCACGCGTTCACAAAGAACTCGAAGGCTTTGACATTCAGATCAACTCGTTCGGCGAAATCACGACGAGTTTCGATATCGACAAAATCAACCAGTTTCTGAACAAAACCGTCGATGACAAAAAACTGCGTCATCGCACGGATTTGAATCTCAAAGGCGAAACACCTCCCGACGAATCCGACGAGCAGGAGCAGGCGGAGGATGAGGAATTAAACATAGACGGTGATTTGAATCTGGACGACGAGAAGCCCTGACGCCCGACCCGCCAAAACGCCCGGTCGGGCTTTTTTTTAGCCGTTAGTACGAAAACCGATTCACCCATTTTTCCAAAAATCGTAGCTTTCGCCCACTGTTCTATTCCTGGCTGGTGCGCCAGTCTGGTACTAACTACTTACTGATTATGTATTCTCACGAGATCGATTACAAAATTATTGGCGAAGACATTCAGATCGTTGAAATTGAACTCGACCCCAACGAGACTGTCATTGCCGAGGCCGGTTCCATGCTCTATATGGAAGACGGAATCCAGTTTGAAACCAAAATGGGCGACGGCTCACAGCCCGACCAGGGTTTTATGGGCAAGCTTCTGCAGGCCGGCTCACGGCTGGTCACGGGCGAGTCGTTGTTCATGACACACTTTACCAATCGGGGCGTTGGCAAGCGAAAAGTCACGTTCTCGGCCCCCTACCCCGGCACTGTGAAACCCATTAATCTTTCCAGCGTTTACGGCAATACGCTCATTGTGCAAAAAGACTCGTTTCTCTGCGCGGCTCTCGGCACCAAAATGAGCATTCATTTGAATCAACGCATTGGCGCGGGCTTCTTTGGGGGCGAGGGATTTATTCTTCAAAAAATTCAGGGCGATGGCCTGGCCTTCATTCATGCCGGGGGCGTGGTAATTGAACGCACCCTGAACAACGAAATGCTAAGGGTCGATACAGGCTGTGTCGTAGGTTTTGAACCCAGTATCAACTTCGACATTCAGCGGTCAGGAGGTCTGAAAAGCATGATTTTCGGCGGAGAAGGGCTATTCTTGGCTACGCTGCGTGGTTCGGGCAAAGTATGGATTCAGAGTATGCCGATTTCCAAACTCGTACAGCGGCTGTCGGTCGGGAGTGTTCAATCACACAAAGAAGGCGGCTCGGTACTGGGTCAGTTAGGCGGGCTGCTGGACTGAACAAAGTTTTAATGAAAAATGTATAGTGAAAAATGAATAATGTTCTTTCACTTACGTCATTATTCATTTTTCACTATACATTTTTCATTACCGAAGGGCATGGAAGTTATTTGCATAAACGACAATTTTCCGGCTGAGGTGCTGGCTTTTTATGCCGAATATGGCGTACAAACGCCTAAGCGCGATCAGCTCTACAGCATCCGGCAGGTGAAACGCCACACTACCGGCGACACGGGCGTGCTGCTCAATGAGATCCAAAACCCCGACGTGCCCGTAAAACACCCCGTGCTGGGCGTACAATGGTTTGAGCCGACGTTCAACATCAACCGCTTTGCTACACTGCTCGGTCAGCCCGTGCGGCAGGAAGAACTGGAAGATGTGAAAGTTTGACATCATCGCATTAAATTTTACGTAAACCTGCTCTATGTCATCAGGGCAGGTTTTTACTTGTCTATTTTTACCAATAATCATCAACTTAACTAATAAACTCAACTATGAAAACGCGTTCAACTTTGATCTTTTTGTCGGTTTTTATTGGTTCGTTTGCCAGCTTCGGGCAGGACTCTACGCAAACAAAAACACTGGTTGGATTGAGAATAGGAGTGGAAGCACCCCTGATGCGTAACAGCAGTTTGCAGACTATTCAGGATAAGCTGCTCCAGACCAACGTCGATGCCGATGGTGTGGGCGATACGTTCGGCAACTTTGTGATTTCGTTTGTACGCGACGGTCGCCGTAATACAAGCGAAACGCGCTTTGTCGGCACACTAACGGGCGAAGATGGGCCACACATTGGGTTATGACATCATGTGGTATCGGCTGGCACTATTGCCCGTTCAGCGCAACAATGTACCATTGGCTACGGTCGTTAATAATCCGGCCACGTTTTCAGTTACTAACCTGCACCAGGGGTTCAATTTGAATTTGCACGGTGCTATTGGAGCCGATGTTCGGCTTTATTGGTTAAGAAAGGTTTATGAAGAAATCCGGTTGGGTGGGCGCGTTGGTTATCAGTTGCCGTTTCTGCTTACGGACAGAAAATGGGCATTGAATGATGGTTCCGTAGCTGATTTGCCCAGCTTCCAGCCCCGCCTGTTGTATTACCAGTTTGGCCTGACGTTTTTTGCCAAAAAACGTGACCGCTTCCGCGACACGCCGTTTAATTGAGGTTATGATGAGAATTTTTCTGTTTCCTGTTGTGCTTTTGCTTACTGCCTGCGGTAGCGAATCGGCCACTACTTACATTCCCAAGCCGAAAGGCTACCCCCGGCTCGATTTGCCCGCGCACCAGTATGTGCCGTTGCCGCCCGTGCATCCGTATCAGTTTGAGTATAACAAGATAGCTCAGCTTCGACCCGATTCGTTTGCCCGCTCGGAACCGCATTGGATTTTTATCCATTATCCAAAATTTCAGGCAAGTGTCCAGTTGACCTACAAGCCCGTTGGCAACGACGAGAACCGGCTGCGGGCCATGCTCGAAGATTCATACAAATTAGCCGCCCGACACAATATAAAAGCGTATTCGATTGAGCAGCGTACCATCCGGCTCAAATCGGGGCTGGAAGCAAGCCTGATCGACCTGTCGGGTGAGGTGCCGAGCCAAGTGCAGTTCGTGGTAACGGATTCTACGAAACACTTTCTTCGCGGGGCGTTGTATTTCAACACAGCCACACAGAACGACTCGCTCCAGCCTGTTATTCAGTACATTCGGAAAGATGTACTGCATCTACTTCAAACGCTCAAATGGCGAAACTGATTGACTTACGACGCATAAGCCACTGCCCTTGCTACGTCTGAATCACGCCGACAGAATACGGTTTTGTAATAGGCGCGTGATTGGCGGCAGCGATACCTTCCGAAAGAATTTGTCGGGTGTCGAGGGGGTCAATTACGGCATCGACCCACAGGCGGGCGGCTGCATAATAAGGTGATAGCTGGGCGTTGTACTGGTCGGTGATTTTCTGTAACAAGGCTTGTTCGGCATCGGGCGTAATCACTTCGCCTTTGGCTTTCAACGAAGCTACCTGAATCTGCACCAGCGTTTTAGCGGCAGAGGCTCCGCTCATTACGGCCATTTGCGCCGTGGGCCAGGCCAGCATCAGGCGCGGGTCATAGGCTTTGCCGCACATGGCGTAGTTGCCCGCACCGTAGCTGTTGCCCACCACCACCGTAAATTTGGGTACTACTGAGTTTGCCATCGCACTCACCATCTTGGCTCCGTCTTTGATAATACCCCCCTGCTCGGCCCGGCTCCCGACCATAAAGCCCGATACGTCCTGCAAAAACACCAGCGGTATCCGTTTCTGATTGCAGTTCATAATAAACCGGGCGGCTTTGTCAGCAGCATCGCCATAGATAACGCCCCCCATCTGCATTTCGGCGGGTCGGTCCGGCGTTCCGGGTCCGGTGCGGCCCTTCGCTTTTACGACCTTACGCTGATTCGCCACAATACCGACCGCCCAACCGTCGATGCGGGCATAGCCACAGAGTAACGACTGCCCGTAGCCGGGTTTATAAACATCGAATTCAGAGCTATCCACAAGTCTATCCACAATCTCACGCATGTCGTAGGGTTTGGTGCGGTCGAGGGGCAGAAGCTGATGAATTTCGGCGGTGTCTTTGGCGGGTAGAGCCGGTTGAACGCGGTCGAAACCGGCAGTATCGGCACGGCCCAGTTTATCGAACATGCGTTTGATAGCATCCAGGCAGCTTCTATCATCGGGATAGCGATTATCAACTACCCCAGAAATGTCGGTATGCGTGATAGCTCCGCCGAGGGTTTCGGCATCAACGTCTTCGCCGATGCTGGCTTTTACGAGGTAAGGCCCAGCCAGAAAAATACTGCCCGTGCCTTCTACAATCAGGCTTTCGTCGGACATAATGGGCAGATACGCCCCGCCCGCCACACAACTACCCATAATGGCAGCCACCTGAAAAATGCCCATTGCCGACAGTTGCGCGTTGTTGCGGAAAGTACGGCCAAAGTGCTCTTTATCGGCAAACACTTCGTTTTGCAACGGCAAATACACACCCGCGCTATCGACCAAGTAAATAACAGGCAGGCGGTTTTCCATCGCGATTTCCTGCGCCCGGAGATTTTTTTTAGCCGTAATCGGGAACCATGCCCCGGCCTTTACGGTCGCGTCGTTGGCAACGATAACGCATTGCCGCCCCGACACATAGCCAATACCCACCACAACGCCCCCCGATGGGCAACCGCCATGTTCGTCGTATAATCCTTCGCCCGCAAAAAGACCAATTTCAACGAACGGTTTTTCAGAATCGGTCAGGTAATCGATGCGTTCGCGGGCGGTTAGTTTGCCTTTCTTGTGTTGATCGTCAATGCGTTTTGGTCCACCACCGAGTTTAGTCTGAGCAGTGCGGGTCTGTAGTTCGTCAAGAAAGATTTGCATATTGTGGTTTTGTGTGCTGAACGGTATGGTGTAAACGGAAGCCGGCACATAGAGCCTGTATATATTGACGGATGATGTTGTTCGCTGGCGCGAGCACTCGCTGCTGGTCACTGCACCGAATCAGCCGTTATGGTTGCCGATACTACGGTGGTGCTGCCAGCTTTAGCAGGGTCGGCTTTTTTGTCTTTGCGGCCAAAGAGTGAGAAATGCACGTACCGTTTTGGGTTCTCGCGCAGGTCGGTCAGGAGCTTTTCGAGGCTGGCCGTGGTGGCGTTTACGTTCGTGTACAATTGCTCGTCGGAGGTGAGTTTACCCAGCGAACCGCGCCCCTGCTGAATGCCTGCCAACAGTTTTTGCAGATTATCGACGGTTTTATTGACGTTGCCCAGCGTTTGTTTGAGTTGCAGACTTTGCAGCGAATCGGCCAGATTATCGGCTTTTGCCAGAATGGGTTTCAACTGCTTTTCTGTTTCGATCAACGACGCCGACAGTCGGTTTACGTTGGCGAGCGTCGCCTTCAGGCCAGCCCGGTTTTCGGCAATGGTCAGGTCGAGCGTACCAACGGCGGCATTGGCAGTCGTGAGGGTTCTGTTCAGCACAAGCCCCGTCTGGTCGAACTGCTTCACAATCTTGTTCAACTGATACGTCAGCGAATCGACGTTTGCCAGTACGGGCAACGTTTTTTCCCGAACCAGATTGGCAATGCCCGTTTCTTTCGTTGCGATAAGCATACCGCCATCCTTAAGCTGGGGCTTACCGGGGGCCACAGCCAACCGGATCGACTTGCCGCCCAGCAGTCCATCGTCGGCCAAAATAGCCTGCGTTCCCTGCGTTACGACGATTTCTTTTTTCAATTCGAGCGTAACGAGCAGTTTGTTGTTCTGATCCTGCAAAATATCGATGCTCTTTACCTGCCCGACTACCAGACCATTGATTCGGACCGGGTTTGAGGCTGTCAGGCCGTCGATGTTATCATAAACGACCTTGTATTTGCTCGTTGACGAGAAAAAATCGGAGCCTTTGAGGAAGTTGAATCCGAAATACAGCATCAGCAGCGCAACAACGCCCAACAGGCCAACTTTTACTTCCTGAGAAATTTTCATGTGTGTTTGAGGGAACGCCCGGCGGACGCAACAACCCGTCTGGTTGACCGTATAACTCTGTTTCGGCTCAGTTTGTGCCAAAGAAGCGCGAATTAGCCCCCCGCTTCGATTTCTTCTTTATACTGGGCGAAGGCTTTGAAGATAGCACCGGCAATCTGTTCCTGCCCATCTTCCGACATCAGATACAATTCTTCGGTTGGGTTAGTGAGGTATCCCGTTTCGATCAGTACGCTCGGCATGGTTGTGCGCCAGAGTACCAGAAAACCAGCCTGTTTTACGCCGTTGCTTTTCCGGTCGGCATGTCGCCGGAAACTGCGTTCAACTTTCTCGGCGAAGTTGATACTGCTGCCCATGAAGGCGTGCTGATAGTTTGCCAGCATGATGTGGGCCAGGGGTGAATTGGGGTTAAAGCCTTTATATGTCTGCTGGTAGTTGCTTTCCTGCAAAATAACGTTGTTTTCGCGCTTGGCTACGTCGAGGTTCCCCTGCGTCTTATGCAGACCCATCGTATAGGTTTCTGTGCCATAGACCCGGCTGCTGCTCGGGCTGGCGTTGCAGTGAATCGAGATGAACAGATCGGCGCGGTTTCGGTTGGCAATGGCTGAGCGTTCGGCTAATTCTACAAAATGATCGGTCGAACGCGTGTAAATAACCCGTACATTCGGCATCTCGCGTTTAATTTTGCGGCCTAATTGCAGCGCAAGTTTGAGCACCACCCGCGATTCGCGCGTTCGGCGGCCAACGCAACCGGGGTCTTTGCCGCCATGTCCGGCGTCGATGACAACGGTGCGGAGCTTATTGGGAATACTTTCGGGTTCGGCTTCCGAATCGGCCCGGCGCACAGTGTCCTGCGGCAGTTGCGGAACCACTGAAACCCAGGCCGACAGCATCAGCACAAACAGAAAAGGCAGCACCAACAGTGCTCCTGTTGTCACTATTCCGGGAGCAGAAAAGCGGGTCAACCGGTTCATAGCGTTAATAATTTTTAACAGCCGAAAACGTTTCAAAGCGATAGCGGGATAAATGTTCGTGAATAACTTTGTAAGCTATCTGCTCAACGGCCTTTTGGCAAATGTAATTTTTTTGATACAACTGAAAAACAAGTACTTTATTTTGCGGCTCCTGCATTTCCAACGAACCCGGCTTCGGGCGTTCTGCTTCCTGCTCGGTTTGATTTGGTCTGTCAACGCATTGGGGCAAAGCGACTCACTCCGAAAAGACCCCGCCAAAGGGGGTCTGCCACCGGCCACCGAACCCGCTCAACGCGTGACTGACGCACCTTCGTCGAGCAATCCGGCAGTGAAACGGGCAGGCGGCACCGCCACTACACCCCGTTCGCAGACGGCCCCAACCGGCAATCGACGTATTACGCCCGGCCTTGTAAGCCCCAATACCGTTCGCCCTCAGTCAGTTGCCGGTTTACGGGCCGATTCGTTGCAGATAGCCACCCGCGATTCGTCCCGTAAAGACTCTGTTCAATCTGCCGATTCGTTCAAAACTACGGTCAAATATCAGGCCAAAGATTCGACAATCTATGCAGCCGATGGACAAACCGTTGAACTCTTCGGCGATGCCAGTGTTGAGTACGGCGACATTTCATTGAAAGCTGATTTTATCCGAATAAATTACCTGACCAATGAAGTGTATGCCAAAGGCCGCTATGACTCAACAGCCCAAAAACTGATTGGACGGCCCATTTTCAAAGACGGCGAAGGGCAGTACGACACCAAAGAGATTCGGTACAACTTCAAATCGAAACGGGGCAAGATTCAGGGCGTTATCACGCAACAGGGCGAGGGTAACATTCGCGGTCAGAACGTGAAAAAAGACGCCGAAGATAACCTGTATATTGGCAAAGCCATCTACACGACCTGTAATCTTGCTACGCCCCACTTTCATATTAACGCCAGCAAGCTGAAAGTTATTAACAATAAACAGGTGGTGGCCGGACCATTTAACTTAGTCATCAATCAAATACCGTTGCCTATAGGGCTACCGTTCGGTTTTTTCCCGTTTCCGAAGCGAAAAGAAATTGGCGTGTCGGGTGTGTTGGTGCCGCAATACGGCGAAGAACCCAACGGGCGCGGCTTCTATCTGCGCGACGGCGGCTACTACTGGGCTGTGAATGAAAACGTAGGAATGCAGTTTCGGGGGCAGATTTATTCGCGGGGTAGCTGGGGGCTGGGTGTGTCGTCGGCCTACAACGTGCGTTACAAATTGAGTGGCAGCGTGAACCTGCAATTTAACCGCAACCGCTCCGGCGACCGCGTCGATACCACCCAAACGCCCCGCAACGACTTTTCGTTTTCGTGGTCGCACTCGCCGGTGCCGCGCGGGCGGGGTAATTTCTCGGCCAACGTCAACGTCAGCAGCAACAGTTTCAATCAGTTCAACTCGTTCAGTACGCAGCAGTATACGTCGAACGTGGCCGGGTCGTCGGTGCAGTACAACCGCACGTTTGGGCAATACGTGCGGGCCGGGGCCAACGTGCGGGTGAATCAGCAGTTTGGGCAATTAAACCCGATCACGAACGTGCGAACAAACGGCAAAACCGACGTGTCGTCTGATTTCACGATTGGCGTGAATCAGATTGCGCCGTTCGCGCTCAAAGGCGGGTCGGGGCGGTGGTACGAGAGTTTCCGGGTCGGGCTTGACATCAGCGGTTCTATCGGCGTGAGCAACACCATCCGGCGGCAGGTCGATACCACCGGGCTGGGCTTTCCAATCATATCCGACATTCCGGCCATCAGTCAGTTACAGCGTACCCTCGACAGCATCGACCGGGCCAACAACCTGCGCTTGGGCATTGTAGAACCCGACCCAAACCTGATTCCGTTCAACCTCCAGAACCTCAACCGCATCTGGGCCAACCGAGTCATTCAGGCCCGATACAGCATTCCCATTTCACTGCCAAACGTGAAACTGGCCCGCTACATCAACTTAACACCAGGCTTCTCGTTGCAGGGCGACATCTTCACCCGCCGATTAGATTATAACTACATTGCCTCAGAAGATGCCGTACGCATCGATACGGCGCGGGGCTTTTTCCCATCGTACAACTTCTCGGTAAACGCCAGCATGAACACGCGCTTCTACGGCACGTTTTTCATTCGGGGCAAGCGCGTCGAAGCCATCCGGCACACGGTAGCGCCGTCTATTTCGTTCAGCTACGTACCCGACTTCACCAATCCGGCTTTTGGGCAGTTTCAGATACTGCCTGCCGTGGGTTCGCTGGCAAATCTGCCTGAATATCGCCGAACGCTGTCGCGATTCCGGGGGCTGGGCGGCAGTTCGGGTACAGGCACAACTGAGTCGGCATTTATTACGTTTGGCCTGGTAAATCAGTTGGAAATGAAGGTCCGAACGCGGGGCGATTCAGCCGGGCAGGACTTTAAAAAGATACCCATTTTCGACAATATCAGCCTTCAGGGCAGTTACAACATATTGGCACCCGATTATCAGCTATCGCCCATTTCGGTCAATGCTACCACGCAGATTGCCAAAAACATCAGCTTCAACCTATCGTCAACGTTCGACCCTTACGCCTTTCGGCCCTATGGTGGTACGCCCATTTACCCGCTGCCCATCACAGGCACTCCGCTGACATATTCGCCCCTGCTGGTACGGCCAACGGACGAGTTTATTGAAGAAACCGTTCAGTTTGAACGCGTACCGAATCTGTTTGCCATTCAGAATGGGCAGGGCCTGCTTCGGCTCACCAACCTGCAGGCGTTCGTCAGTGCCCGGTTTGCGCCCAAACGGGCCGATAAGCCCAAAAACAGCCCCAATGCCAATGACCAAACCATGAAGTCAATCAACAACAATCCTGACCTGTACGTTGATTTCGACATTCCGTGGTCGTTCAACATCAGCTACACCTTCGGCTTAACCAAGCTAACCCCAAAACGTTCGCAGGTGATTCAGGCGCTGACACTGACGGGCGACTTCAGCCTGACGCCAAAATGGAAATTCACGCTCAGCACGGGCTACGACTTTCAGTTTAGCCGACCCACACTAACGCAAGTGGGTATCACCCGCGACCTACATTGCTGGGATATGGCCTTCAACTGGACACCCTTCTCCGGCAGCAACCTGCGGTCGGGCAATTACTCGTTCGACCTACGCGTTCGGTCGGCCATTTTGCAGGAATTGAAGCTTAGCCGTCGCCGAAGCTTCTACGACCGGGGAGGGTTTTAAAAATTGAATGATAGAATGATTGAATGATTGAATGATTGAATGATTGAATGGAGCAGTCAGGTAGCTAATCCATTCAATCATTCTATCACTCTATCATTCAATCATTCAATCACGGCGTAAACACGACCCGCATTACGTCGTCGGTGCGTTTGTTGAACATGTCGTAGCCTTTCATACCTTCTTCAAGGCTAAGGCTGTGCGTCGCTAAAAAGCTGGTGTCGGCCTGCCCGTTGGCAACGTATTCCATCAATCGTGGAATGTATTTCTGGGCGTGAAGCTGCCCCATCTTAAACGTCAGCCCTTTGTTCATGGCTGCGCCCATCGGAACACTATCCACAAACCCGGCATAAACGCCCAGAATTGACACAGTACCACCTTTCCGACAGGCCATAATAGCTTGGCGCAGCACAATGGCCCGGTCAATTTCCAGCCCCAGAAACTGCTTGGCTTTGTCGTAGTAATACTGTGCGCTATCGTCAACGGCTTCTAAACCCACACAGTCGATACAGCGGTCGGGGCCACGCCCGCCGGTCATCTCGCGCAGGGCTTCAAGCACGTCGACTTTCGAGAAATCGAGCGTTTCGGCTCTGCCCACACGTCGGGCTGTTTCGAGCCGGCTGGGTTCGCGGTCAATGGCAATTACGCGCTCGGCACCCAGCAGAAACGCACTTTGAATAGCCATTTGCCCAACTCCTCCACAACCCCACACGGCCACCGTATCGCCCGGCTGAATGCCTGCCATATCGGCACCCATGAAGCCCGTTGGAAAAGCATCGCCTAAGAAAACGGCCTGCTCGTCGGTCAAACGTTCGTCTACTTTAAACATGCCCACGTCGGCAAACGGCACCCGCACGTATTCGGCATGACCGCCCGCATAGCCACCAAACGAGTGTGTATAGCCGAAGATAGCCGCCGGGGAGTCGCCCATGATTTTTTCGGGCATAAACGCGTTCGGGTTCGAGTTGTCGCAGAGGGAGTAGGAGCCGGTTGAGCAGTAATTGCAATGCCCGCAACTGATGGTTGCCGCCACCGATACGCGGTCGCCCTTCTTCAGATTCGTTACACCCTTGCCGGTTTCCACAACCTCGCCCATAAACTCGTGACCGATGATGTCGCCCTCTTTCATGGTCGGAATGTAGCCGTTGATGAGGTGCAGGTCGGAGCCGCAGACAGCGGTTTTGCTCACTTTGATAATCGCATCGCGTGGATTCAGAATTTCGGGGTCGGGTACGCGTTCTACGCGCAGGTCGTATTTTCCGTTATAGCACAACGCCTTCATATTCTTTGTGTTGAGTAGGTTGTTTTTTGTAAAATGCTTCGCCTTCTTTTTCGCGGCCCGACGGCTGACCTTCGAGCGTTGGGATTTCGCCCGCTTCGAGCAGTCGTTTAAATCGCCGGATGTCTTCTTTAACCATTTGTTTCAGAGCCGGATTCAGCAGTTTCAGCACGGCCTCCCCCACAATTCCTTCGGGAGCGCGGTATTTTATGGTGGCATGTACTTCGGTGCCCCGATTGCCGGGCGCATCTACGAACCGCACCTCGCCCGAATTATCGACGGTAGCACCCGGCACCGAACGCCAGACGATGCGGCTGTTTTCGTCTTCTTCCACAATCTCGGCATCCCACTCAACAGCGGGCAAGGCTCTGGCTATTTTATTGCCTGTGCTAACCTTAGCCACCCAATGCGAGCGTTTGTTGTCGTGTTCCGTTACCGACTCAAGATGCTGCATAAACTTGGGCAGATTTTCCAGCTTGCGCCAGAAGGCATAAACTTCGGCACGGGGCTTGTTGATAGTCAGGCTCTTGCTAATCTCCAGCACGTCGGTTTCCGTTTTTTCTTCCGACGTATCACGGTTCAGAGAATGGCTAACGGCGCAGTATCCCGTGGCTCCGCGATAAACCAAATAGCCACCCAGTGCGGTCAGCATCAGGCCACCGAAACCGCCCGTTTTCAGCCCAACGGTGGTCAGTAACGCCCCGCCCCCAACGGAAATATACCGCTCGGTTTCGCCGATGTTGATACGACTCGACCCGCTTGCTATCGGATCGACGGGGGCCATGTCGATGATGCCGCTTTTCGCTAAATCAGTTGTTTTTGCCATGATGATTGGGTTTTTCATAACTCTATTAACCAACACGGCTAAACGGGGATTGTTGCAAAATCTGATGGAGCGAGATTGTGGGAAATAGGACACAGAGATTCACCAAGAGAAAGGAGATACACAGAGTGATATATTTCTCTGCGTATCTCTCGTTTCTCTGCGCATCTCTGTGTCACAACCTCATATCAAATGCGTAACTTGCCTGCCTAAAACCAACTACCACCGATGAACGACCGCGATAAACAACGCTTAGACGAACTGGAACTGAAAACAGCCCTGTTAATGGCCCGGCAAGATGAACAGGAGGCCAAACTGCAACAGTTGGCGTTGAAATTAGCGTACATTGAAGCCCGTCAGCATCGGATTCTCAAAGAACTTGGTATGCCTGCCGATCAGGTTGATTCCCTCCAGGCCGCTTTAGACGATGCCCGCGCCCTTAACCTGATTACCATTCCACAACAGCGGTGGAATTAGTTCGTTATAATCTCGTATGAAATCCGCTTCATTACGAACGTTGCTTGTCGTGTTTGCACTCGTCGCCGTCAATGTGTTGTCGGCGTTTGTGTTTTTCCGGCTCGACCTGACCGAAGAGAAACGCTACACCCTCTCCGACGCCACCCAAACGCTGCTCGCCGACCTGCCCGACGACGTTCATGTTGACGTGTATCTGACCGGCGATTTGCCTCCCGCTTTCAAGCGGCTGGAGAATGCCGTGCGCGAAACCCTCGATGAGTTCGCGGCCAACGCAGGCAAAACCGTCACGTATCGGTTTGTTGACCCTGACGCTATCACAACGCCCGACGAGAAAAACAAACTCATCGACCGGCTGCAACAGAAGGGGTTGCTCCCCACCAACCTGGTAGCGAACGAAGGCGGCAAACGCACCGAAAAGCTGATTTTTCCGGGAGCGGTCGTGTCGTACAAAGGCCGGGAAACGGCGGTGCTGCTGCTGAAAGGTAATAAAGCAGCCTCGAAAGAAGAGCAGTTGAACCAGTCGTATGAGGGCGTAGAATTTCAACTGGCATCGGCGATTCGGAAGCTGACCCAAACCGAAGGCAACCGCCGAAAAGTGGGCCTGCTTTACGGAAATACGCAGGTGCCGCCCTCGCGCTTCGCCGATTTGCTGGCGTCGGTGCAGGAAAATTACGACCTGTTTTTCATCGACATGACCAAGCCCGGCCCCATCGCCGGTCTCGACGCTATTTTAGTGCCCAAACCCGACAAACCTTTCACTGACGACGACTTATTCAAAATAGACCAGTTTGTGGTAAATGGCGGTCGTGCCCTGTTTTTTGTGGATGGTGCGCGGGTCGATAGCATCAGCAACGAAGGCAACTACGCGCAGCCGCTAAGCCTGAACCTCGATGATTTGTTTTTCCGGTGGGGCGTTCGGGTCAACCGCGACGTGGTAAAGGATCTTCAGTGTGCGCCTATTCCGCTCAACGTGGGCAACCTCGGCGATAAGCCTAACATTCAACTGCTGCCCTGGCGGTTTTATCCACTGCTGAACAACTTCGGCTCGTCGGGCAACCCCATCGTGCGCAACCTCGACGCGGTGTTGAGCCGGTTCACGAGCACGCTCGATACGGTACGTTCGCCCAACATCCGCAAAACGCCCCTCCTGCTGACTTCGCCCTACACGCAGGTACTGAAAACTCCCGCGCTGATTTCGTACAACGAAGCCCGGCAGCAGCCCGATCCACAAACCTACAACAATGGAATTCGGCTGGTTGCCTGCCTGCTTGAAGGCCGATTTCAATCCATTTATGCCAACCGGATTCTGCCCGGCGACCCGCGTGCCAAGGGTTTCAAAACCGAAGGCGAACCCAGCCGTGTGTTGGTCTGCGCCGACGGTGATTTGATTGTAAACGATGTGGATTACAAGCGGAATGCCCCCTACCCGCTCGGTTTCGACCGTTTCACCCGCGCCACCTTCGCCAACAAAGATTTCGCGCTGAACGCCATCGACTATTTGGTTGACCCCAACGGCGTGATTGCGGCCCGCGCCCGCACGGTGGCCCTGCGCCCGTTAGACAAAATCCGGGTCGATGCTAACCGCACGGGCTGGCAACTGCTCAACCTCCTCGGCCCACTGGCTCTGCTTGGTATAGTTGGCGTAATGTGGCAGGTAGTGCGGACGAGAAGGTATGGGCGATGAAGTTCCTGCTGCCTGCTGTCCTGCTGTTCGGGACATACGTCCCGAACCAACTAACAGCGGACATTCGTCCGCACGGGTGAATACCCGTACTTATCAGGTTCGGGACGTATGTCCCGAACAGCTTTGCAGCTTTGGCGATGAAAGCAACTCTACACCAACGGCAGCATCTCAAACTTTTTCCCCAGAATCGCTACGTCGTCGGCACCCAGATACGAGCGGAGCAGCGTGGCATAAATTTGGCGGAAATCGACGGTAAAGGTTAGGTCGCCGTCGGTGAGGGTGGTCAGGTTGGGGGCTTCGTTCAGAACGCGCCGGGCGGGCAGGCCACCGCCAATCAGGAAGACGTTGCTGGCTGTACCGTGGTCGGTGCCGTTGCTGGCATTCTGCTTCACGCGCCGACCAAATTCCGAAAACGTCATCAACAACACGTCCTGCTGCCGACCAGCGGCTTTCAGGTCGGTCATGAATGCGCTCACGGCTTCGGCATACTGGCGCAGCAACCGCTCCTGCTGCCCCGGCTGGTTGATGTGTGTGTCGAACCCACTGATCGAGACGTAGTATACGCTCGTACCAATGCCCGACTGAATCAACTGGCTCACCGTCCGCAATCGATTCCCCAGTTCATGATTCGGATAGGTAGCGGCCACTGTTGGCGACCCTACTTTTTCATAGACATATTCCGCCGACGACACCGTTTCGGCCAGCGTCTTGTACAGATACGCTACCGTTTCCGGTTCACCCGCCGGGGTCTTGTGCTGAACCGCCCTTCCTTCAGAGGGATGGGGATTATAGCTCAACCCCTTCACCAATGGGCTACGTGTTTGATTGTACAGTTTTTTCGGATCAAGCACCGCCATGCCGTTCAGCGTGTCGCCTTTGAGAGCTAAACTCAGCGTGTCGTCTACCTCAATGGTACGGAACGGTTCGTGAGCATGGCCCGCGCAGGCCGCATCGAGGTAGCGGCCTACCCAACCCGTAGAGCGATACTGATCAGCGTCGCTGGCCGTTTGCCAGATATCCATCGACCGAAAATGCGAGCGGTCGGGATTGGGGTATCCCACGTTGTTGATAATCGTTACCAGACCATCGTCATATAACGCCCGAAGGGGTTGCAGAGCCGGGTGAAGCCCGATTTCGTCGGTCAGGGGCAGCACGTCGGCAGGTTTGATGGCGATGGTCGGGCGTTCGCGATAATAGATGTCGTTGCGGTACGGCACCACCGTATTCAGCCCGTCGTTGCCACCCGAAAGCTGTACCACAACCAGAATTTTGCCCGATGGAGCCATCGCTTGCCCCATCGCTGCGGTTTCATACGCCTTCAGGAAGTGCGGAATCAGTAACGTTCCGGCAGTTGCGAAGGCCGATTGCTGAAGAAAGTGTCTGCGCGTCATGTTTGAGTGGTTGACTGATAGACTGATTGAATGATGGAATGGTTGAATGGAGCAGTCAGGTAGCTAATCCATTCAATCATTCCATCATTCAACCATTCAATCAGCATTAGGCAAGTTGATATTCCGGCAAACTCATGATTGCTGTGGTAAGCGCATGGATGCGCGCGGCATGGGTTTGCGCGGATTTAAGTTGATTTTGTACGAGCGTTTTCTGCTCAGGCCGAAGTGGGAAGGGCAACAACACGGCAGCGAGAGCATCGGGTAGGGCAGCGTCGGGCGTTTGGGCGAACGGCTTTTCGAAATCGGTCCAGTTGACAGTGGTTCGGAATGTTTGTCCGCCTTTTCGGGCCAGCGACTGCGTATTGACGTCGCCATCTTCTTTGGGCCGAATGTTCACGTCGGCGGCTTTCAGCACGTAGTTGGGCAACTGCATCCTGAACAGCAGACTCGACGAGTCGATCCAGTTTTTGCCGCCCGGCCAGCCCGCTACGTTGGGTGGATAGAACAGCAGTTGGCCCAGGGTGCGCTGCACAAAAATCTGCGGCTGCGGCTGGTCGAAGGTGATGCCGAGGGTGTGGCGCATCCCAGCCAGCAACTCTACCGGCGATTTGATGTGCGTACCGATGTTTCTGGCATCATAAAACCAGTCGGCGGTAAAAATCCGCTCCATCAGCCCGGCAATGTCGTAGTTGGTCTTGTAAAAATGATCGGCCAGTTCCGACACGCGAGCTTCGTCGGGCGTTTCATTGACGAAGAAGCGGTATATTTTGCCCGTCACGAACCGGGCCGTTTGCCGGTTCTCCAGCAGCATCTGAACAATGTCTTCACCCCGAAAGGGTCCGGTTTTGCCAAACACCGTTTTATCGGCCTCATCGTGTACTTTTTCGCGAAATACGAACTGCCCATCGGGCGTGAACTGCCAGCCCGTGAAGGCGCGGGCGGCTTCTTTGATGTCGCGTTCGGTATAGTTGCCGCGTCCGAGCGTAAACAGTTCCATCACCTCGCGGGCAAAATTTTCGTTGGGCGCATTTTTGCGGTTCTGCTGATTATTCAGGAATTGTAACATGGCCGGTTCTTTCGATACCGCCATCAGCAAATCGCCAAACCGACCAAGCGCGTGTTGGCGAATGGTGTTGATGTACTGCTGCATAAACAGCGGGTTTTGGCCCATCGTGCGACAGGCAAAATGCCCATGCCAGAATAGGGCCATTTTCTCGCGCAATGACCCTTTTCCCGACGCCATCCGGTCGAGCCATTGCAGGTTGAGGTCGCGCACTCGTTCGGCGTTGTCGCGAATACGTTCGCGCAGCATCTGCCGGTCGAGTTGACCGCGTTGCATCAGGTCTTTGAGGTTTTTCTTCGTAACGTTCTCGTCCGGCTCAACAACTTTGAGTTCGGAGACGGTCTCGCTATCGCTGAGCAGATTCCGAACAGCGCGTTTGAGCGATTGTGCGTCGGCAAGTTGGTCGGGCGTGGCTCCGAACCCCGCCCGGCTGTAGAGGTGACGGAGTTTAGCCGTGTCGGTTTTTAGAGAGGAAGTTACCGCGTTCATCAGGTTCGTGTTTGTCAGACACAACTTGGATGCACTGATTAGCAGAAGGTTTAACGGGAGGAGGATATCAGGAAATTTTGCCCCAAACGGGCCTGACTATGTGCGTTTCCCGGAATAAGCAGAGTTGTTTCCCAAAAATCAATGAAGCACGACCAACCATAGAAAGCTTTCAGGTTATATTCTTATTCGTTTCCGCAACATCAACGGCTGTTTTTCCGTACTCTATTTGTATTTTAGACGCAGGGCCATCAACCGGCCCGTTTTCTGTTTTATGCAGCATCGTTTACTCGTTCTTTTTGGCCTTTCTCTGTTGACTGTTAGCCATTCGCTGGCCCAGCCCCTTCCTCAATATACAGCCCGGCAGCGAAGCCAGATTGACGCGTTTCGGCGCGACGTACAGGCGCGTTTTGCCGACAACTACGACCGCGCCGTGCGACTGGCAAACCAACTGGGCCGACCACTACGGATGTCGGGCGGGCCTGGCCAATCCAGGCCGGGCCAATCCATCGAACTCGCTGGGCTTGACGACAACGGCAACCTCTACTACGTGGGTGCCAACAGCAACACGCAGGCGGGTATCAGCACCCGCACAACGGCGTTCTATGCGGGCGGCAGTTTAGGCTTGTCGCTAAATGGCAGCAGCGAATCGGTGCGGAGTCGGCTGGGTTTGTGGGAAGTGCAGGGGTTTCCACGTGCCTCGCACGTCGAGTTTGGCGGGCGCATCAATCAGATTGATGGGGCATCGACTTCGACGGACGATATTCTGCATTCCACACACGTAGCGGGAACGTTGATTGCAGCAGGGCGCAACGCATCGGCGCGGGGCATGGCAAACGCGGCAACCATCCAGTCTTATAATGCATCGAACGATGTGACCGAGATGACAGCCGCTTCGGCCAACTTACTGATTTCTAACCATTCTTACGGATTAATTGCAGGTTGGCGTTTCAACAGTAGCCGCAGTGGAACTACCCAGTGGGAATGGTACGGCGATACAGCTATCAGCCAGACCAAAGATTACCGCTTCGGTTTCTACGACAGCCGCGCCCGTTCCTGGGATCAGATTGCCGTGAATGCACCCTCCTACCTCATTGTTACGGCAGCCACCAATAACCACGGGCAGAACGGCCCCGGTGCCAGTCAGCCGTACTACCTCGGTTCGAGTAGCACCATCAGCACCGTGCCGCGCGAGAATCAAAATGGATATGACCAGATACCATCTTACAATCAGGCAAAAAATGTGCTGACCGTTGGAGCCGTCAGCACCTTACCGCTCGGCTATAACCAGCCTTCGGACGTGAATCTGGCGTCGTTCAGTAGTTGGGGGCCAACCGACGACGGACGTATCAAACCCGACATCGTGGGCGTGGGCGTCAGTGTGCTGTCAACAAGTTCGTCGGGCGACAGTTTGTATACCAACCTTAGCGGCACCAGTATGGCCTCGCCCAACGTAGCCGGGTCGCTGCTGCTGTTGCAGGAGTTGTATGCCCAGCGCAACAACGGGCAATTCATGCGCTCCTCGACGCTGAAAGGGTTAGCCATTCACACCGCCGACGAAACCGGCTCTGCGCCCGGTCCCGATTACCGCTTCGGCTGGGGGTTGCTGAACATGGAACGCGCCGGACGGGCCATTCTGAACACCGACCAGAATTATTTAGTCAGCGAACGGACGCTGGAGCAGGGCGGCACAGTCTCGGTGCCAGTGGTGGCGTCGGGAAGGGGGCCACTCCTGGCAACCATCTGCTGGACCGACCCCGCCGGTACGCCTTCGTCGCCTACGCTGGACGACCGCACGCCCAAACTCGTGAACGACCTCGACAGCCGCATCAGCGACGGTACAACTACCGTACAGCCCTGGGTACTTGACCCGGCCAACCCGGCCAATGCCGCCACACGGGGCGATAACATCCGCGACAACGTTGAGCAAGTCTACATCGCAAATCCTGTACCGGGCCGGTCGTACACCATCAGCATTACGCACAAAGGCACCCTCAGCAACGGACCGCAGAACTACGCGCTGTTGGTCAGCGGTATCGGTGGGCAAACCTACTGCGCATCGGGCGCGACCAGCAACGCCGATACGCGCATTAGCCGGGTGCAATTCGGCAGTATCGACCAAACCGGGACCAGTGGCTGCACCACCTACACCGATTATACGCCCGTCAGAACCAACGTACAGCCTGGTCAGGCATTACCGCTGACGGTTGCGCTTGGCACCTGCGGAACAACGCGCAACGCCGTTGTGAAAGCCTTTGCCGACTGGAATCAGAACGGCAATTTCAACGATGCTGGCGAACTGCTGGCAACGTCGGACGTGCTGCCCAACAGCGGCCTGTTTACTACTGCCGTAACAATTCCGACTACGGCGCAGAACGGGCAGTTGATTCGGCTGCGGATTGTGGCGACCGAAACCGATAACCCACTCAGCGTGAGTGCCTGTGGTAACTACGGCAACGGCGAAACGCAGGACTACGTGCTGAACGTGGTGCAGGTTGCCAACGACGTAGGACCTACCGCTCTTGTGTCGCCAGAGCCAGGCTTGTGCGGCCTGATAAACAGCGATTTAGCCGTTACTGTACGCGTTCGCAATTATGGGTCGGCCAACCAGACAAATGTGCCGGTAGCCGTGCGGATTACCGATGCCGACAACCGCTCGGTTGCGTTTCTGAACGGCACTTTGCCCACGCTGGCGGCTTTCCGCGAGGGTGTTCTGACGCTGCGCACGGCGGGCATTACACTGGCTCCGGGGCAAACGTTTCGTTTCCAGATTACTACGAGCCTGCCCAATGACCAACTGCCGGGAAACAGCACGTTTACGCAATCGCTGACTACTACGCCAACGCCCACTAACGCCCTGTTTTCTGCCCTGCGCTGCGGCACCGATACCATCGTAACGCTACGTAACGCAGGGGGCGGCACGGCCTTCTGGTACGATGCACCTACGGGCGGCAACTTGCTGGCGGCTGGCAATCAGACCCTTGCGCGGTCGCTACCCAACAGCAGCACGTATTTTGCCGTGCTGAACGACTTTGCCGGCTCGTTCGGCCCCGTTGATAAGAACGCCTTCACGGGCGGGAGCTACGCGGGAAACTTCGGCCCGGCTCCGCTTATCACTACTACTGTGCCGCTCACTATCGAACGGGCGCGACTTTATATTTCATCCGCCGGACAATTGACGTTCACGGTTCGGCGATTCGATGATACGCCCATTTCCAGCGTCACGCTCGACGTGCTGCCCACCCGCAACACCAGCCTGACCGCCACCAACAGCGGGGGCATGCTACTCGATGACCCCAACGATGCCGGTGCCGAATACACGCTGAACCTACGCATTCCGACGCCGGGCGATTATAAAATCACTATTGCCTACGCCAACGGAGCCGGTATCTTCCGCAGTAACACAGGTGTTACGGGTTTTCCGTATCGGCTGACGGCTCAGAACGGTCAGCCTGTTGTCAGCTCGCGGGGGCACTGTTCAACAATGCCAGCGGGGGTGTCGATACGCTCACAACGGCCTGGTATTACCTCTACAACATGCGCGTTCGTTCGCTCGATTGCCCGGCCCTGACGCGCACGCCCGTTACGCCCGCAAGCGGCTCGGCGGCAACAGCTTCCATCTCGCCCAACGGCTCGGCCAGTGTATGCGCTGGTGGCAGCGTTCGGCTTCAGGCCAACACCGGCCCCGACCTGACGTATCAGTGGTTTCGTAACGGAGCGCGGCTAACGGGTGCTACGAGCAGTACGTTACAGGCCAGCTCGGCAGGAGATTACACAGTACAGGTTGCCAACGGATGCCCGGCGGTGCAGTCGGCTCCGGTCACGGTGTCGATACGGTCGGCGCAATCGCCGGTAGTGGTTGCCAATGGGTTAGTGCTTACGTCGGATGCCACATCGGGTATCCAGTGGTTCCGCGATGGCGCGGCCCTTCCGGGTGCAACCGCATCGAGTTATACAGCGGTACAGTCGGGGCGTTATTCGGTGCGCGGCAATGTGAATGGTTGCGGGGAGAGTCTCTCGAACGACGTATTCATCACCATCACAGCCACCGAACCCGACCCGCAGGAAGCCGAGTTAGTTGTTTACCCCAACCCAACGAGCCGCCAGTTAACCGTTCGGCTCACGGGCGTTTCGGCCAGAACCGATGCACCTACAGTCAGGTTGGTTGATCAGCGCGGCAGTACGCTGTTGCAGGCTGATATGCAGCGTGATGGAAAAAGTTATTCGACGGTATTAGATATTTCAGCGTTGCCGGGCGGTACGTTTTTTGTGGTTATTGATGAAGCGCGGGAGTCTACTGTCCGGCTGAAACGTATCCGCAAACTTTAACGCTACTCGCCCTGAAACACATTTACTCAACAAGTTGGCTTACTCAATCAGTACTACATTACGCTCCTGGCTCTGCCAGAACTCTAATGTGTCTGACTATATGCCTGTTAGGTCAGTTTACTGGCTTGGCGCAATCAGGCAGGCCAACCCGTAATGGCTGGGCAACCGCGTTATCGAGACAGTATCGAACACTGTACAAACAAACGTCCCGGCTGGCCCGGCGGCATAATTGGTCTCTCAGCAAAAACTACGCCAACGGGCGCGTTTTCCGTTTGTATGCCGTTGACTCGCTGGGGCAACCTGTTTATTATTCGCTGCACAACGACGAAGCAGCCCGCGCTACGCAAACGAACGCACTGAATGGCAATGGTGTTTTGCCCGTCGCGCTGTCGGGAAACTCGGCCTTTATGGCTGGCAAATTAGGAATTTGGGACGGAGGACGAGTGTTGAACACGCATCAGGAATTTGGCCCCTCACGGATTCAACAGCGCGACGGCACCCCCGACCTCAGCGACCACACTACCCACCTCGCCGGTACGCTCGTGGCACAGGGCGTTAACGCTCGGGCACGAGGTATGGCCTTTGGCGGACAATTATCGGTTTGGGATTACGCGAACGATTTGGTTGAACTTACGTCGGCAGCATCAGATCTGCTCATATCGAATCATGCGTATGGCCCCGTAACGGGTTGGGTTTACAACCCGACACGCCCCGGAACCGACCCGAACCTGAAATGGGAATGGTGGGGCAATCCGAAGATCAACTCGACAGAAGATTATTTGTACGGTTTTTATACGGCGACAGCCCGCGACTTAGACCGGATTGCCTACAACAATCCATACTTCTTGATGGTCCGCTCGGCAGATAACAAACGGAGCGAGACCGGTCCACCGGCTGATACGCCGTATTTCCTCAGAAACACCGATCAAACCAGTACCCAACTCCGCAGCCGCAACGACAGCTACGACGTGATTCCGGCTGATGCTACAGCGAAAAACGTACTGACGGTTGGGGCCGCCGATGTTCGGCTCAGTGGTCAACAACCCGAACTGGTTGGCTCAACGTCGTTTAGCGGCTGGGGACCGACCGACGACGGACGCATCAAGCCTGACCTGCTGGGCATGGGCAGTAGCGTTTTTTCGACCGTTTCGACGGGCACTACCGACTACGCTACCATGACCGGCACCAGCATGGCGTCGGCGAATGTATCGGGAGCCTTGTTTCTGTTGCAGGAATTATACGCCCAGCAATCGGCGCAGCAGGGTCGAGTTACGGGGCAGTTTATGCGGGCGGCTACCCTGCGCGGACTGGCTTTGCATACCGCCATTCGCTCCGACCCTGCTAACGGCCCCGACTACCGGCAAGGCTGGGGCCTGCTCAATGCCAACGCTGCGGCCCGCGTAATTCTGAACACCGACAAAGCACATCTGCTGCTGGAAAGTAGCCTGACACCGGGCAGAACAGTCAACCAGGCGATTGTAGCACAGGGCAACGAACCGCTCATTATTACCCTCTGCTGGACCGACCCTGAAGGTACGGCTTCGCCCACGACAACGGCCTCGGTTAACAGCCGCACACCCAAGCTCGTAAATGATCTCGATCTGCGCGTTGACGACGGGTCATCGGCGTCGCTACCGTTCGTACTTGACCCCAACCGCCCCGACCAGCCCGCTACACAGGGCGATAACGTTCGAGATAACGTTGAGCAAGTCTACATCGCGAACCCCGTGCCGGGCAAAGCCTATTCCATCAACGTGTCGCACAAGGGGCACATGACCTACAACAGCCAACCTTTTTCAGTGATTGTGAGCGGATTGCGCCGGGCATCGAATTGCCAGCCTGCAGCCCGAATAACCCCAACAGGACAACAGTGGCTGTGCGATGGCCAGCCGCCTGTTACGCTCACGGCAACTGCGTCGGCAAACGCTCAAATTGACTGGTTGCTCGATGGGCAGGTTATTTCTGGTACTCATTCAACAACATTAAGCGCAAGTGTGTCTGGTCGGTATCAGATTCGGGTGAAGCAGGGCGATTGCGAAAGTCTGTCGGCTGAAACCGTCTTCCAGTCCAGTACAGTAAACAGCATTGACGTTACGCCTATTGAAACCGAATTGATTTTACCACAGGGAGCTACGTTGACGTTGCGGGCACCGGTCGAGACCGACTACCGCTATCAGTGGTATCGAAACGATTCGCTATTGGCCCGTGCAACAACGTATGAGCTACCAGTTGCTCAAACGGGCCGGTACAAAGTTCGGGTGGAACAGCAAACGTGCGCGGGCTGGTCGAGTGAGCGGGTCGTATTGTCGAACGTTTTAACCAGCACAACCAACGGGCCAGACCCAGCTTTTGTGCTCTTCCCGAATCCCGCCGAAACCACGCTGACCGTTCGCTTCAATCACTCTACCGCCCGGCAGGTTTCGGCTACGATTTTCGACGTTGATGGCCGCGTGCGGCTCCGGGTGCTGTTACCGAAGAATAATTTGGGTCGTTTTGAAGGTAATCTGCCCGTAACCGATTTGCCATCGGGTGCCTATGTGCTCCATTTAACGGGTGATTTTGACACCCAGACGAGCCGGTTTATAAAAAAATAGGCGGGGTTTCATTAACCCCGCCTGCTGGTGCGCATTTGCTTTCTTCGCGCCTATTTTCCTTTCATACCTGCTTCTTCGGCCAGTGCAAGTTTCACGGCTTCGTACAGATTCACTACCGCGCCCGTTTTCGACAGGTCCGAAAAAGCCACGGTGTCTTCCGACTCAGGTCGGCCCACCTTTGTGCTATAGGGTGTTGCCGATTGCAGAATAATTCGCTTGATGTCGGCGTAGGTCAGCTTCGGGAAATAAGATTTCAACACGGCGGCAACCCCAGCTACTACGGGCGAAGCCATGCTGGTGCCGCTGTTGTTTTCGTACTTGTTGCCCTGCGGCACGGTCGAATAAATGTCTTTGCCGGGAGCGAAGACGTCAACCGTTTGTTTGCCGTAGTTTGAGAAACTGGCAATCAGTTCGCTGGTGTTGCGCTCGGCACTGGCTCCTACCGTAATCACATTCGGAATGGCTTTGCCATCGATGAAACGCGGGGCGGGGTAGTTGGCTGCCGTGTCGATGTCTTTGCCGTCGTTACCAGCCGCGTGAATCAGCAACACACCTTTCGATAGCGCGTAGCGTTCGGCTTCTTCAACCACCTCGCGCTCAGGCGAATAATCTTTACCGAAACTCATATTGATGATTTGCGCCCCGTTGTCTACAGCGTAGCGAATGGCGTTGGCAACATCTTTGTCGCGTTCATCCCCGTCGGGAACGGCCCGTACACCCATAATCCGCACGGCATCGGCAACGCCCATAATACCGAGGTTGTTGGTCCGGTCGCCACCGATGATACCCGCTACGTGGGTGCCGTGGTCAGCGCGGGGCCCCATGATGTCGGCATTGCCATAGTCGCGCTGTTTCAGGTCGTTTGGGTTATCGCCCACAATAGCTCGGCTGTCGAAATCAGGATTGTAATTGTATTCAGCCCGCGATTTGAGCTGCTCGATACCTTTTTCGAGTTCCTTCGTTACATCTTCCGCATCGGCCACGCCCTGTTGCCGCAACACCCGCAAAATACCCATAGCCGGGCGTTTCAGTGCTGCATCAGTAAGCGTGTCGGCAGCTTTTCGCAGCGTAAGTGTATCGAGTTTAGAAACCTTCAACGCTTGTTTCAGCCCATCGACCGCCGTTTTGTATTGCGTATAAAAACCGCTGATTCCCTGATACTGTGCCTGATACTGTTTCTGATTTTTTTCGACTTCAGCTTTAGTTTTTACGAACAGATCATATTCTTTCTGCTCGGCGGGTTTTAATGAAGCCCGGTCGAACGCGACCCCGGCTTTGCCTTCGTATTTGGGCTTCAACTTTACGTAGAGCCGGGTTACTTCGGCGGTTTCGTAGCTAACGTTGCGGCCATCTTTACCACCGATGAAATTCCAGCCGTGGATGTCATCGACGTAACCATTCTTGTCGTCGTCTTTGCCGTTGCCTGCAATTTCTTTTGGATTCACCCACAGCACCCGTTTCAGGTCTTCGTGCGTAGTGTCGATGCCGCCATCGATTACAGCTACCACAACGGGCGTAGATTTGCGGTTTTTGAGAAGTTCGCGGTAGGTGCGTTCGACGCTGATGCCCGCTGTGCTATCGGTTTTGTCGCGCAGATACCACTGCGTATTCTGCGCCGAAGCCGCCACAGATAGCAGGCTCACCGACGCAACCATAAGGAGTTTCTTCATGGAATAATAAACGAATAATTCACCCAAATTACGAAAAAAGCTGTATGCTGGCGGCTTAAAATATGTTAAATGGTCATTGGTTATTATCGTTTACCCAGTAGCGCACCGCTTATGCTGGCAATCAGAACCACTCACGGCTTGCCGTGCCCAGCGGCCCGGTAATGCTGCTCCAGCATGTCTTCGCCAAAGTCGTTGGTGAGGTCGCGTACCACCGTATGAACGTGGTTGGCGTTGTTTTGCGTGTTATCGTACTCAATTAACATGGTGGGGCCATGAATGCGATAATACCAGCCTTTTCCCTCGCCCAGCACGGGTGTCAGGTCGCCCGCCCACACAAAGCGGAGTTCGTCAAGTCCGGCTTTTTCCAGCTTGCTCATCTGCTGCCGGGCCAGCGTAACGCGGTAGTTGGTCAGGTAAACCCGCACCAAATCGAGAAACATGGCACGTTGATTTTCATCCATGTCGGCGAAGCGAAGCCCGTCCATGCGGTCGAGCGAAGCCCGGCGTTGGTTGCCCGTCACGATGTCGGGATAAGCCAACGGGTTCAGCACGGTTTGTTTGCGTTGGGCCGGATTAAGCGCGTTGAGTAACTGAAAGGCGCGGTCGGCTTCGGGGCGCATGAGTTGGCGGTTGTGTTGTGGCAGACTAATGAGCCGCCAGTCGCCCATGCGTCGGTCAGCGGCTAAAAATCATAGCGCAACACGCCCGGATTGCTGCCAAAGAACGTCGGCGTTTGGGCCAATACGCGCTCTTTCCCGTTGGCATCAGTCAGTACTACAAACTGGGTCGCTAAATGATGCCCTTCAAACCGCCAACCCCACGGCTGGCTCGAAGCCGGATCGCCGAAGATGGCCACGTAATAATTTTCGGGGTCGCGGTATGTATCGTTGGGAGGGCGGTTTTCGATTACCCGCAGCACATTTTCAAGGTCCATAATCCCCGTTGCCTTTGTATAGCCTCGCTGACTCAGTCCGGTTTTCAGCAAACGCAATGCGGCCAATTGCTGGAAAGGCGTCATCTGCTTCAGCGGCAACCCCTTACGCTCGTGCGGCACAAAATACCAGACAAATCGTTCGGCATCATCAAACGCGAACGTAGCCTGCTGCCGCTGCCCAACCGACAGCATTCCCAGAAACTGCGACGCGGCCCCGGCCATCTCCTGTTGTAGCCGTTGCTGAGACGCTCCCGACGAAGTAGCTGTGGTTTGACCAAATGACTGGCTCAGAAGGCCCAGTATCAGGAAAGCAGCAAGTGTACGCATCATGGCCTGACAAAGTTGGGTGAGACCATAAAAGTCAGCTCCTCACAGCTTATACCTTCCTTTTACCGGTGAATCAATGATTAGCAACGATACATACAGGTTTTGTTAACAACCGGGGGCATTGCGAAGTTATACAGGCAATTCCACCACTTAGTAACGTGTATGTCAACCCGGCCACCCAACAGCAGCAGCGGTCCATTCGACCACCTGGCAATGCGGTATTTGCGGCAGGCACTCGACACCGCCCACCCTACCGATGAGCCGTATGTATTGAACCGAACGGAACATCGCATTATCCGCCGAGCCAAAATTACGACCCTGCTGATGGCTGCTTTGGTGGGTGTTCTGGGTGTTCTGTTGCTGTACTGGCCGCAATATAGCTGGCCGCATCTGTTTGCCAGTACGTCGGTTACTATACTCGGTACGGTGTATAGTTTACCACTGACGACTATTTTGTATGGCCTGCTGCTGGTCTATATTGAGGTCAACATGCTCATTATGCTGAACTTGCGGGGCGTGAAGGCCATTATGAAAGCCTGCCAGTTTCCGCGAGCACACGACCCGCAGTATGAAACGCATCTGCGGGCACTGGCCGATGCAGCCTTGCAACGCAGTAGCCGGGGCTTGCTCCGGTTTGGTATCGACCCATACCTGACCATGCCGCGCTGGGGCCTTACTATTTATTTTCTGTTAAACCTGGCGAAAGCCGCGTTGGGTAGTCTGGTGCTCAAGTTCTTACTCCGCCGTTTTTTAGGCCGTTTTGCGTTTCGGCAAGTAACCGATCTGGCGGGTATGCCCGTTTATGCCCTCTGGAATGCGTGGTCATCATGGCGTGTATTGCACGAAGCCCAGATTCGGGTTATAGCTCCTGCAACAATTCAGGAGTTTGTGAATGAATTATATGACGAATGGAAAAACGACCCGCAGTTTCAGCGGCTCATTCTGGAAGCGTTGCAATACGCAGCTATCATGAAACGGCAGTATAATTACGCTCATCACCTGCTGGTTGAAAAACTGATAGAACGCTTCAACCTGGAAACCACTCAAACGCTGACCGGGCATTTTGTCGAGCAGTTTGTTCAGGCTCCTGCCGATGTGCGTCATGGACTTGAGCGGCTGCTGATCTTCGGCGTTTTAATCGATGGGCGGCTATCGTGGGCCGAAAAGCAAAAACTGCGTCGATTGCGCCGAAGTGGTTTTCTGACGTATTCGTCTGATGATGTCGCCCGGCTTGGGCAGGAATACAACGAAGGAAAAGGGCTATGGGTTTGAGTTACGAACTACCCGAACCTCCTGAATACGTTTATCATCAGCCGACAATACCGTAAAAGTGAAATTCGCATATACGGTTTCATCGCCAGATTGGGGTAAACGCCCAAACAATTCGAGCAACAATCCACCGAGCGATTCGCTATCGCCCTGCACGGATTCAAATGTTGTAGCATCCACGTTTAGTACCCGGCATACGTCGGTCAGCGACGTTTTGCCTTCGAATACCACCGTTCGCTCGTCTTCGCGCCGGTAGCCCACGGGCGTTTCTTCATCAAATTCGTCGTTGATCTCGCCGAAAATTTCTTCGATAATATCTTCGAGCGTTACCAGCCCGCGTGTGCCGCCATATTCATCGACAACGATAGCGATGTGTACACGCCGTTTTTGAAAGGCATGTAGCAAATCGTCCACTTTTTTATTCTCAGGGATGAAAAACGCCGGGCGCAGTAACGACTGCCAGACAAACGATTCGGTTTCATGAATGTGGGGCAGCAGGTCTTTGATGTACAGAATCCCCTCAATCTGATCAAGCGACTCATGGTAAACCGGTACCCGCGAATAGCCGGACGCATTTATTTGTTCGAGTAGCTCAGGGAATGTCAGTTCGTCGCTAACTGCCGAAATGTCGAGCCGGGCCCGCATCACCTGCCGGGCCATAAGATTGCTGAAATTAACAATCCCTTTCAGGATTTCTTTTTCTTCGGCAGTAGCATCGGTGCCAGTCAGTTCAACGGCCTGACTCAATTCTTCGACACTAAGTTTATACCCCTTTCGTTCGATGCGCTTATCGACCTGATTACTCAGATTCACCAGCAGCAGTGCCAGCGGCTTGAACACAGCCAGGCCAACCTGCGCCAGTGGAGCCGTTCGGCGGGCCACGCTCATGTTGTTCTGACTGGCATATACTTTTGGCACAATTTCGCCGAATAAGACAATAGCCAACGTAGTTACAAGCGTAACCCCCGACAGCAGCCACCCCGAATCGTGCGATGCCTGTGAAGCCTCCCATGTCAGGTAAGTGACGATGACGACAATGGCTATGTTAAGTAAATTATTGAATATCACTAACGACGCCAGCAGCCGCTTGGGGCGGTCGAGCAGAGAAGCAATACGCTGTTCGCCCGTATGCTGACTGTCGCGGCAACGGGCACGGTCGTCGGGAGACAGAGAGAAGAAAGCCGCTTCGGAGGCTGATACCAACCCGGCCAGTGTGATAAGCAGCAGAATCAGGGCCACGTAAGGGCCATATAAATCGAAATAGGTGCTCCAGCCAAATTGAGCTGGAAGCACCTGTCGAGGAAGAGGATCACTAAGGTCCATGTAGCTTAAATCTCGTTCAACAATCGGGTGCGTTCAGCACGTTTTAGAACGGCAGGTCGTCATCTCCACCGGAATTATCAAACGCGGCTGGCGCAGGTGCAGCCTCCTGACGTGCGGGCTGCTGACGGGCCGGAGCCGGAGCGGCTTGTGGGCGTTGGGCCGGGGCGGGCGCGGCCTGCTGACGTGGAGCGGCCTGTTGCTGCTGAGCCGGGGCTTCATCCTGCCGGTCGTTGGGGCCACCCAGAAACTGGAACGTTGTAGCCCGAACATTCAGTGCAAACCGTTCTTTACCCTCACGGTCTGTATACGTTTCTGTGCGCAGACGGCCTTCAACATAAATTTGTTGCCCTTTGCGCACATACTTCTCAACGGTTTTCGCCTGATCGTTCCAAACCTCCACGCGGAACCATTCAGTAGATTCGACCTGCTCGCCCGTGCGGGTCGTATAGCGTTCATTCGTGGCAACGCTAAACTTTGCAACCACCGAACCGCCATCTAAATACCGGACGTCCGGGTCGTTGCCAACATTACCAATCAGAATCACTTTATTCAAACTTGCCATGTTTTTTAGTTGGTTTATTGCAGAAATTTAAAAGGGCTTAAAGGTATTAAAGATACTGAAAGTAACCGACTTATCCAAACCTTTTTGCCAAATAGTTGGTAATCAAAACTGGCTTTGGCAGGTCATGCACGGCTGCTGCTGAATACCATTGCAAACCCATAGGCAGAGTGTCAGTAACTGTATCAGGCAGCACAATCTCATAAAAAACAGCCCGGATACGCTGGTGTGACAGCAATTGTACGCCCTCAACCGGCTCTGCGCTCAGTACTCCCTGCTGTACCAGGCCCGCTACCATGTCGGGCAAGTCAAACTCAGACAGTCGAGCTTTAGGCTCGTCTGTTTCGAGGCAACAAAATTCGTACAAATTCTGCCAAATATCTCGCCCGAGTCGTTCGCGCATGGCAATTCTGTTGCCGTTTCGGAATACTATGTATTGAAAATAGCGTTCCCGAACAGGCGATTTTTTGGCTTTCACGGGCAGTTTTTGCTGCCGCCCGGTCTGGTAGGCTATGCACTGTTGTTGTAATGGACATAACAGACAATCGGGCAATACAGGCGTACACTGAATGGCTCCGAATTCCATAATGGCCTGATTGTAAATCGCTGGGTCATTTGCCTGCTGAATAAGCCGTTGCGCCAGTGCAGCGAATGTTTTTTTAGCCGTCGTGGTCGTGATGTCATCAGCAATACCAAACACCCGCGCCAGCACCCGATACACGTTGCCATCAACGACCGCCACCCGTTCGCCAAAGGCAAACGAGGCAACGGCTGCCGCCGTATATACACCTATCCCTTTCATTTTCAACAACTTTTGAAACGAATCGGGAAACTTTCCGGCCAGTTCGTCGGTTACGTAACGAGCAGTCTGATGCAAGTTACGGGCACGGGAATAATAGCCGAGACCTTGCCAGAGCCGGAGCAGTTCACGTTCATCGGCGCGGGCCATGTCGGCAATTGTCGGGTAGGCGTCAATGAAGCGTTCGTAATAAGGTTTACCCTGCGCCACGCGTGTTTGCTGGAGAATTACCTCCGAGAGCCAGATGCGATAGGGGTCGCGGGTATGCCGCCACGGCAGGTCGCGTTTATGGCGTTCATACCAGGCTTCGAGCGTTGGGGCGAAACCGGCTTCAATATCGTTAGCGTCTGATTGCCAATCCAAAATAAAAACAAAAAAAGTGTCGTTGGTTATAAAATGGGATAAAAGCCGTCTTTTGTAATTCATCAGAAAGCCCTACCTTTGTGTCCCGTTTTTGACACCCAATTTTTCAACAATACAGTAAACGTTAAAGTTTAAGAAGTCGTGACGAAAGCAGACGTAATTGCAGAGATCGCCGATAAGACCGGGATTGATAAGGCCGAGGTGACCAATACCCTCGAAACATTCTTCTCGGTGGTGAAAGACTCGTTGGCCGAGGGAGAGAACATCTATGTGAGAGGGTTCGGCAGTTTCATCAACAAGAAAAGAGCGAAAAAAGTAGCCCGTAATATTTCCCAAAACACCGCTATGGTGATTGACGAGCACTTTATTCCCAGTTTCAAGCCTGCGAAAGTTTTTGTTGAGCAGGTGAAAACCAGTGACAAAGCCAAAGTAACGGCTGAGTAAGATGAACAAGTATGTGCTGTTTGTTATCGGTATAGCTGTTCTGGCAACAGTAGGCTTATTCTCACTACCCAAAGTGGTGGTTCGGAACGAAGGCAAACAGCTCAGTGCGGCTCGGGGCGGGCGCACTACCGATTCGCTCAATGCAGCCGCATCGGTAGGTACGCCCGACCCAAGCCAGCCTGACCGGTCGGCTATGCACGAGAAGCCGATGACGCCCGAACAGAAAAAGCAAATCGACGTACTTCGGGCTGCATGGGCATCGTCAGGTGAGAGCCAGAAAGAAGCTACAGCCGAGAAACTGATTGCTGTTTTTCGGGAGTTGACACGCTTCGATAGTGCGGCTTTTTACGCTGGCCAACTGGCTACTGCACAGCCTACCGAACGCAATTTGCTCCGGGCGGGTGATCAGTATTTTGAAGCGTATACGTTTGCTGTTGATGAGCAAAAGACGGCTTCGCTGGGTCAGAAAACACGCGATTTTTACCAGAAAGTGCTGGCTAAAAATCCAACGCTGCTGGCCGCAAAAGCCAATATGGCGATGACGTTTGTGAACACCAACACGCCTATGCAGGGAATTATGCTGCTGCGTGAGGTGTTGGAGCAGGACCCGACCAATGAACTGGCGTTGTTTAATCTGGGACTGCTATCCATGCGGTCGAATCAGTACGAACGGGCCATTGAGCGTTTTCGTCAGATTCTGGTCAACAATCCGTCGAGCCGAAAAGCGCAATTTTATTTAGGTATCAGCTTAGCTGAGGCCGGGCAAAAAGCCGAAGCGCAAAAAGTGCTTGCGCAGGTGAAGCAGCAGGAAAAAGACCCGCAAATTTTGGCCGCCATTCGCGAATACGAAGAACGGCTTTCAAAATAGGTTGTAAACTTACAGAGTCATAAAGTTGTACCGTTAGCTATTGCATTTTTTCTGGGCAAAGCAACTACAGAACTATTTAACTCGACAACGTTGCAACTTTTAACGGCTTTGCCAGTTGGCTGGCCGACACATATTGTTAACCATTAAACACGATTACACAATGCCTTGCGGTAAGAAACGGAAGCGGCATAAAATTGCCACCCACAAGCGGAAGAAACGGCTCAGAAAAAACCGGCATAAGAAAAAATAGCAGGCGGTAGGCAGTTTGCAGTCTCCACTTAGTTTAAGAGGCAGCTAACAGTTTACGATAGGTCTGCTGCCTGTTGAAGACTGCTCACTATCTACTGCCCCTCATTTTGAAGCCTCGGCCGGCCTGTAAAGACCGAACGCGGCTTCTTTCTTTTTATACAGCCATTCTAACCGTATATTCATCTTGTGAGTAATGAATTAGTAATCAGTTCAACTCAGAAAGGTGATCGGATCGCGCTCTTGCAAAACAAGAGATTGCTGGAGTATCACGAAGAAGAGTTAGACAGCAGCTTTACCGTTGGCGATCTTTACTTAGGAACCGTTAAAAAACTGTCGTCGGGCCTTAATGCGGCTTTCGTGGACGTGGGCCATGAGAAAGACGGTTTTTTGCATTATCAAGACCTGGGACCGAATATTAATTCGCTTACCAGGTTGGTAAAGGATGTAATTGCCAAACGCGTAACAACGGGGCGGCTCAACGGCAGCAAGCTGGAACCCGCTATCGAGAAGATCGGAAAGATCGACAAAGTCCTGACCAAGAATATGCCTATTCTGGTTCAGGTAGTGAAGGAACCTATCTCAACGAAAGGCCCACGCCTTTCCTGCGACATTTCTATTGCTGGACGCTATTTGGTACTGGTGCCGTTTTCTGATGGCGTAAATCTGTCTAAGAAAATTACTGACCGTGCCGAACGGTCACGGCTGCTTCGCCTGATGTCGTCGCTAAAACCCCAGAATTTCGGCGTAATTGTACGAACAGTAGCCCAGGATAAAGACGTTGAAGAACTTGACCGCGATCTGCAAAATTCGCTGGAAAAGTGGGAGCAGGCCATCAAAGCGTTAGCCGACGCCAAACCCCGCGACCGGGTGTTGGGCGAGATGAATCGGGCGTCGTCGATTCTGCGCGACATGCTCAACGAATCGTTTGAGAGTATTACGGTCGATACGCGCGAATCGTTTGATGACATTCGGAACTACATTCATACAATCGCTCCTGACAAAGAGAAGATTGTCAAGCTCTACAGCGGCAAAGCGAAGGTATTTGAGGCTCTTGGTCTGGAGAAACAGCTAAAGTCACTGTTTGGGCGATCTGTGAGCTTACCGGGGGGGGGCTACCTGATTATTGAGCATACGGAAGCTTTACACGTTATCGACGTGAATAGTGGTAACAAATCGAATTCTGAAGAAGATCAGGAAGCGACTGCCATCAGCGTCAACCGCGAAGCTGCAAAGGAAATTGCCCGGCAACTTCGATTGCGCGACATGGGGGGCATTATCGTTGTGGATTTTATCGACATGAAAAAAGCAGAGAATAAAAAGCTGCTTCAGGATATCATGCGCGATGAGATGAAAGCTGACCGCTCTAAATTCACTATTTTGCCGCTGACCAAGTTTGGGCTAATGCAAATAACCCGGCAGCGGGTGCGGCCCGAAATGAATATTGTTACACGCGAAGTTTGCCCAACCTGTAGTGGTACTGGCACAATTCAGGCCAGCGTGTTAGTTACAGATGTCATTGAAAACAACCTCGACTACATTTTAACCAAACAGAACGAACGTGGTATTACAATTACTATGCACCCGTTTCTGTATGCTTACTACACCAAAGGCATTTACTCAAAACAAATGCAGTGGTATGTTAAATACAAGACTTGGGTTAAACTTGTAAAAGACAGTTCCTTCGGAATTGTCAACTTTAAGTTTCTAAATAAGTCTGGTGATGAAATAGAGGTGAACAGTGTTTCGTAGTAAAATATTACTATGAAACAGGTTGAACGCACACAGGGTGCTTTCTGAATAGAAAGCACCCTGTGTGCGTTTTTTTGTAGAATGAGTTAACAGATTACTTCCATTTCTACTAACTCTCCAAAAATCTCAACACCAACTACGTCTTCCACAGATTCGACCTCATCAAGATTCATGAGCAAATCGCGCAGATCTTCGGTTATCTCGTAGGTTTGGTATGACTGTCGATCAAATAGAACAGGAGCCTGCTCAAAATCGCACAGTGAATACCGGTTTTTGTTGAATATTGGACGCGCTGTAGTCGGCTTGGCCTGTTGACGCTTATGGGTCTGTGGTTCCAGAAATGAGTGAATGTAATTCCACCCTTCCCACTGCCCTGGATATTGTTTCAGGTAATCCCAGAGTCCGTCGTAAAGTTGTTGCATGGCTTCACGGCAGTACATTTCCCGGTCACTGTGTCTGATAGGTCTTACTGGTTTCAGGCAATGCAGCACGTTCGTCAAGTCAGGCTCCCGGTAACTCACCACAGGCACGATAGGTACACCAGCAGCGTGCGAAAAGTATCCCACCCCTTTACGAGCCAGCACTTGCCGATTACCAAACCGAATCGACAGAAACGATGCTTCGTCGCCTGGCTGTGGAGCCGTTTCGGGGCTTCCATCAACGTACACGATCAATGACCTACCCGCTTTTAGCTCGCGCAGAATTGTGAGACCCACCGAGGGGCTACCCGCTTCCACAACCCGAAATACGTTGGTTAAACCGTGTTTTTGCCGCAGGGCCTGTATATGTTCGAGCATTCCATCGCCCTGATTGCGGTTCATGTTACTACCTACCAGCAGCACACAGTCGACGCCCCGCCGAAACAACACACTTGTCAACAATCGGTACGAACCAAGGTGGTATGTACAATAAATTTTCGGCCCATCTGACGGCGACAGCAGCTTCTGTGCGTCCCGTAGCTTCACTAAATCACCTGCCGATAGGCATTGCTGATCGAAGGTCGAGAAGACTTGCTGTAACAACACCTCCCGAAACAGTGTTTCATGTTCACTTTGAGAAATGTAGGGCAGAATGTTTTGTACATTTGCCGAGAACGTGGTGAACTTCATTAGATAACCACGTTCTTTTTGCAGATCGATCTGCCCGAAGTGTTCTACGCAACGGGTCAGTTCCTGTCGATAGCGTTGCCGTGCAGTTGACATGGTCCGTGCTGATTAAAGCGTGAAAACGGGCTCTCTGTCAACCTTCTTGAAGAAACCTTCGTATACCTTGCAACACACGGCATCAGAAAAATTCAGTTTGTTTGTTGACTCTGCCTTGGCTATGGCAGTCTTAACAGTGGCAAGTTGATTCGTGAGTTTGATGGCGAATTGCTTTTTCATGACTGGTATTTGATTGAGGTTTGATTGCTTTGTTTTTGCTTTTCGTTGCAGTGCGTTTCTGCGCCGAATTGTTGATACAAAACTACCGGTCAATCGAAGGGTCATCAACGGCCAAAAATGTCTAAATAAGCTATTGGGAATAATAAATTATTACTGGTATCTTAGTCCTGATTTTGATTACAGAGACAGCATGAAGGAGATTCGAATCAATCGGCAATTTTTACGCGATCCGCTCAACGGCGTGTTGATCCTGATTGGTATGATCGTGCTGATCGAAGCTGTTTCCTGGTCGATAGGTTACAATATTAAAGTCCGGCTCATGGCCGAAGCAGGTGGCTTCATGCCATACGTTGGCGCATTGGCCCGAAGCATGATATTACCCGAACTTTTCACCTTTTGTGCCATAATTTTCTTACTTAATCTGACTCACGCATGGTTTAAAATAGACCGGGTAGCCAATAAATGGAAAGATATTGCCCGTTATCAGCTCTTCTTTCTGCCTGTTCTTTTAGTATCGTTTCCACTGTTCAATCCAGTAACACAAACGATACGTTACGTTATGGAGCAGTTTCCGACATACTCATTTAAAGAATACTGGCAGAGTTACATAGTGTATACCTTTTCTTGGGCTGTATACTTCAAGTATCTATTTCCAGTTACTTTCATGGGTTATGTTGCACTCAACATGTCCCTGTTGAAAGATTACCTTCAGCAACGTAAAGAGGCTCAGGAAGCTGCCCAAACACAAGCCGACCAAGTGACCGAGAAAGCCATTGCCCTGATGGCAACGATTCCTCAGCCGCCAACCAACTCGAACTACTTAGCTCACCTGAAAGGCAAAGGTGCCAGTGGCGAACTCGACTTTCCAGTTAATGACGTTTACTATTTCACTATTGAAGACCGATTCTACTACGCTGAGCTGGCAAAAGGTCGGTACTTGGTTGGCAAAACACTCAATGAACTGGAAACGGAGTTAGACCCAGCCCAGTTTATGCGTATTAAACGCGATTATATTGTCAATCGACACGCAGTTATGAGCTATGCTTACTGGGAAAACGGGAAATATATCGTTCGGCTAAACACCCCCGATAATTTCGAAATTGTTGTTCCCCGCGCCCGAATGCACGAGTTCCGAGAGTGGTTGCAGGGCAACGCGCGTCTTAGCGGCACCGACCCTGCTCCCGGTTCGTTGGTATTAGCTCCCTCTTAAATATAGTTTTTGACTGCAATTCCGTAACGAGGTAACTGCCGGCATCCATCTAATCCCAATTTTTTAGCAATGTGTGCCTTGTGGTTCACGGCTGTTCGGTAGCTAATGCCCAACTGATCAGCTATTTCATTAGACGTATGCCCGCACGAAACCATACGTAAGACTTCCCGCTCACGCTCGGTTAAACGCGACAATTCCTCTCGTGTCTGCTCTGATATTATCTCCACACCGTAGTTTTTCAACAGATTCATAAAGCCACTACTATAATAGCACCCCCCACTGCTCACGATCTGAAAGCAGCGGTAGAGTTCATCGAGGCCGTCGCTGGAATAGAGAAACCCAAAAAATCCCATCTGCATCGCGTTGGCAACCAAACGCAGGTCGGGCTTACTGGTATACAGTATGAACTTGGTTTGCTGGTTGCTCTGTTGCATCTGCTGCACAATATCGAAACTACGCCGACCCGACATTTCAGATTCGAGAATAACACACTTAGGACGCTTGACCCGAATCTGTTGCAGGGTGTCTTCCATCTCAATGGCGCGTCCCACTACGTTATATCCCTGCTCCTTCAATAGCTGGCTAAGTACTTCACAGTTGAATAATTCAGCCTGGGCTACAAGAATCGAAAAATCCCGGCGTCGAAGTGCGAATTTCTGGGCGGCCTCCTGGGCCTGTGTTGACTCGTTCATGGCGGTTTGCGTCCGTATCGGGTGTTTGAATCTAATAGGTCGTATCAAGGATTAACAAATAAGTTAGCGTGAAATCACCATTTTTCCGGACGAAATCACCCATATTCCTCAAACTATTTGGGTGATTTCGTCCGGAAAAATGGTGATTTCACGCATACGGGCTTGCTTTCAGCAAGATTGCGGGGCTACTTTCGTTCGTCAGTTCAGCAAAAACATGTTTAGACTTTTGTGAGATGAATCAGGAAGAAGCAATGCCAATGTCGGGCTATGAAGCATCATTGGCCGAGATACAGAATGTAATTATGGATTGGGCATTAGCCGCTGAGGGCTTTCGTCAACGCTATACTGGCCTTACCGAACTGATCAATTCATTAGAGAAAAACAAGCGCATTCGAGCCTCCGTCAGCCGCGAACGAATGCAACGGCTTAGAATATTGCGGCAACATTCAACCGATGCGCTCCTGACGCTGATGCTCGACATGTCGGGGCAGCGGGCGGGCCGCTCATCCCAACTCTCTAAACCCGGACAGCTCCATTCACATGCCCGAATGCTGAATGAACTGAACCGGGCCATCGACGCCGAACTGACAACTCCCGTCACAACGGTGGCGCAAGCGTAGTGTTCACTTTCCCTCTTGATAAAGGTAGCCCCGCTCATTGAGTCGGGGCTTTTTTTACGGTTGCTTATCCCGAAATCACTGTTCCCAGCAATTGCGAGATTTGCATCTCTACACGCTTCATCTGCATAAATTCGAGCATAAGCCGGTCTGAGTCATCAGGCGAATTAACGGCTTCATGCAGTTGCTGCTGAAGCGAAGCCATTCGTTGCTCGGCCAGCATTTTCTTTATACGAAGAATGTTGCGGTAAGCCGCATCGGCCAAAATACTAATTTCTTCTTCCGACGGTACAAAAATTTCGTGCTTCTCCCACCCGTCGCTGATTTCATAGCGCGGAGTTGTCAGGTGAATAGCCTGCTGCTGAATAGCGTCGTCGTCTTCGGGTGGACGGTTCAGGAAATCAGCCGACGTTAGAATATCGCCCCGGCTGTATGCTTCCCGAAACAGCGTTAAAATCAAATTGTAGGGCGACGTTTGAAAATCTATTTCATGCAATTCGTCGAGCATATACTGGCAAAGCGTAATACCCGGTTCGAGTTCGCGTGCGCCATAATTTATCAACAATCGAATGCATTCCTCTTCCTGGTACGATAACGACGTTCGAGTTGTCGCCGGGCGCGGGGCAGCCGGAGAGGTCACAGCGTGGGGCGTATCGGCCTCCCAGTCGGGCGGGGGGGCGTCGATACCCAACCCGTTCAGCAGCGCGTTAATATCTTCCAGACTGGCCGCATCGGGTGCCTGTGGGGCCGTAGTTTGCTGGCGTTGCTGCTGCCGGTCGTTTCGGTCAAACTCTTTCTTTTTCTGATCCTGCTGTTGCCGGAGTAGCCGGTTGATTTCTGAAATAACCGATTGTTCACTAACGTGGAATACCTGCGCCACCCGCTGCGATAATGTCTGGCGTTTCAGATGGTCGGGAATGCGCGTGATGCTGGCGCAAACGTCTGAAATGCCTTCGGCGCGTTTCATTGGGTCATCGCCCGCTTCGGTTAGCCAGCGTTTGGCTTTGAAGTCAATGAAATCCTGCGAGTTTTTCTGAATGTGTTCTTTGAACGTATCGGCTCCAACCTTATGAACGTAACTATCCGGGTCTTCGCCATCGGGTAGCAGCAGCAGTTTCAGGTTCAGGCCCTCTTCAAGCACCATGTCTAAGCCGCGCAGGGCAGCTTTGATGCCAGCCGCATCGCCGTCGTACAAGATGGTAACATTGGGCGTAAAACGGGCAATGAGTCGAATTTGCTCGGTTGTGAGCGAGGTTCCCGACGAGGCCACCACGTTTTTAATGCCGGCCTGATGCAGCGAAATTACGTCAGTATAACCCTCCGTGAGAAAACATACGTCTTCCTGCCGAATGGCCTGTTTGGCCTGAAAAATGCCATACAGAACCTGACTTTTGTGATAAACCGGCGTTTCGGGCGAGTTGAGATACTTAGGCTGGGTTTTATCGGCCTTCAGAATTCGCGCCCCAAAGGCAATAACCCGCCCCGATACGTTGTGGATCGGAAACATTACCCGCCCCCGGAATCGGTCGAATACCTTGTTATTCTCTTTAGTCAGAATCAGGCCGGCTTTTTCGAGCAGGTCGCGGCTGTGGCCCCGGCGGGTGGCTTCCTGAAGCAGACCATCCCAAAGGTCTAAACTGTAGCCCAGATCGAAGGCGTCGATAGTTGGGTTGGTGAATCCGCGCTCGCGGAAGTAGCTCAGCCCTATGCTCTTGCCCTCGTCGGTGTTTTGCAGATTTTCCTGAAAGTAGGTTTTGGCGAAATTCAGTACAATGTGCAGGCTTTCACGCTCGTTTTGCCGGAGCAGTTCTTCGGGCGTTTGTTCCTGCTCTTCAATCTCGACGCCATATTTTTTAGCGAGATACCGCAACGCATCGCCGTAGCCGATGTTCTCAATGTCCATTATGAACTTGACAGCATCACCTGCTTTGCCGCAACCAAAGCATTTGTAAATTTGCCGAACAGGATTTACGTTGAACGAAGGCGTTTTTTCATTGTGAAACGGGCAGCAGGCAATGTAATTACTGCCGCGCTTTTTGAGCGAGACAAAATCGTTGATAACTTCGATAATATCCGCCGACTGGCGAATCCGTTCGACGGTTTCTTCAGGAATACGCATTGAGGAAGGGAGCGTTTGTTCTGTTACTCAAATGTACGGCAAAAGCCGCCATCAACACCACACATAGCTTTTCCGGATTCTCATCATACCATCACTGTTATCGACAGGGATTTTGGCAGAGATTTTGCTAAATGCTTCATTTAGAGTCTCACCGAAATTCATTTCTACTCAAGCATCTGCCAACTGATTATGGAGAAAACCCTACTCAAACCCTATACCCATCGAGTTCGCCAACAACCACGCAGCCAGACAAGATTATGGGTTCTGGGTGCGCTGACACTGCTGCAAGCCTGCCGGATGCAGCCCGACGATGCTGTTACGCCTGCACCCTCTCCAGGCAAAACTGCCGATCAGTTTTCTGCCGATGTAGCCACCAAATGGGCCAATTTACAATTGAAACTGGCTCAAACTACGGCAGGTAATACGCCCCCCATAACATCGAGAGCGTTTGGCTACGCTGGACTGACGCTCTACGAAGCTACTGTGCCGGGTATGCCTGCCAATCGTTCGCTGGCAGGTCAGCTTACGGGGCTAACGGCGTTGCCAAACCCAGAAGCAGCGCAGGAGTACCACTGGGCACTCAGCGCGAATGCTGCCGAAGCAATCATCGTGCGCGGCTTGTGGGCCAACACCACCGATGCCAATAAAAAAACTATCGACTCGCTCGAAACGGCATTAGCCAGCGAACTGAAAACGGGTGTAGCCGAAGCCGTTGTTTCGCGCTCAACGGCGTTTGGCAAGAGCATTGGCGAGGCTATTTTCAACTACTCGAAAACCGATGGCGGCCATGAAGGATACACGCGTAATTTTCCAGGTAACTACGTAGTGCCAACGGGGGCCGGGCTTTGGCGACCCACCAGTGCGCAGTTGATTCCTATGCAGCCAACGTGGGGCAACAACCGGACATTTGTTCGCATAAACGCCACCACCGATCCGGTAGGGCCGCTTACTTACTCAACCCAGGTTTCGTCGCCATTTTTTGCACAGGCGTTGGAAGTTTATGCGACCGGTAAAAACTTAACGGCTGAGCAAAAGGCAATTGCGCTGTTCTGGTCCGACGATCCGGTCAAAACCTTTACCCCACCGGGCCACGGCCTTTCCATTGCCACACAGGTATTGCAGCAGGAAAAAGCCAATTTGGCGAAAGCCGCCGAAACCTACGCAAAAGTGGGCCTGGCAACTACTGATGCATTTATATGCTGCTGGCGTTGCAAGTACAAGTTTAATCTACTGCGGCCTGTTACGTACATTAATCAGGCCATCGACCCGGCCTGGAAACCCTTATTAGCTACGCCCCCTTTCCCGGAATATACATCAGGACACTCGAGCGGGTCGGCAGCAGTAGCTACCGTTCTGGAAGATATGTTTGGGGCTAATTACGCCTTTACCGACCGGTCGCACGAGAAGCGGGGTTTAGGTACGCGGTCGTTTAAATCATTTAGAGAATTTAGCACCGAAGCGGCACTCTCACGGCTCTACGGCGGCATTCACTTCCGGCACGGCAACGAGCAGGGATTAGCCAACGGCCAAAACGTCGCTAAAAATGTGTTGGCGTTAGGCTGGAAAAAGTAATCTGAACCAGGATTAGCCAGAATTATCAAGATTAAACAGAAACAACAAGCCAGCTTAGCAGTTAAGCGCAGCGTAGAATCCTGTTTAATCTTGATAATTCTGGCTAATCCTGGTTCAAACTTTAATACGCCCTGACTAACTTGCCTTCCATGAAGTTGACGAAGGCTTGATTCACCACGTTGTTACCGCCGGGCGTAGGATAATTGCCCGTAAAATACCAGTCGCCCGAATGGTTGGGACAGGCCCGGTGCAGGTTTTCGACCGTTTGATACACTACAGACACTTCGGCTTTCAGGTCGGCGGGCGTTACAATTTGCGCGACCTTCGCCGACAGCTCCTCGTGGGTAAACGGCTCAAACAGAGCTTTTACATAATTTTCTTTCATGGCATTACCCGATTCGATGGCAGCCACGCATTGGGCATACACCTCATCGATCAGGTACTCCTGACTCCGGTCGCGCAGCAGTTCGAGCGCGGCCCGGAACCCAACAAACTCTTTGAATTTCGACATGTCGATGCCGTAGCAGTCGGGAAAGCGAATCTGCGGGGCCGACGAGACAATGATAATCCGTTTGGGGCCGAGCCGGTCGAGCATTCGTAAAATACTCTTTTCAAGCGTGGTGCCGCGCACAATAGAATCATCGACCACCACCACGTTGTCTTTACCCTTCTTGATTACCTCGAACGTTGTATCATACACATGCGACACCATATCATCGCGTTGGGTGTCATCGGTAATAAACGTGCGAAGTTTTACGTCTTTCGAGACCAATTTTTCGATACGGGGCCGGAACGACAATACCCGGTCGAGTTCTTCCTCGAACAGGATACCTTCCATGATGGCTTTTTTCCGCTGCTTGTATAGGTACTCTTCCAGGCCCTCAACCATCCCGAAAAACGCCGTTTCAGCCGTATTCGGAATATAGGAGAAGACCGTGTTTTCGAGGTCGTAATCGATTTCTTTGAGAATCTGCGGAATCAGCAATTTCCCCAACTGCTTGCGCTCATTATAAATGTCGGGATCGGTAGCGCGGGAAAAGTAGATACGCTCGAAACTACACGACTTTTTCTCTAACGGCTTAATAAATTCATACTCGCCGTATTCGCCGTATTTGTCGATGATAAGTGCATGGCCGGGCTTTACTTCCTGGATGGCACTGTATTCGGCGTTGAAAGCCGCTTTAATCGCTGGTTTCTCCGAGGCTACCACCACGATTTCATCATCGGCGTAGTAGTAGGCCGGGCGAATACCGGCGGGGTCGCGGGCCACAAAAGCCGCGCCATAGCCCGTCATCCCAACCATAGCGTAGCCGCCATCGAAATCACGGCACGAACGGTGCAAAACCCGCTGTAAATCAAGATTATCTTCAATAATATCCGACAGATCGGGGTTTTCGTAAATACCCTTGAACCGGTCGAATACGCGCTGGTTCTCTTCGTCTAAAAAGTGGCCGATTTTCTCCATCACCGTTACGGTATCGACCTTCTCTTTCGGGTGCTGCCCCAGTGAGACGAGTTTATTGAACAACCCGTCTACATTCGTCATGTTGAAGTTACCAGCCATAACGAGGTTGCGGCTACGCCAATTGCTCTGCCGCAACATGGGGTGGCAATTCTCAATTTCGTTGGCTCCGTGAGTACCGTAGCGCAGGTGCCCCATCCAGACTTCGCCCGTAAACGCTACATTCTGCTGAAGCCAATGCGCATCTTTAGCTTTGTCTTTATTACCCTTAATAGACTTTCGGAATTTCTTATTGACCTTCTCGAAAATATCGGTCACAGGCCGCTGATCTACAGAACGATACCGGCTGATGTAGCGGTGGCCGGGCGGCACATCGAGTTTGATATTGGCAATACCGGCTCCATCCTGGCCCCGGTTCACCTGCTTTTCCATGAGCAGGTAAAGTTTATTAGCGGCATACAGGGCCGAACCGTACTTATCAATGTAATATTGATATGGTTTACGGAGCCGGATGAGGGCAATACCGCATTCGTGTTTGATGGCGTCGCTCATTGCGCGGAGTGTCGAAAAGCGAATTGATTGTCAGTCAGGTAATGAAGGAAACGCCCCTGCGTCCGAAAGGGTTCGCCGAGACGACTAAACAAAGGTAGCGCATCTATTCGGCAAACCCGATTTCACCCTGCCCAATTTTCGCGATCTAAACTCCGGTACTGAATGGCTTCGGCCAGGTGTTCAATTTTTATTTCCTCCGAACCGGCGAGGTCGGCAATGGTGCGCGAGACTTTCAGGATGCGGTCGTAGGCGCGGGCCGACAGCCCCAGCCGTTCCATTGCCGTTTTGAGCAGCGCACGGCCCGCGTCGCCAATCTGGCAAACGTCTTTCACCATCTGCGACGGCATCATGGCGTTGGAATAAATGCCGCTCTGCTTCTCAAATCGTGCCGTTTGACTATCACGCGCCCGAATCACGCGCGCCCGAATGGCTTCGCTGGGTTCGGCGGGGCGGTTGGCAGTCATTTGATCAAACGAAACCGGTGTTACTTCTACGTGCAGGTCGATCCGGTCGAGCAGGGGGCCGCTGATTTTGGCGAGGTATTTCTGTACCAGTCCGGGGGCGCAAACGCACTCTTTTTCAGGGTGGTTATAGTAGCCACACGGGCAAGGATTCATGCTGGCGATGAGCATAAAACTCGCCGGAAACTCTACTGCCCATTTAGCCCGTGAGATGCTCACCTTGCGGTCTTCGAGGGGTTGCCGCATCACCTCCAGTGCCGAGCGTTTAAACTCGGGCAGTTCGTCTAAAAACAGCACGCCGTTATGCGCCAGCGAGATTTCGCCCGGTTGCGGAAAGCTCCCACCACCTACCAAAGCCGCGTCGGAGATTGTATGGTGCGGGGCGCGGTATGGTCGGGTGGCAATGAGCGTAGCACGGGTGCCGAGCTTACCCGCTACCGAGTGAATTTTGGTGGTTTCGAGTGCTTCCTGCAAGGTTAAAGGCGGCAAAATAGTGGGCAATCGCTTGGCGAGCATGGTTTTGCCCGCACCCGGCGGACCAATCATAATTACGTTGTGTCCGCCCGCAGCCGCAATTTCCATGGCCCGCTTAATATTCTCCTGCCCCTGCACGTGCGAAAAATCGACTTCGTAGCCGTTTACCTGACTTTGAAATAAATCGCGGGTGTCGCACACGAGTGGTTCAATGTCTTTTTTACCCGAAATAAATTCGGCGGCATCCTGCAAGGTTTCGACGCCGATAACGTCTAAGTTATTAACGATAGCGGCTTCGGGAGCATTTTCAATAGGCAGCACGAATCCTTTATAGCCGCGTTTACGGGCTTCGATGGCAATAGGCAAGACGCCTTTAATTGGCCGCAACCGTCCGTCGAGCGAAAGCTCGCCCATAATAACGTAATCGTCTAAATTGCGCTGAGGACTAATTTGTTCGGACGATTGCAAGACGCAGAGCGCGATAGGCAGATCATAAGCTGAGCCTTCTTTACGAATATCGGCAGGAGCCAGGTTGACCACAATTTTCTGACGGGGCATTCGGTAGCCGAGGTGCTTGAGCGAGGCTTCAACGCGCTGCTCGCTCTCTTTCACGGCACTGTCGGGCAGGCCGACCATAAAAAAATGAAGTCCCTGACTAACGGTGACTTCAATGGTAATAATGGTGGCGTTGACGCCGTACACAGCCGCGCCGAAAGTTTTCGCTAACATCAGATGTTACGTGGATACAGTTGGATACCTACGGGCCAAAACTACGGAACCGACGGTCAATATAAAAGAATCTTGTAGTTGCCCGTAGTTCAGCTATTTTTACGGGGCTTATAAACTATTCGCTCATGTCTTTGTCAAATCACTGAGTGCGTACACTCGTTTATAACCTCAATGGGCGTGTCATTGGATAAATTTTGGAGTAGAAACGCATAATTTCATGTTGCGGAAGCGTTGATTGGCAAATTTTTTGCCTTGTATATTTGCAACTCAACGTATATTCTTCTTATTTTTATAGCCGCAAATAATTTCACAGTAAAAACTCAAACCACATACACTATCGGAACACAACTCTACGTTACCTAATTGTCTTACTGAAAATGGAAAAAGCCCAGGTAAACGACAGTGAGTTGATTTCCCTGTACATTCGTGGTAATGAGAAAGCCTTTGCTCGTTTAGTACAAAAGCATAAGTCGAAGATTTACACCACCATTTATTTGATTGTCAAGGATCAGTACGTGGCGGAAGATTTAATGCAGGATACGTTTATTAAAGCCGTAGACACGCTAAAATCGGGTAAATACAACGAGGAAGGCAAGTTTCTACCCTGGATCATTCGGATCGCTCACAACTTGGCAATTGACTATTTCCGAAGAGATAAACGCTACCCCAATGTGGTGTTTGAAGACGGAAGCAGTGTGTTCAATACGCTCGAATTTTCGGAAGATTCGGTTGAATCGCTCCAAATCAGGCAGGAAACACACGAGCATTTGCGTGAACTGATTCAGCGATTGCCTGAACAGCAACGTCAAGTGTTGATCATGCGGCATTACGAGGAAATGAGTTTCCAGGAAATTGCCGATGCGACCGGCGTCAGTATTAACACGGCTTTGGGACGTATGCGTTACGCGTTAATCAATTTGCGTAAGCAACTAAGCAAACGTTCGCCGAGTTATGACAAAAACCTTTACCCAAGATGATGTTATCCGGTATGTCTACGAAGAGACTTCGCCCGAAGAAAGTCTGCTGATCGAAGACGCAATTATGACCGAGCCGGAATTAATGACGTTCTTTCTGGACGCGCTTGAGCTTCGTGCGTTGCTGAACAAAATTGAGCGGCAACCCCGCGAAAGCACCGTAAGCACCATTCTGCGTTACTCCCGTTCTCATCCATTAAACCCGCTTGCTCCGTTACAGTACTCGTAGCTGATCGAGCGGGCTGTTAGTTGTAGCGTGGCAGGAAAGCCGCATAGCTCTCAGTGTGTCTATAGCTATGCGGCTTTCCTGCCGCTTTACTCGTATGCAAAAGAAAGAGCGTTTCCGCCGTTTTCTTGACTACTTTATCCAGCACTATCCCGAACCGCAAACCGAACTGAATTTTACTAATCCGTTTGAATTGCTGGTGGCCGTGATTTTATCGGCGCAGTGTACCGACAAGCGAATTAATCAAATTACTCCCGCGCTGTTCGCCCGTTTTCCCGAACCCGAGTCGCTGGCAGCGGCTTCGGTCGATGAAGTCTTTACCTACATTCGCAGTGTGTCGTATCCAAACAACAAGGCAAAGCACCTCGTTGGCATGGCAAGGACACTATTGGAAAAATTTGGAGGGGAAATTCCGGCAACGGTCGAAGAGTTGCAGACGCTGCCGGGCGTAGGTCGCAAGACAGCGCATGTGATTCTCTCGGTGGTGTACAATGCGCCAACGATGGCGGTCGACACGCACGTATTCAGGGTATCGCACCGGCTGGGGCTGGCTCCGCTGTCGGCAACTACGCCTTTAGCCGTCGAAAAAGCATTGATGGCTTACATCCCGAAACAGTACGTCCCGAAAGCACATCATTGGCTCATCCTGCACGGTCGGTACGTCTGCGTTGCCCGCGCCCCCAAATGCGAAATATGCCAGTTGAAAGATTTCTGTAAGTTTTACCAGAAGCATCAGAACCATCAGAACCAGGATTAGCCAGGATTTACAAGATCACCGCAAGATTCTACGCTGCGCTTGTTTGATAATCCAGTAAGCGCAGCGATAAATCCTGTTTAATCTCGCAAATCCTGGCTAATCCTGGTTCAGACGCCAGGTTTAGAATTGCTCGGTTCCTGAGAAGAAGAAGCTGCCTTCGATCTGCGCGTTTTCGTCAGAATCTGAGCCGTGAATGGCGTTGGCTTCCAGCGATTTAGCGAACAGTTTGCGGATTGTGCCTTCTTCGGCCTGCGCCGGGTTGGTGGCTCCAATCAGCTTGCGAAAGTCGGCTACGGCGTTTTCTTTCTCCAAAACCATCGGTACAATCGCTCCCGACGACATGTATGCGCAAAGATCGTTGTAAAAAGGCCGCTGACTGTGAACAGCATAAAACTGACCGGCCCGCTCGGGCGTCAGTTGGGTTTTACTCATCGACACGATGCGGAAACCCGCTTCTTCGATCATTTTGATGATTGCTCCGGTGTACCCGGCCTCAACGGCATCGGGCTTAATCATGGTGAACGTTCGGTTCGTTGCCATTCTGAGAGATAATGTCCTGCTTATATTTGGCCGCAAAGGTATGGGTTTTCCAATGAAAAGTCGCACGGAGCTAAATACCCGCTGGTATCTGATTTCTTCGTACTTTTGGGTTTCGATTGTGGCTGAGGCCCTGTGTGTATGCAAGATATTGACGCAATCGGTACGCTGATTGGGCAACCCCAAACCGTGCTGATTACCACCCACCAAAACCCCGATGCCGACGCCATGGGCTCGTCGCTGGGGCTGGCGGGTTACCTCCGAAAAAAAGGCCACCACGTTACAGTTGTGACACCCACCGACTATGGGCAAAATCTGCACTGGCTCTCCGGTAACGAGGGTGTTATCGATTTTAACGAGAAATCGCGGGTGCAGGTAACGCAACTGGTGGCTGATGCCGATGTTATCTTCTGCCTCGATTTTTCGGCCCTCGACCGCATTCGCGATCTGGCTCCGCTGGTGCGGCAGGCCCGCGCCCGCAAGGTCATGATCGATCATCATCTTGAACCCGAATCGTTCGCCGACTTGCAGTTGTGGGATACGTCGGCAGCCGCCACGGCACAATTGATTTTTCAGCTTATTACCGCATTGGGCGATAAAGAATTAATCGATGTACCCATCGCTGAGTGTCTGTATGCGGGTCTGATGACCGATACGGGTTCGTTCCGGCACGGTAATACGACGGGCGATGTACACCGGACAGCCGCTGAACTGCTCGACATCGGCATCGACGTGAGCAGCATTCACCGGCGCATCTTCGATAACGTATCGCTCGATAAGTTTCGGTTGCTGGGTTACGTACTCAACGAAAAACTGAAAGTATTGCCCCAGTATAAGTTTGCCTACATCATGCTGACCGACAGTGAACTGAAGCGGTATCGCTCAAAAACCGGCGACACCGAAGGTATGGTAAACTACGCGCTGGCGGTTGAAGGCGTGGTAATGGCGGCTATTTTGATTGACCGTGTCGACGAAATTCGGTTGTCGTTCCGGTCAGTCGGCGATTTTTCGGTGCGCGAACTGGCGAGTACGCATTTCAACGGCGGTGGGCATCGAAATGCGGCTGGTGGTCGTTCCAAATTATCGCTGGCCGAAACCGAGCGTCGGCTGCTCGACGTGTTGCCGCTCTATCAGCAGCAACTGGCAGAAGTTGTCTGAACAAATTGAATAGTGAACATAATAACAAACAATAATTTCTCATGTCTTTCAAACAGTTAGGCCAGGCCGCCCTGATTGTCGCCGTGCTGGCGTCGTGCGGTAAAAACCGCGTTCAGGTAACGGAAAACGGGCTGAAGTACCAGATTCACGAAGATGCTGGCGATGCCCGTAAAGCTAAAATTGGCGATATTCTGACCATGCACCTGACGCTGATGAACAGCAAAGATTCAGTGCTGCGCGATACGCACAAAGAAGGTGCGCCATTCCAGATGTTGTTGCAGGTGCCACCGTTTAAAGGCTCCTATGAAGAAGGCTTGACCAAACTCGGCAAAGGCGACAGTGCTGTGTTCTACGTGAGTGCCGACTCACTGTTTGCGCGGGCTATGCAGTCGTTTCCTCCGGGTGTGCAGAAAGGTACTGACATTGGCATAGCGGTGAAACTTCTGAACGTTCAGAGCGAAGACGAATTCAAGAAAACACAGGCGGCTGATTTTGAAAAGCAAAAAGGTGTCGACGCCAAAATTATTCAGGACTACATTAGCAAAAATGGCCTGACGGGCAAGGTGCAGAAAACCGAGGGTGGTGTTTACTACGTAGTGACGCAACCCGGCAGCGGCCCTACCCCCAACCGGGGCGATGCGGTTTCGGTGCATTACACAGGCAAGTTGCTCGATGGTAAAGTATTCGACAGTTCGCGTACAAATCCGCAGGCAGGTGGTAAGCCCGCACAGTTTCAGGTAGGCGTAGGCATGGTGATTCCGGGCTGGGAAGAGGGCGTGATGAAGATGCACAAAGGCGAGAAAACTACGCTGATTATCCCATCGACACTGGCTTACGGACCGCGCGGCAATCAGGGCATTCCTCCCAACTCGGTGCTGTTGTTCGATATTGAACTGATCGACATTCAGAAAGGGCAGCCGGGCATGGCACCGGGTATGCCACAGCCGGGCCGGTAGATTTCTTAAAACTCATTAAAAAATGAACCGCGACGAACAACTGCGCGGTTCATTTTCGTTAGACAGAGAGGTAAACTCTTCAACGCATTTATGATTGTTACACCATCGCGTTTTTTCTGGGCCTACAGCCTGTTGGCCGTTTCGGCACTTCTGGCGTCGTGTCAGGAACAGGGTGAAGCCTTGATTGATCGCAAACGACGCGAAAACGAGGCCGACATTCAGGCATACATTACGGCCAATAATATCTCGGCCACTAATCTCGAAAACGGAATTTATTTTTTCCCGACCAAAACGGTTCCAAATGCCCAGGCTCCGGCAACGGGCGACGAAGTGCGCTATCATTACATTGCCCGCCGGTTAGATGGCGTCATTGTTGATAGCACCGATATTGCCGGCAATGTACCGGCGTCGGTGATTCTGGCCGAGAATGCAACTACGGGCATTACATTAGGTAAGTATGCGGCTATTCTGAAATTGAAGGAAGGCGAAGAAGGTTCGGTACTGGTACCCGCTTTTGCTGATGGAGGTCGGGTGGGCACGTTGCTGTTGCCGCAGTATTCGCCCGTGCGCTACGACATGCGTATTGTGAGCGTTCGCACTGAAAACGAACAGATTCGCGACTATATCCGCACCAATAACCTGACTGTAACAACGACAACCAGCGACAGTGTACGGGTAATCAAAACACTCGTACAGCCAACAGATTCGGCAGCGATTACGACGGGGAAAAATGTGACAATTAATTATACCGGTTATCGCTTGGACGGCAGCACTTTCGACTCTAATAACACAGGGAGTTTCCGAGTAACAATTGGAACTACCAACTCTATTCAAGGTTTACAATCTGGGTTACTGCAAATGCGGGCGGGTGAAAAGGGTACTATCATTTTCCCTTCAAAAGTGGGTTATGGTGCTACCGGTACGGGTCGTGGGGCACAACGAATTTTGCCATATACGCCCTTACGCTTTGACATACAGGTAGTAAAAGTGCAGTAATCCATACACATTTTACCAAGCCGCTTGGCGTTCTTCGCACAAGCGGCTTTTTTTGTATATGGAACTTTGCTTTGCCACCAACAACCAACACAAATTAGCCGAAGTAGCTGCCGTACTCGGTGATGCGTTTACGCTCAAAACCCTGCTCGACATTGGCTGCACCGACGAGTTGCCCGAAACCTCCGGCACTATTCCCGGCAACTCGCGCCAGAAGGCCGAATATGTCTGGAAACATTTCGGCCTTTCGTGCTTCGCCGACGATTCAGGGCTGGAAATAGACGCGCTCAACGGTGAGCCTGGCGTCGATTCGGCCTATTATTCAGGTAGCCGTGATTTTAACGCCAACATTCAGAAAGTACTTTCTAAGCTGAACGGACAAACAAACCGCAAAGCTCGGTTTGTGACGGTGTTTACGCTCATACTACACGGAGTAGAACACCAGTTTGAAGGGATTTTTGATGGACAAATTGTTGACGCACCACGCGGAGTCAACGGCTTCGGCTACGACCCTATTTTCCTGCCCGACGGCTATGACCGCACCCTCGCCGAATTGAGCATGGACGAAAAAAACGCCATCAGCCACCGGGCAAAAGCGTTGGTAAAAATGGTTGCGTACCTGCGCAACACCTGATAACGCGGCAAGGCAACAGCAATCTGCTCGCATCTGCTTTTATACCACAAAAAACCCCGCTGTCGAACTATTGACAGCGGGGTTTTACATAATGAACGAGTAAGTGATTAATAGAACTTGGCCCGTCGATCTTCTACTTTGGCAGCTTCCTTGATGGCTTCGTTGATATAGAAACCTAAACGGGCAGTCTGATTCTGCTGAAGCTGAGTTTTGTAAAGCGTATAGTCAGCAACGGCGGGGGCCGGGGTCAGGCGGGTGGTTTCAACAATCAGCACACCAGCATCGCCCGCAAAGGGTTTCGAGCGTTTGCCCGGCTTCTGCCCGAAAGCGCGGCCCAGCGCAACGGGGTCAACGCCCGCGCTTTTCAGGAAGCCTGTGGCTAAGTTCACGTCCTGTACTTCTTCAACCAGCGCACCAGCCCCGTATTTCTGCGCTATCGCTTCGAGTGTGCCCGTGGTATTACCAAGTTTCCCCATGATCTGCCCGGCTTTCAGTTCATTGCGAACTTTGGCGGTCAGTTCAGCGCGGTAGTCGTCAACCTTTACGTCGTCTTTGTCGGTCTTGTTGTTCAGCACCGCAATCACATATTGATTACCCACTTCAAATGGTTCTGAAACACTGCCAACATCCGTTTTATCCTCGAATGCCCAGCGTACAACCTGACGGGCATCGGTTAGCGCGTTAATGGTCGAGGCTCCTTCCGGAATACGGTCGGCTGTAGCTACAATCAGCGATTTATCTTCTTTCACCTTGGCATCGAAAGCGTCTTTTGTACGCACGTCTGCTGCAAACTGATCGGCTTTGCGCAAGGCTTCATCGCGGGTTGCCTGGCTGGCTTCAATGGTTTTACCGATACCTACCACCCGATACAGCGTATTGGTTTTCGGTTGCGTCACCTTAATGATGTGGAAACCAAAATCCGTTTCCACAATGCGCGGAATCAACCCTTCGGAAGTAGCTCCGAATACTGCCGATTCAAACGGCTTCACCATTTGGCCGTTATTTTTGAAATACCCCAAATCGCCACCGTTCTGCGCCGATCCGTCGGCACTGAACTGCTGTGCCAGTGCTTCAAACGCGGCACCGGCCTGAATTTGCTTCAGAATACCTTCGGCCCGACGACGCGCATCGGCTTTGGCAGAATCCGTTTGTGCCGTTGGGCGAATCAGGATATGGCTGGCGCGGGCCGTAAAGCTCGTATCTTTCTTGGAGCCACCGTATTTGTAGATAAAATAGGTGTTGCCTTCGCGAAACGGACCGTAGATGCCGCCCGGCGAGAACGTCGGAATCGACGCCCGGAGTTGCTCGGGCATTTCTCCGGCTGTCAGGTACAGCGGCACCCGAACGTCGGAGTTTTGTTGCGCAAACGTCGAATCATTTTGTGCGCCACCCAGTCCCCGTGCCAGCGATTTAATCTGGGCGTAGAGTGCGGCACTGTCTTCTTTCGACGGAGCTACCGAGAACGTTACATACTGGATAGAACGGCTGTTGACACCAGGAAACTCGTCTTTGTGGGTATTGAGATAATCCTGCAATTGCGAATCCGTTACCTTCACCGCCGTATCATTGATGGTGTAGTATGGCACAAGAAGAAATTTCAGATCAGCTTTTGAATTTTGTGCCTGATACTCTTTTTGCGCTTGGGCAGTAGTAACGAAAGACGACAGACGCATCAGGCTCTCGTATTTTTCACGCAACCGCTCGGCCACCAAGTTTTTCTCAAACGCAGCCCACGCAGCCTGCCGGTCGGGTGGTTGGTTCTTTAACCCTTTCAGGAAGCTAATGATGCCGTTTTTGTCGAAAACGCCTGTTTGTGGGTTTGTAAAGGCTTGCCGCACGGCGGGGCTGATGTTATTTCCCTGCACCATGTCGATCAATTCTTCGGGCGATACTTTCAGCCCCAGTTTATCGAATTCGGCCTGGTACGCAATCTCGAACAAAAGCTGATTCCAGGCTTGCTCGCGGAGTTGAACGAGGTCCTGCTCAGCCGGGGTGCGGCCTGTCTGCTGCTGAAACTGTTCCCGGAGTTCGTCTACTTTGGCGTTATATTCCTGATAATCGATGGATTGACCAGCAATTTCGCCTACTTTTTGCTGATTTCCACTGAAGAGGTTTCCGCCACCCAGCAAATCTCCCCCTACAATAAACAGGATTAAGCTAACAGCAATGATGCCGACTGCCAAGCCTGATCGTTCTCTAATCTTGTTAATAACAGACATTTCGCGATATACGTACAATTTAGCCCGCAAAATAACAATTTTTCTGACTCGAAAACAAAGACAATCGCCCATATTGAGCGTATGTTTGATAGAGTACTTCATATTGCTGAGCTGTTCTCAAACTCATGAAGCGTATTCTTACATGGCTATTTCCGTTGTTACTATCGGGCTGGATAGTAGCAGACTTGCTCATTCCCCGGCAAGTCGATCTCCGGCAATTCGACCCTGCCGAGGTGGCCCGGTTAGACGGGCTGATGTGGCGGTCGTATTACGAGCGGAAGCCACTGTTGCTGTTCTGGCAGTCGGCAGAATTGCTCCGAAAGCAGGTTCATGCGCCATTCTGGCGTTCGTTCGTTATTTCCTATCATGCCGCCAAAGCTGCGTTTGTGTTCAAAGACGGGAAAAATCGCGCCGATTATAACCGGGCATTGCCCGATCTGAACGCTTTTTATGAAGGTATCAACCAACTCAGCAAACGCCCGGTTGACGTAAGCAAAGCGGCTCGCAATGAACTGGAATGGTGGATAATCCGGCGCGAACGCGAACAGCATCCACCCGCCGAATGGGCCGCACTCCAGACACAGGTCGTAGCCGATTTATACCACGTTCCGCCAGCTACCTGCACCGACTACGGGCGTTTGCGCACCGAAGCTATGCTCTTTCGCGATCAGCGGGGCGAGGCCATTACCGAGGCCGATTGGCAGCGCATAGATAACCTGTTACGGCAGTCGTATCAGTCGTTGTATCAGGCAGTGAACATATCCTCAGCCCCCTGAAGCACCCTGAACCGGGCGAAAAGTTCTTCGCTATACCAGTTACGCTGTCGGGTCAGGCGCACTACTTCGCGATGGCCGCTTTGACGGTAGGCATATTGATCAACGGCGGCAGCGTCGCGCCACACGCTGATGGTGCATTGCTGGATCAAAGGCACCTCACCAACGCCAATACCAAACAACAGCTTATCGCCCTGTTCACGAAGTCGTTGGCGGGCCTGCGGTACGTGTCGCCAGAAATCGGGTAGGGCACGTGGGCGGATAGTAGCACGAGTAAGAACAGCCATCAGCGAACAATCTTGCCGGGGTTGTTGGCTCACAACTGGAAAAGGATTGATGCCATCCCAATGCCCGTGCGACTTCAGTGGCGATAAATAGAGCGTTCTGACCTGTTCGGTTCCGTCCTGAAGCTGGTGATAAGCCGACGTTTGCTGAAAGGCGTTGGCGTGTTCGGTATCTTCCCAAACACCAAGATGAACGTAGGTTGAGAGGTCGGGAATCAGGCCGAAGTCAATGCCGCTACCCATGAGTTTGCTGAATCGAAGACCCTCGGCCCGAATAGGTTGCATCAGCACCCGGCCCATATTGGCAAACGCCCGAAAACGCATACGGGGTTGATAGCGAAGAACAGTTACGGTAACAAGGCTCATACCAGTAAAAACCGGTGTGTATCTTCCTTGTTCCATAAGCGGACAAATTAATTCGCCCGCTTACGGAATTATGCGCTCTTTTTTCTTCCTCATTAGCACCCTGCTTGTATCGCTCTGCTCCTTCGCGCAGCCTGCTCAGCCGCTCGTCTGGCACTTCCCCATAACACGCCCACACACCGGCATACTACTTGGCAACGGCACGCAGGGGCTGATGATCTGGGGCAGAGACAGGCAGTTGAACATTACCATTGGCCGAGCCGGTTTCTGGGACCACCGGGGCGGGAACGAATTTACGGCGGGCCGGCCATCGGGGAAGACAACCTACCAGGATGTAAAGCGGCTGTTGCAGGCGGGCGATTACGACGGTATCAAACGCGCTTTTGCTATGCCCAAAACTGGCGATCAGGGCTTCGGGCATCCGCAGCAGTTGGGGGGCGGACGGCTGGAGATTACACTGCCCGAAGGCTGGACACTGAAACGGGGCGAGTTGGATATGGGTCGGGGGGAGATCGTAATCGTTGCTCTTTCCTCTGTTAAGACTGAAGAGCATTTAGTCGTTAAACAGGCCGTCGATGCTGAATTAACCGAGGTGCAATTACCCAAACCGCTCGTCAACAGCTCAACGCTATCGGTGCGTTTAGTACCAGCCTCAATGTTCACGAAAAGTCAATTGGAAAAGTCGGGTGTGAAACCTGCTGAAGACTGGTCGATGGCTGTAGACGGAGGATTAGATGGTTTTCAGCAGTTACTGCCAAGCGACGATGCACTTACCATTGGGTATGCCAAACGAAATGGTAATATTTACGTCGCATCAGAGGTATCTAAAAAACAATCCGTAGTTGAACAACTTTTAACGGGCGTAGGTCAGTCGAAACGCATGATCAACACGACACCCCAATTCTGGCAGGAATACTGGGCTTCTGTTCCGAAAATCTCGCTGCCCGACCCGGCTTTGCAGGAGATTGTTGACTATGGGTTGTATAAACAAGCCTGCGTGTCGCCCCCGCAGGGTGTAGCGGCTGCATTGCAGGGACCGTTTATGGAAGACTACCAGATTGTGCCGTGGAGCAACGATTATCATTTTAACATCAATGTACAGATGATGTACTGGCCTGCACTGGCTACCAACCGGCTCAGCCATTTCGGGCCGCTCTGGACCATGATGCGCGGCTGGATGCCTACACTTAAACAAAATGGTGAAGCTTTCTTTGGCCGCAAAGGTGCGCTGATGCTGCCCCACGCCGTTGATGACCGTTGCCGGGTAGTTGGTACGTTCTGGACCGGCACTATCGACCACGCCTGTACGGCCTGGATGGCGCAAATGGCCTGGCAGCATTACCGCTACGGCCTCGACCAGCCTGACGCCAAACAGGTGCTGACCGACATGGCGTGGCCCCTGCTCGTCGGTGCATTTGAGGGCTACTACGCCATGCTCGAAGAAGTTCCCGGCGTGGATTCGTCAGGCAGTGCTACGGGCGGCAAACGGTTCAGCCTGCCCATTTCCGTTTCGCCCGAATACGGGGGCGATGGGCCAAATGCCTGGGGCCGCGACGCCAGTTTTCAGTTAGCCGCGCTGCATCGCATCTGCCGGATTTTGCCCGAAGCGGCCCGCGCGCTCGGTCAGCCTATCGACCCGCGCTGGGCCGACGTTGATAAGCGACTGCCGCTCTACACTACCGTAAAAGGCGTGTACATGAGCGAATGGAACCTGACGAACGAGCGGATTGGCTTATGGCAGGGCAAAGACCTCGACGGAAGCCACCGGCATCATTCACATTTGGCCGGTATTTACCCCTTCGCAACTATTGACCTGAACAATCCGGCGCAGCGCAAAATCGTAGACAATAGCCTGACAACGTGGCGGTTTCGAGGTGCCGGTGGCTGGTCGGGCTGGTGCGTACCGTGGGCCAGTACGTTGCTGGCCCGAACGGGTCAGTCCGAAGCCGCCGTAAACTGGCTGCATTACTGGAAAGATAATTTCACCAACGAAGGACGCGGTACGCTGCATAATGCTAACAATAATGGCAACAGCATTATGGGTGCACCTGACTGGACCAAAGAGAAGCAAAACCGCGAAATTATGCAGTTAGATGGCGGTTTCGGTGCGCTGAACGCCGTGCTGGAACTGCTCGTACAAAGCCGCGACGATGGCATTTACGTGCTACCCGGCCTGCCCCGCACCTGGCGCGAACTCTCGTTCGAGCGTATTCGCACCGACGGCGCGTTTCAAATCGGGGCCACCGTGCGCGATAATAAAGTTGCCGAGATTCGGGTGAAGAGTTTGGCGGGCGGGGCGTTACGATTAGTGCATGGCCTTGGCGAACAATATCAGGTCAACGGAAAAATAATGCAGGGCAACACCTTAGAACGTTCCTGCCAACCCGGCGAGGAGCTGATATTGAAGCCAATTTGAGACGGAATTGTAGAAAAAACACCTCACACAACGCCTATAAAAAACGCCGACCACATTTGTGAGTCGGCGTTCGCATATCTGCCAAAAGGTTTTAGTTATCGTCTTTCCCGTCGGGATCAACTTTGTCTTCGGCTTTATCGAAGGCATTGCTGATATTTTTGCCAGCCTGTTTGAAGCCAGCTTTAATGTCTTTCCAGGCAGCCGCCGTAGCGTTCTGTGCCTTATCGATATCGTTTCGCAGTTCCTTGCGTTCGGCTTCGAGTTCGGCCAGTTCTTCGCGCGACTCGGCTTTCACTTTATTGCCCTGACGCTTGATATCGGCCTGCAAGTTGTCGATTCGGGCATCTAACTTATCTTTCTGCTGGTTCATTTCGGCTACCGCTTCCTTGCGCTCACGCTCAAAATCAGCAGCAGTTTCATTCATGTCTTCGCGTGCTTCAGCGGTAGCCTCTTTCGTATCCGCTTCGATGGCATCGCCTGTGCGCTCCATGGCGTCTTCTGTACGCGATTCATTCTTGTTGTCGGAACCGCAGCTTTGCAGTAACGAGAGCGATGCAACCAGCATCAGTGCGCTGGCATAGTATTGAATTTTTTTCATAACGAGTTTGTGTAGTTTGATTACGCTGAGCCACTGGCAAAGGCCGTGCCAAAGCTTGACATGGCTACCTCCACTTGATCGCACAACCGATTGGTTTTGTGATAGGCGACTGTACTGGGCGGCCTTCCAGCAAATAATTTACGGCTTCTTCTACATACCGCCGTTGTATACCCGTTGTATCCTGCGGGTTATCATCAATAGCCCCAACATACTCTAAGACAAACTGGCTGTTCGCATTTTTCAGCACGAATACCTGCGGAGTTCGCGTAGCTCCAAAAGCCCGCGCCGTGGTCTGCGTTTCGTCAATGGCATACGCGAACGAATACGCTTTTTCGGCTGCCCTTACTTTCATGGCCTCAAAGGAATCGTCTTCGTAAACCGTTGGGTCGTTGGGCATGATTGCCAAGACTGGAAACCCCTGAGCCGCATATCGCCGGTCAAGTTCCTGTATCCGGTTTTCGTATGCCTTGGCGAACGGACAGTGATTGGAAGTAAAAACCACAATCAGCCCTTTCTGCGTGCGGTAGTCCGGTAAGCCAACGGTCTGTCCATTTACATGTTTAAGCTGAAAATCAGCAACAACGTCGCCAATCATATAGCCTTTCGACTGCGCCTGCGTACCAACAAAATGCAGGAGAAACAGACCCGTCAGGAATAATTTTTCGCGTAGGTTCAACGTCAACGATGTTTATAACGACAGCGACAGATCAAGCCCCTGATGAATCAGCAGGAACACAAATAAACCGACCCACAGAATATCGACAAAATGCCAATACAGCGTAATTAGCTTGATTTTGAGCAGATTCGGCGGGTTTACACTGTAGACGAACGAATCGATATAAGGCCGACGGCGCAGGGCTTCAGCCAGTACAACCGCCAGCAAAATCAGACCGATAAGGATGTGCAGTAAATGGACGCCGGAGATAATATAAACAAAATCTGCCGATGGATTCCCGGCCAGTTTAACACCCGACCGCAGCATTTGCCGCCACCCCCAGGCTTGCAATATGATAAATAGCGTACCGAGGGCCAGCGTGGTAGCCATATTCATCCGGTAATTGCTAAACCGCTCGTGCCGAAACGCACTATTCGCATTGTGCAGCGTCAAGCTACTGAGAACAATAGCAATAGTACTCACCAAAAAAACCATCGGCAGTTTCACGTCGGCCCAGTCGGAGGCTGTGCGCCGAATCACGTAAGTAGCCAGTAGAATCGTAAAAAAGAGTAGGCTGCTGGCAATACCCAGCCACACCATAAAGCGGAACGGTTCTCGTCGTTTGGTAATCAGGTTGCTCATCGAAATCAGTTCACGGTCTGTAGCCTTCCTTTCCAAACGCGGTAGGCCGAAAATTGGTTTGGCGTTTCGACCGGTGCGTGAAACAGACCATATAACGTTGACCCTGAGCCGCTCATGCTGGCATATATGGCACCTGCTTCATAGAGTTGCTGTTTGATGTGGGCCAGCACGGGGTACGCCGGAAACAGACTATCCTCAAAATCGTTACGAACGGTTTCTCGCCAGGTTTCGACCGGGGCCAGCAGGTGCGTCCGCAGCGGGGTTTCGGGCAGATGAGGTCGCACACGGGCGTAAGCCTCCGCAGTAGAAATCGCCAGATTAGGATACACCAGCATGATGTGAAAGCCAGTCAGGTCAATCGCAATCGGCTCGAACACGTCGCCCTTTTCGAGACAATAAACAGGTTTATTCTGAACAAAAAACGCACAGTCGCTACCCAACTGACGGGCGTAGTTTTCCAGTGCATCAACGTGTAGCCCAAGCGAAAAACGCTCATTCAATACCCGGAGGGCAAAAGCTGCATCTGCCGAGCCACCGCCCAGCCCGGCACCAATAGGCACCACTTTGTGCAGGTGGATGTGTACGGGGGGCAAATCAAAATCGGCGTTTAGCAGTTTATACGCCCGAACGCACAGGTTATTGGTTACGTTCGTCGAATCGTCGCCCGGAATGGGGAGTCCGCTGCTGCTAAATTGAAACGTTTCGGCAGGAATTATCTCCAGCACGTCGTTCCAGCCGACCGGGTAAAAGCACGATTGCAGATTATGAAAACCGTCGGGCCGCTTTTCGATTATACGCAGGCCGAGGTTGATTTTTGCGTTGGGGAAAATAATCAACGTGAAAAGTGAAAAGTGAAAAGTGAAAAGTGAAAAATACGGGATAGCCGCGAGTATTCTCACTTTTCATGCTTCATTTTTCACTTTTCACTTAATTTCGACCACCCGGAATTCAGTTCGGCGGTTGCGCTGATGTTCGGCCTCCGTGCAGATCACGTCGTCGGTACAGTTATTTACTAACTGCGATTCGCCCATACCAATAGCGGTCATGCGTTTGCGGCTGATTCCCTTCGCTGCCAGATAACTGGCAACTGACCTGGCCCGCTGCTCCGACAGGGCTTTGTTCCGGGCCGCGTCGCCCCGGCTGTCGGTATGCGACCGGATCTCGATAATAAGGGTCGGATATTTTTGCATGGTCGCCACCATCTTATCTAATTCGCGGGCGGCATCGGGACGCAGGTTGTAGCCGCCAAAGTCGTAGTAAATATTGTCAATCGTAACCACGTCTCCCACGCTTAACATGCGCAAATCAGCCGACAATTCTTTAGGTTTCGCTTTTTTGGGCAATCGTTTTATTCGATTCGTATTCGTTCCAAAAGCGGCTTTGGAGGCTATCAGTGTATAATCACAGCCTTCTACCAGATCAAATACATACCGACCGTCGGCCCCTGTTACATACTCGCGCTGGCTACGGTCGCAGTCGTTGCGAAGCCGAACCGTTACGCCTTCGAGCGGTCTACGGTCGCGTTCGCTCAACACCACTCCGCGCACCCGTGAGCGGGTGAGCGGCCCGGCTGGTTCGACGTAGGTCGTTACAGTATCCATTATGATAGTGGGCTTAAACATGCCCATTTCAAGCTGGCTCGGCTGGTCGTCGGTTAAGTTGCGGGTCGAGAAACCAACGGTCGAGTTTACGTACCCATCGCGGCTGGCCTGGAACGTGAAATCGTTGTTGGCTTCTAAGCAAAGCTGAATATAGCCGTTTACGTCGGTCACGAGCGTTTGATCGGCCCGGCCCTCGCCCCGCGCTTTGGCTATCACGGTTACGCTGTCTAACGGCAGGTCGTTCTGGGTGTCGTATAGCCGGATGGTCAGGTCGCGGCAACCAAACAATGAACTTTCGCGCACGAATCGATAAATGTCGTCGTTGCCTTCGCGCCGATTGCTGCTAAAATAACCGCCCTGGCGAGTGGCATCGGTAATCAATCCGAAATCATCCTGGGGAGAGTTAATAGGCGCGTCCAGATGCTGAACACTCTGTACGCGGGTTCCGCCGACTACCGAAGCAAAGAAGATATCTAATTCGCCCATTCCCCGGCGTCCGTCGGTTGAAAAGTAAAGATTTCCGGCGTCGTCAACGAACGGAAACAGTTCATTACCTTTTGTATTGATTGCTTCGCCGAGGTTAAGAGGCTTTCCCCACTCTCCATTCTGCCATTTGCTTACGTAAATATCAGTACCGCCAAAACCGCCGGGCATGTCAGACGCAAAATATAACAACTGCTCGTCGCGGCTCAGTGTAGGATGCCCCACCGAATATTCGTCATTGTTAAACGGGAGTTCTTCAATATCGACCCATGTGCCGTTTTGCTGGCGAGCCGTATATAGTTTTAGTTTATTAACCCCCTCTGCACTTTTCCGGGCGCGGCCTTCATTGTAATTATTTCGGGTAAAAATAATTCGTGATCCATCGCGCGAGAATGTAGCCGGGCCTTCATGATAACGCGAGTTAAGGCTTTTACTGAACTCGCGAACGGGGTCGATAGGCCGTGGAGAATAGCCCAACCCGGCGGCAATATTAACGCCCGCGTCAAAATTAGGCACTGTGTAAGAATCATTGGGAGTCGGGCGCGTATAATGGTCATTGCCGACGGTTCGCTCGGAGCGGGAGCGTTCTCTGGGAACCGTGCTGGTACTGCCATCGGCATTGATAATACTACTGGCTTTTAAGGCTCGCCGGTCTGGTGCATACACCAGATTGAGATAACCGGCTCCGCCCCCGCTGCCGGTGGTTTCGATAGTGGCGTTACCTTTCAGCCCCGATACATAGACTAACCCATCCTGATAAAAAGCCGGACTAAAATCTTCCCGTTTTGAGTTCAGGGCCAGATAGTCGAGCCGATAACGCACTGACTCGCTGCGTTCGCTACCGCCCGCCGATTCGGTAGGCACTGGCGACGGACGCCGGGAGGGAGCTGCTTCTTTCAGTTTTTGGTATCGTTCAAATTGCCGCTGTGCTTCCTGAAATTTACCGTTACTGGCTAAGGTCTTGGCAAACTGGAGTATTTGTTGGGGGTCTTCGGCAGGGCTGTTCGCAAGAGCTTCCCGATAGTAGCGCTCGGCTTTACTACCATCGCCCACTTGTTGGTAGGCATAGGCCAACCGGCCCTGCGCCGTTGCTTTCTGAGCGGGCGTGAGCTGATCGCTCTGTTCAGTAAGTAGCTGTGTATATGCATCAATTGCCCGGCCATACGCTTTCCAGCCCAGCAGACGGTCGGCCTGCTGCAACAACGAGTCGATCTGTGCCGAAGCTGTCAGGCAGCTTAAACACAGCATACAAACTACGATCCCTTTCGTCCAATAATTACGCATCGGCGTCTTATTACTCCACTTTGTCAGTAGTTTTACACTCTCCAACGAATGGTCTGGTCAATCATTGCTGCTTCTTTAGCGTGCCAACGTTAAGAACCGCGCAAACTCACGCCCATCGCTCAAACGCACCTGATAGTAGTACGTTCCATCGGGCAGACTCTGTCCGGTCCCGGTCGATACCTGATTTGTAGTACCATCCCAGTCATTTTCATAGGCGTTATTCATGTACACGCGATGCCCCCAGCGGTTATACACCTCCAGCCGAATAACTACGTCTGGTGGTACGCGCTGTATCACAAAACGGTCGTGAATACCATCGCCATTGGGCGAGAAACCCTCTGGAATAAAAACGCCTTCCCCACTCTCATCAACAGCCACAACCGCTCCAGACGTTAACTTGTCCGTTATCTGCTTACCTGCTTCTGTCAACAAACGCGACGATTCTGCTCTAACGGCGGTTAGTTGATCTGTTGCACCAACACATGGACCAGTACCATCGGGGTCGGCAACCGTTAGCGTAAACGCCACAGTCCCGCGCTGTCGGTCAATTTCCGACAACAAGTAGCGCGTTTGCAGCCCGGTGTCTGTAAATAAACCGCCCCCGCTGCTCTGCCAACTGGCTCGCTCAGCCGACCCGCCCAGTTTACCCCGTACATACACAACGCCCTTAGACCAGTTCATCGAATCGATACGAGCCACTACGGTAGCCGGATTACTCATGCAAGGTGATATACTATTCTGACAGGCATCTATGCGAACCGTCACGGCCATTGGCTCAGTATAACACCCATCGGCAGTGCGCCCGAAGACGTAATACACCCCGGCCAGTGCAGCTCCCGGCGATTGTACATCATCGCTACTCAGAAAAGCTTCTTTCTTAAACAGGTACGATGTAATGGAATTTCCGATAATCTGACTGTCGATTGACCGCGTCAAATCAGCGGTTTGGAACGGGCAGCGATTTGTTAACTCTGTTTGTTGGGGGAGCGATAACGTAGTTGCATTGACCGATACATACCGCGCCAGCGAACTATCACTCCGGCAGTTTCCCAACTCACACAACGCCCGGTAAGTTGTATTTTTATCAGGCGATACTGTGCGTGTTTGTCCGATGCCACCATCTGACCAACGCACTACGCCTGAACACCCCAATGCTGTGAGCCGAACAGGTTGCCCGGCGCAAACAGCGTTCTTGTCTACTGAAACAACAGGCGTTGCGGGCGCTGCCGTTTGCACCGACACTGGCAACGATGGACTGCTGAGACAATTCTTATAGTCGCATACTGCCCGAAATGTTGTTGTTTGCCGAAGTTGCCCCTGCCAAACTGCGCCCGTTGCGTTTTGGTCGAGCCAGCGAACTGTACCCGAACAATTTGTTGCGGTCAATGAAACCACTGACTCTGGGCAAACGGTAGCCGCCGATGCCACAACAACAGGTGCCAAAGGCGTATTTACGGTGATAGTCCAAACGTCGGCAAAACAGCTAATGCACCCCAACTGGGCACGGCAAATAGCCGTATATCGGGTTGTTTGCTGAGGGCGAACCGTAATTGAATTACCTACTTCACCATTCGACCAAACTACCGTTCCATCACAATTGGTCGCACGGAGCGTTACCGGCTCATCCTGGCAAATGGCCGTACCACTACCCTTGATAAGCGGTGGTTGCGGATGAATGCATGTATCAGCCACCACCCCCGAACTACCCAAAGCCGATATGCTGATTAGTAGGCCACCAACTAACCATGCATACCGATAAATAAATTTAGCTGGTAGTCGTCTTGTCATAGTATATCTGAAATCATCAGATAGCTGACGAAATTCATGCCAAGCCTTTAGCGTTTAATCAACTCTAACGAAGTCGTAGTCTTTTTCCGCTAATTCTACCCGTAAATCTGTATGTAGAAATGTGTAAACAGTCCATTTATTTTATATCACTGGGTGGTGCCATTTTCCGCACAAATCATGCCATTCTCTCGGAGTAGATACACTGAACAAAAACTTATAAAAAAACAGTTTAACTTATCTGATTATAGTTATACATACAAAAAAGAAGGGAACCGACCTTTTGCAAGTCGGTTCCCTTCTTCTTATCAATCACCAATTACTTTCTTGGTGGATTGGTCGTTGTTGTGGTCGACGAGTTGCTATTTCTGCTTTTCGTCCGTCGATTTGTGTTTCCTGTCGATCCGGTGTTAGTCCGGTCGGTTGTGTTCATCGAGTCGTTGGTGCGCGTGGTTGAACCATTTTGCATTGACCCGGTGCCGGTTGAGTATGTACCTGTTGAGGTGCGGTCATTCACCGAATTTGTACTACTCGACGAGTTTCCTGTTCCGGCATTATTATATTGGCTACCTGTACCGGTTGTGCCTGTGCCCTGCTGCATCGTACCCGAATTGGTGGTAGGAGGCTGGGTTTGACCGGTGGTAGTACCCTGCTGCATTGTACCCGAGTTTGTTGTCGGTGGCTGAGTCTGGTAGGTGCCGGTGTTTGTTCCGGTGTTCGTGCCATTAGAGTACGTCCCCGTCGTTGTTCCAGTTGAGCCAGAGCCGGTTGTTGTACCAGAGTTTGTAGTTTGTGCGTTTGCGTTGAGGGCTATGCCAGCTACCAGCATCCAGCCCATCATTATGATTTTTTTCATTTGTTGAGTAAGTTATTTTTAACCTTGTCATATACTAAACACTTACTCTATAGAAATGTTAGATTTTAGTTATTATTTTTCGTTATCTGGCCTTAAAAATCAAAATAGGCCGCTGCTAACGGCCTATTTTTAGTACATATTAAACTCCCAATGTTCAAAGATTTCCTTTCTTCATCTCTTTGACTGCAAAGTCAGCCGCGCGAGCCGTCAGGGCCATGTATGTCAGCGATGGATTCACACAGGAAGCTGAAGTCATACAGGCACCGTCGGTATTAAATACGTTTTTCACCGTATGCAATTGATTATGAGCATTCAGCACCGACGTTTTGGGGTCACGCCCCATCCTTGCCGTACCCATTTCGTGAATACCGATGCCCGGATTTTTTGTCTTGTCATTATAAGGTGTAACGTTTTTCACGCCAGCCGCTTCCAGCATTTCAGCCGCGTCGTTCATCATATCCTGCCGCATTTTATGCTCGTTTTCGCCATAGGCGGCATCGAACACAATAACGGGTAAGCCCCATTTGTCTTTTTGGTCGGGCGAAAGGGTCATACGGTTATTTGGATCGGGCAGCATTTCGCCAAAACCACCGATACCCATCGTCCAGGGGCCGGGTTTGGTAAGATTTTCTTTGAAATCAGCACCAAATCCTTCCATGCCGTTACCCCGGCTCCAGCCAGCCCGACTCGCCCCGCCCTGATAACCAAAACCACGCAGGTAATCCCGCTTATCGCCGTTCCAGTTTCGATAACGTGGAATATAGATCCCGTTAGCCCGGCGTCCGTAATAATACTGATCCTCCAAGCCCTCAAATGTACCTGATGCGCCGGCAGCGAGGTGGTGATCCATTATATTACGGCCCAGTTGATCAGATTCGTTCCCCATTCCGTTCGGAAACCGGCTCGATTTGGAGTTCATCAGAATATACGTACTGGCAAACGCCGATGCATTCAGAAAGATAATCCGGGCGTAGTACTCGCGTACCTGCTTCGTGTTTTGGTCAACAACCCGAACCCCGGTTGCTTTCCCTTTCTTTTCATCATACAATACTTCCGATACAATCGAGTCGGGGCGTAGCGTTAACCGACCGGTTTTCACGGCTGCCGGGAGGGTAGCTGACTGTGTACTAAAGTAAGCTCCATACGGGCAACCACGCATACACTGATTACGGAACTGACATGCCGCCCGGCCCAAATCATAGTGTATTTGCTTAGGATCGGTAAGGTGGGCGGTTCTACCTATCGTAATTTTACGTTTTCCAAACGCTTTTTCGACCCGAGCTTTTACCTCTTTCTCCACGCAATTCATTTGCATGGCGGGCAGGAAGTTACCATCGGGCAAGACATCCAGACCGTCTTTATTACCTGATATACCGGCAAATGTTTCAACATATGTGTACCACGGTGCGAGATCTTCGTAACGAATCGGCCAGTCGATACCAACCCCTTCTTTAGCATTCGCCAGAAAATCTTCTTTATTCCAGCGGTAGCTTTGCCGCCCCCACATCAACGAGCGACCCCCAACATGGTAGCCGCGAATCCAATCAACTTTTCGTTTCTCCAGATAAGGGTGTTCCTTATCGTTTTCAAAAAAATGCCGCCACTCTTCATTGGCAGTGTAGCCTGTACGCATGTTGGCCCAGTATTCTTCAGCCGCCTGCACAGTAACGCGCCCCCGATGTGGAAAATCCCAGGGATTATTTGTTGCTGTCGGATAGCCTTCAATGTGTTTCACATCGCGCCCCCGTTCCAGCATCAGCACTTTCAAACCCTTCTGAGTTAATTCTTTAGCTGCCCAACCGCCCGAAATACCTGACCCTACAACGATAGCGTCGTAGGTCATATCTTTTTTTGCGTCGATATTTAGATTCATCCTATAAAAAAGTTATAGTGTTTTAACATCACAGGTTTGTATAGTTATCGTGTCGCACGGCATACTATAAAACCTGATAACGTCACAACTACCGATTTAGATTGCCCACGCTTTCTGGCCAGGTTTCAGAGGTACACAACCCTCATAACGTCCCGGAACGGCTACATACTCTAACGCTTGTGTTGCGCCAACTTCCGACGTGAAGTACCCCGTCAGCGTTAAATCCTTCAACATAGTAAAGAAGGGCGTATAACGTTTTTTAGCGTCAGGGACCTGCAAATCAGCCTGCCCACCTTCTACTTTTGCAGCGGCCTTCGCGCTGTTCATCTCAGCAATTTGCCGTTTGGCATCAGCCTCCAGTTTTTTGACTATGTCAATGCGTTGAGTCGGGTCCAATTGTACAAATGCCTTCGCATATGTCTCCTGACTGAGTTTGTTCGTCTGCGTCAACCCATCGAGGAATCGTTGCTGATCTTCCTGTTTGTAACAGTCTTTCAGAATCACATCAATGATTTCATTCACCTTAGCGGCCTTTGCACCGGGCGTAGAGGTTGTCGGAATAATTGTTTCGGCCAATTCCGCCACCGTAGCGTCCTGATCAGCCGTAAACAAAACTGGTTTACCAGTAAGAACGCGCTGGGCCGCTGAAGCTTCGAGCGTATCAGCCAGCGCAGGCAGCGATACAGTTGCCCCCGCCAGCATGGCAACCCGCATTAAGGCGTCTCTTCTGTTCATGATTACACGATAAAGTTAGCTTTCAAATAAAACGAATGTAAGGATTACAAATGTATAACAATCGATGATTGGATTGTCTAATTCATGGAACTTAATCACTAAAGAAACAGGTAAAAATGTCTGTTATACTGATTATATAAAAGTAGATGCTTCTCAGAATAGCTATAAACAAAAAAAAGCGAGCTGAATCAGCTCGCTTTGCCGGGTACTCGACCCAATCCTAAAAAAAGTCAGGTGGCACCTACCTACTCTCCCACCTGTGACGGCAGTACCATCGGCAGTACGGGGCTTAACGGCTCTGTGCGGAATGGATAGAGGTGTGCACCCGCCCGACCAGCACCAGCCTGACTCTTTGCTCTTCTGCCGATACCGCATCCCTGCGCTATCGCCGTACCTGCTTGTCTTTTACCCTACAGAAAGAAATCCATAACCAAACCCCGCCAACCACCTGCCCCTCAACCTGCCACAAACCATACGCTCTCGGGCTCATTAGTAGTGCTCAGCTCAACGCGTCTCCACGCCTACACCTGCACCCTATCCACGTCGTCGTCTCCAACAACCCTTACCACACGGAACACTCATCTTGGGGCCGGTTTCGCACTTAGATGCCTTCAGCGCTTATCCTAACCCAACGTAGCTACTCGGCCGTGCCTGCGGCCAGACAACCGATCCGCCAGCGGTTGGTCCATCCCGGTCCTCTCGTACTAAGGACAGACCCCCTCAGTATTCCCACGCCCACCACAGATAGGGACCGAACTGTCTCACGACGTTCTGAACCCAGCTCGCGTGCCACTTTAATCGGCGAACAGCCGAACCCTTGGAACCTTCTCCAGCCCCAGGATGTGACGAGCCGACATCGAGGTGCCAAACCTCCCCGTCGATGTGAGCTCTTGGGGGAGATCAGCCTGTTATCCCCGGCGTACCTTTTATCCTTTGAGCGATAGCCCTTCCATGCGGAACTACCGGATCACTATACCCTGCTTTCGCACCAGATCGGCCTGTTTGCCTCACTGTCAAGCCCGCTTCTGCTATTGCACTCCCCAGCCGATTACCGTCCGGCCTGAGCGGACCTTGGGAAACCTCCGTTACCCTTTCGGAGGTGACCACCCCAGTCAAACTACCCACCAAGCAATGTCCCCCATAAAGGGTTAGGACGCCGGTTGTGAAAGGGCGGTATTTCAAGGTTGGCTCCAAGATGCCTGGCGACACCCCTTCACAGCCTCCCGCCTATCCTACACAGCCACAACCAGCACCCACTACTAAGCTGTAGTAAAGGTGCACGGGGTCTTTCCGTCCCGTGGCGGGTAAGCGGCATCTTCACCGCTACTACAATTTCACCGAACTCATGGTTGAGACAGTGCCCAGATCGTTACACCATTCGTGCAGGTCGGAACTTACCCGACAAGGAATTTCGCTACCTTAGGACCGTTATAGTTACGGCCGCCGTTTACTGGGGCTTCAGTTCAAACCTTCGCCCTTGCAGACTAAGCTCCCCCCTTAACCTTCCAGCACCGGGCAGGTGTCAGACCCTATGCGTCAACTTTCATTTTGGCAGAGTCCTGTGTTTTTGGTAAACAGTCGCCTGGGCCTCTTCTCTGCAGCCGCTCCCGAAAGAGACGGCCCCCCTTATCCCGAAGTTACAGGGTCATCTTGCCGAGTTCCTTAACCATGATTCTTTCGCGCACCTTAGAATATTCTTCCCGGCTACCTGTGTCGGTTTGCGGTACGGGTACCGTTGCGCTTACCATCACCCCACTTTTCTTGGAAGCCCCTTCAGCCTTTCGCTTCGACCGAAGTCTCCGCTCAGCGTGCTATTCCGTCAGCACCCAAGACCCCCAGCACTCCGTCATGAGGTGACCTGCAACAGTAGTACGGGACTATTAACCCGTTCCCCCTCAGGTCCCGCCCTTCGGCTGCCCCTTAGACCCCGACTAACCCTCCGATGACTGCCATCGCGGAGGAACCCTTAGCCTTTCGGTGTGAAGCGTTCTCAGCTTCATTCTCGTTACTTATGCCTACATTTGCGTTTCTGACCTCTCCACCAGATGGCTCACGCCCCAGCTTCGCTGATGTCAGAATGCTCTCCTACCACATTGCAGTCTAACTGCAAGTCCACGGCTTCGGTGAAATGCTTGATGCCCGGTTATTATCGACGCCCGCCCCGCTCGACCAGTGAGCTGTTACGCACTCTTTAAAGGAATGGCTGCTTCCAAGCCAACCTCCTGGCTGTCTCAGCAGCCGGACCGCCTTTGTTCAACTTAGCATTCACTTGGGGACCTTAGCCGGTGGTCTGGGTTGTTCCCCTCTCGGAGCAGGACCTTAGCACCCTGCCCCTCACTGCCACGCACCCCTCTGCGCATTCGGAGTTCATCAGAAGTTGGTAG